>JABSOL010000028.1 GCA_013215985.1 Campylobacteraceae bacterium
TCACAGTTTCCGCAAATATTAATATTCTTTGATGCGTTTTTTTTGTTCGTTTAGTTGTAATAAGTAGATTAAGATAAGCAAATAAAATTAGGGGGTAAATTTTCGTGACACCCTTCCTTTAATTTTCAAACTTTCTTTGCATCTAAGGGCTTATAATATTACCCTCTAGTCGAAATTTCTTACGCCAACGATGTGCCAAATTACCAAGTCCTCAGTTGTTAAAATTAACAATAACAATTTTTCCATCTAAACTAGGAAATAAAATTAAATCACCAATAAAAATAGGATTTGCTATTCTTACATCATTTACAAATGATTTTGAAAGATATTCTTTAAAAACAATTTTCTCATTTTCTAAGTTATATATCTCTAAACTATTATCACTTAAAATTAAAGCTAAAACAGAATCATTTACAGATGCTGCAATTACATGTTTTTTTAAATCTAAAATTTTATTATCTAAGAATATTTTATCTTTTTTATTAGATGCAATTATTTTATTATTAGAATAATTTATAAAAGAAAAGTTTTCAGGAATTTTATTATCTAAAATCCCTTCTTCTGTAATTACTGTATTATTATTTAAACTTGCCCCATCTTTATTAAATGAAGTAATTTCAGAATCTAAAAAATGAACCTTTTCATTTAAAGTAGATGTTTTTTCTGCTTCATAATATTTTTTAGATGAACAAGCTTGAAATATAAATAAAAGTGAAAATAGAAGTATTAAATGTTTCATTTTATTTGCTTAATAAATAATGATTAAGTAAGTTTTTTAATTCGTTTACTTTTGAATCAGATTTGATTAATTTTAATGCTTCTTTTGCTTCTTTAAATTTATTTTCTTGTGCTAATAATAATGCTTTATTAAAAATTGCGAATTCTTTTAATAAAAAATCATTTTCCATAGATACTTCATTTAGTGTATTAATATTTTTTTCTTCTAAAGCTTTTTTATAAACATTTAGTTCTTTTAAGTATTTAATATTAGTATCAATACTTTTATTTTCTTTAGAATTATTAATATAAATTGCTAAATTATATAAAGTTTCACTTTTATCTTTTAAAATATTTAATGAATCTTTATCATTTGAATTTAATAGAACCTTGTTAAAAGCAATGTTTGCTTCAATTTTAGCTTCATCTTCAACATACGTATTTACGTTTACTGCAATTATTGCAATAATTGCAATTCCAAGACCAGCTAGAATCATTTTTTTATATTTTTTAAAAAAGTTTTCAACTCTTACAAAACTTTCTAAAAATTTTTCTTCACTAGTAATTTCTTCTTTTACAAAATTAATATTTTCTTTTAAACTCATATTTTCCCTTTAAAAAAATTAGTACATATATTACATAAAAAATTATAAAACCTTACTTTTATAAACAATTCAATATAATACAAAATATTAAAGTTTAAAGGTATTCGATGAGAAAGTTTATTGCTTCTTTTGTGATAGTTACATCTTTTCTAACTTCATTACAAGCTTCTGCAAACACAGACGATAAAAAACCAACTAGGTTTGAGTCTTTATCAAAATTAACACAAGTTATTGGCACTGTTGAAAAATATTATGTAGATGATATTGAATTAGAAGAAATAGTTAATAAAGCATTAAAAGGTTTAATGCAAGAACTTGATGCTCATTCAACATACATGGACAAAAAGTATTTCAAAGAAATGAAAATACAAACAGCTGGAGAATTCGGTGGTTTAGGTATTACTGTAGGTATGCGAGATGGTGCATTAACTGTAATTTCTCCTATTGATGATACACCTGCTTATAAAGCTGGTATAAAAGCTAGTGATATTATATTAAAAATAGATAATAAATCTACTATTAATATTACATTAGATGAAGCAGTTGGATATATGAGAGGGAAACCAAAAACTCCTATTGTTTTAACAATTGTACGAAAAGGTGAAAACAAACCTCTAAAAATTAAAATTATTAGAGATATTATAAAAATTCAATCAGTTTATATTAAAACTATTGGTGATGATATTTTATATCTAAGAGTTTCATCTTTTGATAGAAAAGTTGTAAAAGGCCTAAGAAAAGCACTTAAAAAGAATAAAAAATTCAAAGGTATTGTTTTAGATTTAAGAAATAATCCTGGGGGACTTTTAAATCAAGCTATTGGAGTTACTGATCTTTTTGTTGATAAAGGTGTAATTGTTTCTCAAAAAGGTAGAGATAAAAGTGATGAAGAAAAATTTGAAGCTACATATAGAGCTACATTAACAAAAGCACCTTTAGTTGTTTTAGTTAATGAAGGAAGTGCTTCAGCTTCAGAAATTGTAGCAGGCGCTTTACAAGATCATAAAAGAGCTATTATTGTTGGTGAAAAAACATTTGGAAAAGGTTCTGTTCAAGCAGTCTTACCAATTGTAAAAGATAAAAGTGAAGGTATTAAAATCACTATTGCTAAATATTATTTACCAAGTGGAAGAACTATTCAAGCTAAAGGTGTAATGCCAGATATTATTGCACATGCTGGAAAAGTAGTAAGTAAAAAAGAAAATGAATTCGAAATTAAAGAAGCAGATCTTAAAAAACACTTAGAAGGAGAACTTGAGAAAGTAGAAGGCAAAAAAAGTAAAGCAGAAAAAGTAAAAGTAAAAATAAATGATAAAATAATTACAAAAGAGCAAGTAGTTTTAGATAATCAATTAAATATTGCTGTTGATATTCTAAAAAGTTTGATAATAATGAATTAGTAGGAGAGTAAATGAACATTAGTGATATTATAGCACTTGGTCTTTGGCCACTAGAAAAGAAAATTACATCTAAAAAAGGCATTAACGAATTAGAAGAGTTAGGCTATAACTTATTTTATATTGGTAAAAATGCTGACCTTTATACTTGTCCAGGAGAAGAACAAAAAGTATTACTCGTAAGAAGTGATCGTTGTTCTGTATTTGATATACCTTTGAATCTTGAAATTGAAGGAAAAGGAATATCTCAAACTACTATATCTAATTCTGGTGCAGCATATGCAAAAGAAGAAGGTATAAGAACTGCTATTTTATCTGAGACTGTAAGTCAAAATTTATCAGTAGCTCCAAGATGTCAAATTATGGAACTATGTAAACCTTTAGAAGCTAAAATTGAAGGGGAACTTGTTCAATTTGAATTTATATTTAGAAATTATTTAACTGGATCATTATTTGAAGCCTGTCAAAATGGAAACGACCCTTATGGATTAAAACTTCCTTCTTACCTTAAACAGTGGCACAAATTTGATACAGCAATTTTTACACCTACTACAAAAGGAATTAAAGATATTCCTTTAAATTCTTCTACTGTTAGAAAAGAATTTCCTGAAATAATTACTTCACTAGAAAAACTATTTAAAAATTTTACAAAATATGCACATGATAATGGAATTATTATTGTTGATACTAAGTTTGAAATATTTGTTTCAGCAAATGGAGAATGGGTTTTAGGTGATGAAGTTTTAACGCCTGAGAGTTCAAGATTTATAGCATTAGAAGATTTTGAAGCTGGAAAATATATTTCAATGGATAAACAAATTCTAAGAGACTTTGCAAAAGAAAATAGCTGGAAAGAAAAAGCTAAATCTTTAAAAGCCGGTGAAAAATTAGATGTAGAAGTTCCATCTTCTATTAAGAGTGTAATTTTAAGTGGATACAGTACTATTCATACAAGATTAAGCAAGTAATTAATTGAGCATTTGCTCTTTTCAATAATAAACTGCCAATGGTAGTTATAGATATAAACTTAAATATATTAAAGGTAATAAATGAAAGCAATTATAAATATAGCATTAAAACAGGGTGTATTAGACGATCAAGGTAAAGCAACTCATCATGCTTTAGATACTTTAGGATTTGAAAATGTAGTTAAAGACGTTAGAATCGGAAAACAAATTATTATTGAATTAAACTCATCAAATGAAGAAGATGCAAAAGTTGAAGTTTCTAAAATGTGCGATAAATTACTTGCTAATACTGTAATCGAAGATTACCAAATAAAAATTGTAGTTTAAATTATGAAAGTAAGTGTATTACAATTTCCAGGAACTAATTGCGAATATGATGCTAAATATGCTTTTGAAAGATTAGGCTGCGAAGTTGAAATTATTTGGCATAAAGATAAAGAATTACCAACAGACACTGATTTATTAGTTATTCCTGGGGGATTTTCTTATGGTGATTATTTAAGATCAGGTGCAATTGCGAGGTTTGCTGCTATTATGGACTCTGTTCAAACTTATGCAAAAAATGGCGGAAAAATTTTAGGAATTTGTAATGGATTCCAAATTTTACTAGAAGCTGGTTTATTACCAGGTGCAATGAAAAGAAATTCTTCTTTACATTTTATATCACAATTTTCAAAACTTAAAGTTATTTCTTCTGATAATGCTTTTTTACAAGAATTAAACAATAATGATATTGTTAATATTCCTGTAGCTCATCATGATGGTAATTATTTCATAGATGAAAATGGATTAAAAGATTTAGAAGATAATGATCAAATTATTTTAAAATATTGTGATGATAAAGGAGCTGAAATTTCTCTAAATGGAGCTATTTCAAATATTGCAGGTATTTGTAATAAAGAAAAAACTATTTTTGGTTTAATGCCCCACCCTGAACGTGCGATGGAAGACATTTTAGGTTCAAGTGATGGAGTTAAAATGTTAAATGGTTTTTTAAATAAATAGCGCTTTGGCGCTATTTATTATTAAGGAAAAAAATGAAACACTTATTATTACTTCTTTTAATCTCACAATTTGTTTTTTCTAATGTTTTACAAACTGAAGAACTATCAGTTTTCGATAAAAGCGAAAATAAAATTTTAGAAAAAGAAAACAAAAGTTTAAAAAAAGAAAATAAAAATAAAAAAGAATATAAAGAACATATTGTAGAAAAAGTTGCTATAAGTAAAACACTTTATTCTTCATATTTATCTTATCCAAAATTTGTATATCAAAAACAAAGATTTGAAGTAAATATTAAAACAATTGTAACAAGAAATAAATTCCAGAGACTCGAAGTTAGATTTGTAGATTCTAAGAATATTACAATTCTTAATCCACATTCAAATTGGAAAGTAAAAAAGAATAGTGAGTTTGTAAATAAATTTTATTTTAAAATTAATTCTAAAAATTTTGTTATGCCAAAAATACAAATTCTACTTTATTTAAAAAATAAAGTTATTGAAGTATCTTATTTAAACCCTTTGTATATAAAGTATCAAACTCTAGGTTTAGGAAATAAGAAATTTTCAAAAGTTATTGCAAAAGATTTAAAACTTATTTCTTTTAAAACGAAACAATATAATAATAAAGAATTATTAACAGTATTAGAACTAACTGGGGAAAATGCTAATTTAGAAGATTTTGTCTTATCTGAAAATTATAAAGAACAAGGGATTACTTTTTTAAAAGAATATTTTCCTTCTCAAAGTCTTATTTATCATGTAATTATTCCCATACATACAAGAAAAATATCATTTAATTATTATAATACTGATACTAAAAGATTTAAAAATATTTCTTTTGCTATTGATTTAAAAAATGATTTGGTTTCTACACAAACAGATTTAAATCCAAGTAATTCAAATTTTGAATTTTATAAAAAAACGGCTATTGCCATTATTGTTTTATTATTATTAATTTTAACTATTTGGAAGAGAAAAGTTATCTTTTTAATTTTTACACTAATATTCTTAATAATTTTAATTATATATATAATGCCAAATAAAACAATTATACTTAGTAAAAATGTAGTAATTTATATTTTACCAACAAAAAATTCTACAATTTTTCATCAAACAAATAAAGAACAAGTTGTAGAAATATTAAATCAAAAAGCTGGCTTTTATAAAGTATTATTTAATACAAAAAATAATACAGAAATAATTGGCTGGATCAAGGAAAAAGATGTTATCAAGAATTAAAGCCCTGTTTATTGTTTTTCAGTTTTCGTGTACTGTAGCAGTAGTAATTGTGCTTATGTATAGTTTTAAAAAACATGTACATAAAATTATAAAAGTTTGGATGAAAATGCAAATGATGTTTTTAGGAATTAAACTAGAAATAGTAGGTGAAATTGACAACTCTTGTGATATGTTATTAATGAATCATAGAAGTGTTATGGATATCGTTATAATGGAACATCTTCACTCTAGACATTTAGCTTGGGTTGGAAAAAAAGAGATTGATGACTTATTTCTTTTTGGACATATTATGAGAGCTCCTGAAATGATTACTATTGATAGACATAACAAAACGGGTTTAATGAAATTAATTAAAGAATCAAAAGATAGACTTTCAAAAGATAGACCAATTGCTATGTTCCCCGAAGGAACTAGATCTAAAGGTGATAATCTTTTAAAATTTAAATCAGGTGCTGCTATTGTTGCAAATAAATTAAATTTAAGAGTTCAACCAGTAGTTTTAATTAATACAAAATCAATTTTTGATTCACAAGGATTAAGAGCAAAAGCTGGAACAGTAAAAGTTATTTATTTAGATCCTATTCAAGCTAATAGAAAAACTAAATGGTTTGAAGAAATGGAAGAAAAAATGAATATTATTTATAATAAAGAAGTGAATTCTATATAATGAGTTTTTCAACTATATTAGCAATAGGACTTGGAGGTTTTTTAGGTTCAATTTCTAGAGCTTATATAGTTTATATTTCTAATAAAACATTTATAAGTGATTTTCCTTACGGAATATTAGCTGTTAACTTATTAGGATCTTTCCTAATAGGTGCTGCATTCGCAGCATTTACTTTACATAACTTCTCACCTGAAACTAAAGGTTTTTTAACTACAGGATTCTTAGGTGCCCTAACTACATATTCAACTTTTGCAATAGAGAGTTTTTTTTTACTTCAAACTTCATTTATTTTAGGGCTGCTTAATATTTGTCTCAATCTTTTCGGTTCTATGTTTGCCGCTGCCTGCGCATTTAAGTTATTTTCTATCCTTTTAAAATAATTATTTTTTATATATAAAATTCAAAGTAAAGTATTCTTGACTTAAATCATTTCCTTTAAGCAATAAGCAGATATAATTATTACCAAAAATATATTTAGGAGTCTTTTATGGGTATGCCTGGTGGTATGGAATGGATTTTAATCGCTTTAGTTGTTTTGTTACTTTTTGGTGGTAAAAAAATACCAGAATTAATGAAGGGTTTAGGTTCAGGAATTAAGAACTTTAAAAAAGCTGTTAAAGATGATGATGAATCAGATATTGTTAAAGCTGATGAAATTGAAAAAAAAGATAATAAAGAAACTTCAGATAAACCTGAAGAAACAAAAAAAGTTTAGGACAAATTTTTGCAAAATATAGTTAAAGAATTAATTGAGAAGATTTTAGAAAGAGATTTAGTTTTAGAAAAACCAAAAGATATATCATTAGGTCATTATGCAACGCCTGTAGCATTTTCACTTGCAAAAGAACTTAGGAAAAATCCTATGATTATAGCTTCTGACTTAGCATCAAAGTTTGATAATATTGATATGTTTGAAAGTGTAACAGCAGTAAAAGGTTTTGTAAACTTTAAATTATCTAAAGATTTTCTTTATGATTTAACTAATAAAGCTTTAGATAAAGCTTTAGATTTTGCAAAATCTGATGTTAAAAAAGAAAAAATATTATTAGAATATGTTTCTGCAAACCCAACTGGTCCTTTACATATTGGACATGCAAGAGGAGCTATCTTAGGTGATGCACTTGCTCGTGTTGGTAAACACTTAGGTTATGATATTTTACAAGAGTATTATGTTAATGATGCTGGTTCTCAAATGGACATGTTAGGTTTATCTGTTTGTCTGAGTGCAAAAGAATTTTTACTTAATGAAAACGTTGAATATCCAGAAACATATTATAGAGGTGAATACTTACTAGACATAGCAAAAACTATTCAAGCTGAATTTGGTAATGATATTTTTAATGATGAATCAAAACATAGATTTATAGCAAATATTGCAAAAGATCATGTTTTAATAATTATTAAAAAAGATTTAAAAGATTTGGGAATTGAATTTGATACTTTTGTTAATGAATCAGATTTATATACTTCTTGGGATAAAACAAGATCTGTATTAGAAGATAATGGTTCTTTATATACAAAAGATAAAAAAGTATTTTTAAAATCAACTGATCATGGAGATGACTCTGATAGAGTTGTTGTAAGAGATAATGGAATTCCTACTTATTTAGCTGGTGATATTATTTACCATAAAAATAAATATGATAGAAACTTTGATAGATACATTAATATCTGGGGTGCTGATCACCATGGTTATATTACAAGAGTAAAAGCTGCAATTGAATTTACAGGCCACGACTCAGCTAAACTTGAAGTTATTTTATCTCAAATGGTATCTTTACTTAAAGGTGGAGAGCCTTATAAAATGTCTAAAAGAGCTGGTAATGTTATTTTAATGTCTGATATTACAGCAGAAATTGGAGCTGATGCTTTAAGATTTGTATTTTTAACAAAAAAATCAGATACTCATTTAGAATTTGATTTAGATACATTAAAAAATCAAGATAGTACAAACCCAACGTTTTACATTAATTATGCGTATGCTAGAATTAATCAGTTATTTAAAAAAGCTGATTTAAAATTTGATGATGTTAAAAATGTTGAATTAAAAAATGTTAATCAAGATGCTCTAAATTTATTATATGAAGCACAATTACTTCCTGCTATTTTAGAAGAAGGATTTGTTAAAAGAGATATGCAAAAAATCACTGATTATTTACATGGTTTAGCTGCCTCTGTTCATAAATTTTATAATGAGCATAGAATTATAGATACAAAAGAGCAAAATGAATATTTAAAAGTTTTATCAATGGTAGCTTTAAGTATTAAATTAGGTCTTCATTTATTAGGTATTAAAGCAAAGGAAGTAATGTAATATGAAATGGTTTCTTATAATAGTAGCAGTTATTGTAGTATTAGCAATAGTTACAGGTAATATGGGTGGAGCAAAAGATGCAGCTGGTAATTACGGTAAAATTATGAGAGGCGTTCCAGTTAGTAAATAAAAGGAAATTCCTTTTATTTATTGCTAAGTTATTATTTTTTAAAATAATAACTTAATGCTAATAATTACTTATTATCTAATGTAGATAAAAAATCTCCAATAGAATATTTTTTTCTATGAGATTCACTCATTAAGTGAATTAAAACATCACCTAAATCAATTACAGTCCAATCTGAATCTTCATCAACTCTTAGGAATTGTTCATTTTCGCCTTTTACTTCAGTTTTTAAATAATTTAAAAGTGAATAAGCATGTTTACCATTTAATACAGTTGCAATTACAACATAATCAACAATATAGTTTTTTGATTTTAAATCAATAACTTCTATATTTTCAGCTTTTTTTTCGTCTAGTACTCTTCTGATTTCATCACATCTACTCAATGTCTTGCCTTTTTTGCCAAATTTTTTTGACTTTTTTTCTTATTTTTTTAGGAATATACTCAAGCTTAAGAGATTGTCTTAATTCAGAAGAACTTATGTTTTTCTGAACATTTAATCTTTTAATATTATCTTCTTTTTCATAATCAAAACCATTTCTTGTAACTACTACAAGTTCCACTAAGTCTTTAATTTCTTCATGTTTAAACCATTTATCAAATGAATTATAATTATCTGCTCCAATAATTAAATAAATTTTTGAAGCTTGATATCTATCTTTTAGATATTTAATTGTTTCAAGTGAATAAACAGCTCTGTTTTGATTAATTTCATAATCACAAACAATAACTTTTTCTTTTTTTGAAAATAATTTTTTCAACAAAGATAGTCTTGTCTGAGGGCTTAAAAAAGAACGCTTTTTTAAAGGGTTTAAAAATGTAGGTATTACAAATAAAAAATCAATATCTAATTTTTTAAGTGCTTTCTTAACAATATTTTTGTGCCCAATATGAATCGGGTCAAAACTACCACCAAAAATTGCTATCTTCACTTATTCAATCCTTATAATATTACTTAACTTATATTATAGCAAGATTTGGATAAAATGTCTTAAAATTACACTTATGCATAATGAAAATTTTGCATTAATAAAGGGATACGATGGCTCTTAAAGTTGCTATTAATGGATTTGGAAGAATAGGTAGATGTGTTGCTAGAATAATTGCAAAACGAGATGATGTTGAACTTGTTGCAATTAACGATACTGCGACTCCTGAAATATTAGAATATATTACTAAGTTTGATACAGTTCATGGAACTTTTGACGGTCCTGTTAAAGTTGAGAATGGTTACCTTAAAATGGGTAAAGTAAATGCAAAACTTTATTCAACTAGAGATGCAAAAGAGTTAGGTTTTTCAAAAGAGTGTGGAGCTGAAGTTATTTTAGAATGTACAGGTGCTTATTTAACACTTGAATCTTGTCAAGTTCATTTAGATAATGGAGCAAAAAAAGTAGTAATGTCTGCACCTGCTAAAGATGCTACTCCTACTTTTGTATTAGGTGTAAATGAAAATGAATATGCTGGGCAAAATATTATTTCAAATGCTTCTTGTACAACTAACTGTCTTGGACCTGTTGCTAAAATTATTGATGATGCATTTGGAATTGAAAAAGCTTTAATGACTACAATTCACTCATATACAAATGACCAAAATATTTTAGATGTTAAACATTCAAAAGATAAAAGAAGAGCAAGAGCAGGGGCATTAAATATGATTCCTACTTCAACTGGAGCTGCAAAAGCTATGAAATTAATAATGCCCAAATTAGATGGTAAAATTCATGGTCAATCTGTTAGAGTACCTACTTCTAATGTATCTATGGTTGATGTTAACTTTTGTGTAAGTAAAAAAACTACTGCTGCTGAAATTAATGCATTATTTGAATCAAAATCAAAAGAATTAGCTGGAATTGTTGCAGTTGATAATCAAATGATGGTTTCATCTGATTTAGTTGGAAATACTAATTCAACTATTATTGCATCTGATTTAACACAAGTTATTGGTGATGATATGATTAAAGTTATGACTTGGTATGACAATGAGTGGGGATATTCTTCGAGACTTATTGACATGGCATTATTCATTTCAAAAAAATAAGGTTAAGAATGAAACTTCAAGAAATTAAAAATATTGATATAGTAGGTAAAAAAATATTTATTAGATGTGATTTTAATGTTCCTATGGATGATGATTTAAATATTACTGATGATAGAAGAATTAAATCAGCACTTAATACTATTAGGTATTGTATTGATAATGATTGTGCGATTATTTTAGCTTCACATTTTGGTAGGCCTAAAGATAAATATGATGAAAGATATTCATTAAAACCAATTGCTAAAAGACTTCATACTTTATTAAAACAAGAAATCATTATGGCTAAAAATGTAGTTCAAGATGATACTATGGAATTAGCAAAAAACCTTAAAGCTGGTGAAATCTTATTATTAGAAAATGTAAGATATAACGTGGGTGAGACTTCAAATGATAAAGAATTTGCAGCTAAACTAGCTTCTATGGCTGATGTTTATATTAATGATGCTTTTGGAGTTTCGCATAGAGCTCACTCTTCTGTTGAAGCAATTACAGCACATTTTGATATAGAACATAAAGCAGCAGGTTTTTTACTTGCAAAAGAAATCAAATTTTTCCATCATATTGTAAATGAACCAAAACGTCCGTTTGTTTCAATTGTTGGTGGATCAAAGGTTTCAGGAAAACTAGAAGCTTTACATAATTTAATTAAAAAAGTTGACAAAATTATAATCGGTGGAGGAATGGCATTTACATTCCTAAAAGCTATGGGTTATGAAATTGGACAATCTTTAGTTGAAGAAGATTTAGTAGGTGAAGCTCAAAAGATTATGGATGAAGCAAAAAAACTAGGTGTTAAATTTTACTTACCTATTGATGTTGTTGTTGCCGAAGCATTTAGTGCAGAAGCAATTGCAAAAGTAACTACAGTTCAAGAAATTCCAAAAACATGGATGGGTCTTGATATTGGGCCTGCAACTGCTTCATTATTTTCTTTAGCTCTACAAGATGCTAATACTATTTTATGGAATGGGCCTATGGGTGTTTACGAAATGGATAAGTTTATGAAAGGTTCTATGAAACTTTCACATGCAGTAGCTAGTTCTTTTGCGACAACTGTTGTTGGTGGTGGGGATACGGCTGATTTAGTTCGTATAACTGGAGATGAAGAAGAAATGACTTTTATTTCAACTGGTGGAGGAGCTTCTTTAGAATTAATTGAAGGAAAAATCTTACCTGGGGTAAAAGCTTTAATTATTGGAGAATAAAATGATAATAGCGTCAAATTTTAAAACTAACCATACAAGATCTTCTACAAAAGATTTTGTAGGAGCTGTAAACGAATATTTAAAAAGTAATAGATCTTCTGAAGTGTATGTTTTTCCAACAGCTACTTCTTTAGATAATTTTGATTTACAAGATAATTTACATCTTGGAGCTCAAAATGCTTATCCTACTATTTCTGGTTCGTTTACAGGTGAAATTGGAACTTCTCAATTAGATGAGTTTAATATTAAAACTATTCTAATTGGACATAGCGAGAGAAGACATGTATTAAATGAGTCTAATGAAAGTATAGTATCAAAATATAAGTACTATATGGAATTAGGGTATAAAATCATTTATTGTATTGGTGAACCTTTAGAAGTTAAAAATCAAGGCTTAGAAAAAACATTAGAATATGTTTATTCTCAATTAGATGGTATTGATACTACATATGATAATTTAATTTTAGCATATGAACCGGTGTGGGCTATTGGAACAGGTGTTACTGCTACAAATGATGATATAATAAATATTCATAATGCTATAAAAAAAGATATAGATAGACCATTGTTGTATGGCGGTTCTGTTAAATTATCAAATGTTGTAGAAATTTGTTCTTTAGAAAATGTAGATGGTGCTTTAATTGGTACTGCATCATGGAATAAAGATGATTTTATACAAATTATAGAATTAACAAAAGATATAAAATAATAATAATTAACAAAGGAGAGAATATGTTTATGAAGGGTAAAAAAGGGGTAATTTTAGGGGTTGCAAATAATAAGTCTATTGCTTATGGAATTGCAAAAGCCTGTGCTGATCAAGGCGCTGAAATTGCTTTTACTTATTTAAATGATTCTTTAAAAAAGAGAGTAGTTCCAATTGCTGCTGAGTTCGGAAGAGAAGATTATGTATATCCATGTGATGTATCAAACCCAGAAGAAATTAAAGCTTTAAAAGAGTCTTTAGAAAAAGATATGGGAAAAATTGATTTTATTGTACATTCAATTGCTTTTGCTCCAAAAGATGGTTTAAGCGGAAGATTTTATGATATTCCAAAAACTTCATTTGATATTGCTATGGATGTTTCAGTATATTCTTTAATTGAAGTAGTAAGAGAATTAAAACCAATCATGTCTGATTCTTGTTCAATTTTAACTCTATCTTATTATGGAGGAGCTAAGTATATTCCTAATTATAATTTAATGGGTATTGCAAAAGCTGCATTAGAAATGACAACTAAATATTTAGCTGAAGATTTAGGAAAAGATGGAATTAGAGTTAATGCTATTTCTGCTGGTCCTATTAAAACACTTGCTGCTGCTGGTATTGGTGAATTTAGATTTATGCTTAAATGGAATGCTGCTCATGCACCATTAAAGAAAAATGTTACAACAACTGAGGTTGGTAATTCTGGTATGTATTTATTATCTGATTTATCTTCAGCTGTTACTGGTGAAATTCATTATGTTGATTGTGGATACAACATTATGGGTATGCCTGCAACTACATTCGATGAGAATGGTAAACAAACAATTGCATGGAATGGAACAGATAAGTAGTCTCAAAACACTAAAGTTTTGACTAATATTTTATTCATCTTAAAAACCTAGGCATTTTTGTCTAGGTTTTTCTTTATAAACTAATATAAGATTTTATAGTGAATTCATTGAATTTATTATTAAGATTTTAAAATAAAGTATAGGATATACAATGGGTATAAATTTTCAAGAAATAGCAAATGAGTATCATACACCATACTATGTGTATGATTTTGACCATATTACAAAACAATATAATGAACTAAAAGGAGCTTTTAAAGCTAGAAAATCTTTAGTTGCTTATGCAGTTAAAGCAAATTCTAATTTATCTGTTGTTCAACATCTTGGGTCTTTAGGAGCTGGAGCTGATTGTGTATCAATTGGTGAAGTAAGACGAGCTTTAAGAGTTGGAATAAAGTCTTATAAAATTATATTTTCTGGTGTTGGTAAAAGAGATTGTGAAATTAGAGAAGCAATCGAACTAGATATTTTAATGATTAATGTTGAAAGTGAAGCAGAACTTATTCGTGTAGAAGTAATAGCTAAAGAACTTAATAAAGAGTGTAGAATTTCAATTAGAGTTAATCCAAACATTGATCCTAAAACTCATCCTTATATTTCAACAGGTTTACATGAGAATAAATTTGGAGTTGATATTGATACTGCTAAAAGAATGTATATTAGAATTAAAAACTCTAAAGTTCTAAAAGCTGTTGGTATTCACTGTCATATTGGATCTCAATTAACTCAATTACAACCAATTGAAGAATCAATTAATATTGTTGCAAACTTTGTACGAAACCTTAAAGCTATAAATATGGAAATTTCATTTTTTGATGTGGGTGGTGGTTTAGGAATTGTTTATGATGATGAAACACTAATTGATACTGAAGAATATGGTCAAGTAATTATGAAAGCTTTATTTGGTTTAGATATTACAGTAGTAATGGAACCAGGTAGATTCTTAGTAGGTAATGCTGGAACTTTTGTAACTAAAGTATTATATGAAAAAGTAAATGGAAATAAAAGATTTGTTATTGTTGATGGAGGAATGAATGACTTAATTAGACCAGCTTTATATAATGCTTATCATAAAATTGAAGTTGTAACTTCGAATACAGAATTAAGTGATTGTAATATTGTAGGTCCTGTTTGTGAAAGTGGAGATTTTTTTGCAAAAAATATTGATTTACCGCAAACACAACAAAATGATTTAGTTCTAATTCACTCAGCAGGGGCTTATTGTGCAACTATGAGTTCTAACTATAATACTAGAAGAAAAGTAGCTGAGTTTGCATATGAGAATGGCGAAACTAGATTAATTAGAAGAAGAGAAACTTTTGAAGAGATTTATGCTTTAGAAGAAGACTATATTAAGTAAGGTAGATTTATGAGAAATTCATCTTATTTTATTGATGTACAAGGAACTCTTATTTGTGATGAAAAAAGAGAACCCATACAAGGAGCTTGTGAGTTTATTAATGAATTAAATGATTCAGGTATTCCTTATGTAGTTATTACAAATAATACAAAAGCTAAGTCTTCTTCTTTTTTAGAAAGACTTAGAGCTATGGGCTTAAATATAAAGAATTATATTGACCCTTTTTATATTTTAAGCGAGAAAGTAAAAGATAAAAAAGTGGCAGCTTTTGGAACAGATGAATTCTTAGAAGTTTTAATTGATATGGGTTATATTTTAGATTATAAAACATCTAATACTTTAATTGTATCAATTAAAAAAGATTATAATAATGATGATTACGCGTCAATGATTGAAAATGCTACAAGATGTGAAAGATTAGTAGCTATGCATGAAACATCAACATATTCAAAAGATGGTAGAAAATACCCAGGTGTTGGTGCTATTATGAATATGATTAAGTTTGCAGTTAATAAAGATTATGAAGTTGTTGGAAAACCTTCAAAAAGTTTTTATGAAAAAGCAAAAAATATGATAAACGAAGATTTTAATAATATTACAGTAATTTCAGATGATATGATTGGTGATTTATTAGGTGCAAAAGAGTTAAATATGAAAACATGTTTAGTTTTATCTGGTAAAATAAAAGATAAAAATGAAATACTAAATACTTTAGATAAAAAATTACATCCAAATCTTGTATGTAATAATATGTCTAATGTTTTAGAACTATTAAAGGTTTAAAAATGAATGAATCAGGATTAAAAGATTTAAGAGATAAATTAGATTCTATTGATAATGAAGTTTTAAAACTTATTAATAAAAGAATGCAAATTGTAAAAGATGTGGGAACTCTAAAAGCTCAAAGTGGTGGAGCTATATATAGACCTGAGAGAGAAAAAGCTATTTTAGATAGACTTGTTTCTTTA
Source organism: Campylobacteraceae bacterium (assembly GCA_013215985.1). Lineage (GTDB taxonomy): Bacteria > Campylobacterota > Campylobacteria > Campylobacterales > Arcobacteraceae > NORP36. The sequence goes on from JABSOL010000028.1 coordinate 16,173, forward strand.
AATGATGGTTTATTAAATAGAAGTGCTATAGAAGCTTTATTCTTAGAAGTATTTGCAATTTCAAGAAATTTAGAATTACCTGAAAATATTGCATTTTTAGGACCAGATGGTTCATTTACACACCAAGCAGCAGAAGCTAGATTTGGTGCTATGAGTTCATATATATCAATAGGTTCTATTAAAGGTGTATTTAGAGAAGTAAGTACTAAAAAAGCTAAGTTCGGTGTTGTTCCAATTGAAAATTCATCTAACGGAATAGTATCTGATACTATATCATCTTTGCAAAAATATAATTTAAAAATTATCGCAGAAGTAGTTTTAGATATTCATCATACATTAGCAACTAGATGTGATAAAGTATCTGATATTAAAAAGATTTATTCAAAAGATATAGCATTTGATCAATGTGGAAGATTTTTAGAAAACTTTGGACTTGATGAGGTTGAGCATATACCAATTGAATCAACTACAAAAGCTGCAAAATTAGCTTTAAAAGAAGATAATTCAGCTGCTATTTGTTCTCATGTTGGGGCAAAAATGTATAAACTTCCTATTTTATTTGAGAATATTGAAGATAAAGATAATAATAGAACTAGATTTTTTATTGTAAGTGATTTTGAGAATGCATCTAGCGGAAATGATAAAACATCTATTCTTGCACAATTACCAAATACACCTGGGGCTTTAGTAGAATTCTTAATAGATTTTGATAAAGCAGGAATAAATTTAACTAAAATTAAATCACATATAGTTGAAGGTAATTCAGTATTCTTTATAGATTTCAATGGTCATAAAGATGATGAAAATGTAAAAGAGATATTTACAAAACATAAAAAATCTATTAAGTTTTTAGGTTCATATGTAAAAGAAATTGACGATATTTAATAAAGGAAAGTAATGGAATTTAATAAAGTTTTAGATAATTGTAAAATATATGAAGCTGGAAAACCAATAGAATTAGTACTTAGAGAATATGGAATTAAAGTAGAAGATATTATAAAATTAGCATCAAATGAAAATCCTTATGGAACATCACCACAAGTAGTAAAAAGAATTCAAGAAAGAGCCTCAAGTATATTTATGTATCCTGATGATTCAATGTACGAATTAAAAGAAGGCCTAGCGTCAAGGTTTTGCGTGGAGAGTTCAAACATAGTTATAGGAGCAGGTTCTGATCAAATCTTAGACTTTTGTATAAAAGCTAAATGTAATGAGACTTCAAAAGTTTTAATGAGTAATACAACCTTTGCAATGTATGAGATTTATGCAAAACAAACTGGTTGCACTATTATTAAAACCTCTGATGATGAGCATAACTTAGAACAATTTTTAGAACTTTATAAAATTCATAAACCAGAACTTATATTTTTATGCCTACCTAATAACCCTTTAGGTGAGTGTCTGAATAAAAAAGATGTATATGATTTTTTAGATAAAATAGATTCTAATACTTTAGTAATTATTGATGGGGCATATCAAGAATATGCTTCTTTTAAAGATAAAAATAAAGAAATTAAAGCAGATGATTTAATTTCTAAGTATCATAATTGTATTTATTTAGGAACATTCTCAAAAGCTTATGCTTTAGGTGGTATGAGAGTAGGTTATGGAATAGCTCAAAAAGGCCTTATTAAAACTTTACATAAATTAAGACCTCCTTTTAATATTACAACTTTATCTTTATGTGCTGCTATTGAAGCATTAAAAGATGAAAAATTTGTAAATGATTGCATTGATAAGAATTTTAAGGAAATGAAAAGATACGAAGAGTATGCTCTTATAAAAGGTTTTTCTTTTATTGAATCATATACAAATTTTATAATTATAAAATTTGATAATATGTATTTATCTAATGATATAGCCCAATCTTTATTAGAAAAAGGACTTATTATTAGAGATTTAAGTTCATATGGTATTAATGCAATTAGAATTACAATTGGTTCAGACGAACAAAATACTAAAGTATTTACACTTTTAGATGAAGTGTTTAACGAAATAAAACAAAATTAATAAAAAGACATTTGATGGATATTAAAAATAAAAATATTGATGAATTAGAAATAGTGTGTCAAGATATAAGAGATAGAATTATTGATGTAGTATCAAGAAAAGGTGGACACTTTTCTTCTACTTTAGGTGCAGTTGAATTAACAGTTGCTATGCATAAAGTATTTGATTCCAAATCTGATCCATTTATATATGATGTATCTCATCAATGTTACCCTCATAAATTAATTAATGATAGATGGGATGAATTTGAAACAATAAGACAGTTTGGTGGACTTTCTGGTTTTACAAAACCAAAAGAAAACAAAGCTGATTATTTTGTAGCAGGTCATAGTTCAACTTCTATTTCTTTAGCCGTAGGTGCTGCAAAAGCTATTAAACTAAAAGGCGAAAATAGAGTTCCAGTTGTTATGATTGGTGATGGTTCTATGACTGCTGGTATGGTTTATGAAGCTTTAAATGAATTAGGTGATATTAAACTTCCTGTTATTATTGTTTTAAATGATAATGAAATGAGCATTGCTAAACCAATTGGTGCAATTTCAAAACATCTTTCAAAACTTCTAGCTGGTAAATTTTATCAAAGCTTTAGAGGTAAAGTAGATACATTTATTAGAAATAACATGCCAGAAGGAACTACTTATTTAGCTAAAAGAGTAGAAGAAGCTCTTAAACTTATTACTCCTGGAATTTTATTTGAAGAATTAGGTATTGATTATATAGGACCTATTGATGGACATAATTTAGAAGAAATTATTGAAGTTCTACAATTAGCAAAAGACTTAGGTAAACCAGTTGTAGTTCACGCAAGAACTGTAAAAGGTAAGGGTTATAAAATTGCTGAAGGTCACCATGAACATTGGCATGGTGTTGGACCATTTGATAAAACAAATGGTGTATTTATTAAAAAAGAGGCTCCAAAATCTGCGACTGCAATATTTTCAGAAGCTTTATTAGCTTTAGCTACAAAAAATGACAATGTAGTAGGAGTTACAGCTGCAATGCCTAGTGGAACTGGTATTAATAAACTAATGGACGCTTTCCCTGATAGATTTTGGGATGTAGCAATTGCTGAACAACATGCAGTTACTTCAATGGCTGCTATGGCTAAAGAAGGGTTTAAACCTTATGTTACTATTTATTCAACATTTCTTCAAAGAGCTTTTGATCAAATAATTCATGATACCTGTTTAATGAATTTACCTGTAGTATTTTGTATTGATAGAGCAGGAACTGTTGGAAATGATGGTGAAACTCATCAAGGTGCTTTTGATATTTCATTCTTAAGATTTTTACCTAATATGATTGTATTTGCTCCAAGAGATGCAAAAACATTAACAGATGCAGTTAATTTCTCTTATACTCTAAGATCACCATGTGCACTAAGATACCCAAGGGGATCTTTTGAAGACTTAGAATATGATAATGAACCTTTTGAATTAGGAAAAGCTCAAGTGCTTAAAAAAGGAAAATCTAAAAAACTTTTAATTGGATATGGGGCAGGTGTAAGAAGAGCAGTTATGACTGAAAAATTACATGAAGAAGATATTACAATTTTAGATTTAAGGTTTGTAAAACCAATTGACAAAAAAACACTTAGTGAATTAGCAAAAGATCATAATGATTGGTATGTATTCTCAGATTCACAAAAACAAGGTGGAGTAGGATCTGCTATTTTAGAATTTTTAAATGAAGAAAATATTCAGGTAAAACTTACATCATTTGAATATGAAGATATTTATATTCAACATGGTGATACAAAATTAGTAGAAGAATCATTAGGTCTATTACCTTCTCAATTAGTAAATAAAATAAAATAAATTTTATTTACTTATAGTAGATATTTACAATATTATAATTGTTTAATTCAAATTTGAAAAAGGTAATATTCTTATTATGGAAATAAAATTATCAAACATATCTTTTTGTCATTACATACAAAAAGAACCTCAAGTTAAAACTGAAGTTTATATAAAAAATAATATTTTAATATTTGTAAGAAAAGGTACAAAACTAATACACTTACATGATAAAACTTTAAATATTAATGAAAATAGTATTTTATTTCTAAGAAGTGGGAACTATCTTATGAGTGAAGTTCTTGATGAATACTATGAAGCAATGTTGTTTCTGTATGAGGATTCACTTCTTTTAGACTTTATAAATAAATATAATATTCAACCCAAAAAAACATTAAATAGTGAATCAAATATTTTTAAAATAGATGATACCCCTGACTTAAAAACTATGATAGATGCAACTTGTACATATTTTACAAGTGATATTCTAAATAAAGAAGAAATAATAAAATTAAAACTTGAAGAAGCTTTTTTAAATATTTTAAACTCTTCTTCTAAAATAGAGTTTACTAATTTACTAGCATCTATTTATGAATCAAATTATTTTAAAATACAAGTTGAAAAAGAATTTTCATATGAAGATAATATATTAGATTTAGCTCTAAAATTTAAACTCCCAACATTATCTTTTAGATTAAAATTTAAAGATGTATTTAAAACAACTCCCAAAAAATGGCAAGTAAATAAAAGATTAGAAAAAGCGAAAGTACTTTTAGAAAGTACCTCAAAAAATGTAAGTGAAGTATGTATATTATCAGGATTTGATAATTTATCATGGTTTATTCAAGTTTTTAAAAAAAAATACAATAAAACTCCAAAAGAGATAAAAAACAACAATAATTAAATCTTTTCCAATAGACAAATATTTTTTCTTTTTATAAAATAAAGATATTAAAAAGGAAAGAATATGAAAAAAATACTAAGTATATTAAGTATCTGCTCAACACTATTATTGGCAGAAGGTTTAACATTAAAGAGTTCAAGTATAAGTGGGCAATTATCTGATAAACAAGAGTTTAATGGTTTTGGATGTACTGGATCAAATATTTCACCTCAATTATCTTGGAAAAATGTACCTCTAGGAACAAAATCTTTTGCAATCACTGTTTATGATCCCGATGCACCTACTGGCTCAGGATGGTGGCATTGGTTAGTGTTTGATATATCAACAAATACAAGTTTTGTAAAAGAAGGCTTTGGCAATAAACATAATAATAAAGTTATTCAAAGTATTACAAATTATGGTACAAATGGTTTTGGTGGAGCTTGTCCTCCTAAAGGTTCAAAAGCTCATAAATATGAATTTACAATTTATGCATTAGATGTAGAAACATTAGGACTTCGTAAGGAAACTAATCCTGCTATAGTAGGTTACTATATTAATAATCATTTAATAGAAAAGTCAACAATCACTACTTATTATAAAAGATCGAAGTAAATAAAGAAATTTTCTTTATTTACTTATATTTTCTTATTTTCTACTGTTGTATCCTAATATTAATAAATTAGAAGAGTTGCTATGATAAAGTTGTTTAATATCTTAATATATTAATTCTATATAAATTATATCTTAGTTGTTTATTTAAGTGATAATTAATCTCATAATAGTTAAAATTCTTCAAATACTTTATTTTAAATATATTACATCTAAGGATCTACAGTGAAAATGGGAACAAAGTTAATATTAGTTGCTTCTTTTTTATTTATAGGAATATCTGCTAATAGTTACAAAAATAGTTTAGTTGAAAAAGAATTTTCTTCAATTCTTAAAAAGAATATAAATGATAAGAATGATTTTATTTTCGAAGATATTGAGTGTAGTGGTTTATTTTCAATTTCTTGTAGTATTAATGAAATGAGTATTAAAAATGATGAGATAAGTAGACTTACTATTGAAGAACTTATCATTAATAATATTCAGGATTTTAAAGAATTTAAAAACTTAGGAGATTTGGAATTAGAACAAAAAAAAGAATTTCTAGTTAAGCATTTAAAAGATGGAATAGCTTTAGATATTAAAGCTAAAAATATCAATGTTCATTTTGAAGATAAACATAAAAAAATAGAAATTAGAAAACAGTTTGTAGAAGAATTATCTCACGATCAAGATGGTAGTAAAATAATTATGCATTTATTTAATACTTTAGATAGAGGTGGATTAAATTTATCTTTAAAAGCTGAATTTACAGGAACAGAATTACTTATTAAAGAAATTGCATCTAGTAACCTTAGCAGAAGTGAATTATCTGTAAAAATCAAATATGAAGGTTCAAAATTATTAAATGTAGAAAATCTTAAATCAGTTGCAAAAGATGCAATATTTAAAGAAATTAAATTTGATATTACAGAAAAAGAAGATTTCTTAGTTTCTTCTTTATATATTATTTACAAAAAGATGGCAAATAGTGG
>JABSOL010000029.1 GCA_013215985.1 Campylobacteraceae bacterium
GCATCTTTTATTTCTTGACTAATTTTTTTACTCTCAATTATTACTGTTGATGCTTTAATAGAAATATTAGAAGCTTTCAATTTTGCAGCTGATAAATAAGCTTCATTTTCAGATAAGATTTTAATATTCTTAGCTTCTAAAACACTTAGTCTTAATTCTTGAGTTTTATTACTTTTATTTTTGTAAATTGCTCCACGGTAATTAGTATAATTTTCATCAGAATTAGTAATAGTACTATTTTCAACTAATTTAGCTTTTATATTTACATTATTTGCATCAAGAGATATATTTTCAGCTTTTAATAATGCAGCTTCTAAACTTAAAGATCCTGAATCATTTACACTTAAATTATTCTCTGCTTCAAAATTTCCTGTTAAATTAATACCAGAACCTTTTGAAGTACTTACAATATTAATAGCATTAGCTTTCATTCCACCTAAAAAGTAAGAATCTAATTTTGTATTAGTATTAATAGTTTCAATATTTGATAAATCAGCTGAGATTATATTATGACCACTTATAGTATTAACAGCTTTTTTAGCTTTAAGTAATCCATCAGCGCTAATTTTAGGAGCCATTAAATCTAAGAAATCAGATCCACTTAATCCAGTACGTCCTATATTTAAAGAATTATTATTTCCACTTGTATCAAAGTTATGAATTTTTCCATTTTTAATAGATACAGAACCAACAGTTAAAATAGCTCTATTAGTATTAATAAATCCACTATTATTTGTAGTAATACCATTAGCATTAACTAATACATTATCTGCTTTTTGACCAAATATTTCTTGTTGTCCTAATATATAAGAAGGATTTTTTGAAACTACTTCATTTAAAATTATTGAAGCTGCTTGATTTGAAAAGTTTTTATTTGCATTAAGAGAACCAGCTAAAACTGAGTTCCCATTTTTTAAGGAGTTATTTAAAACTAATCCTGGTTTGTTAACATTATATTTATTATATTTGTTATGAGATAATCCATTCTGATTAGGGGCAACAATACCAACTACTGTTGCTCCATTTTTTGAAGTAGATACATTAGTTGATCCAATTGCATCAACACTTGAATTTGCTTGTACATAAGATGAGCACAAAACAATACTTACGGCTAAAGATAATTTTCCAATATATGATAAGTTATAAACCATTTTATTTCCTTTAATATTCTTAAGTTTAAGAATCTTTTTATACAAAAGTTTATCATAAAATAATGGTATTTTTGCCTAGATTTAGAAAATTATTTTTTGAGTATATTTATTATTTTTTTATTATTATATTCATTTTATTATTAATAATAATTATCAATTAGAGTAAAAGCCTATAATGTAGGTAATTAAATGCAAGTTTATTATTTATACAATTTCTTATTTAATGTATATTTAGTTATTTATTTCATATAAATTACAATATTTATTTTATAAAAAAATTTCATATTGTAAAAAATACAATATGAAAATTTTATTTTTTTTAAAAATTATATGTGATTTTTGTTAAAAAGTGATAGTTTTCATTTTTTTCATATGTTCTATTTATTAAATATGCTTTGGCTAATGATAGATCAAAAGTAAAAGATTTATTTCTATATTTAGAGAAAATTCCAAAAGAATATGCTTTTTTCTTTTCTTCGATTATTTGTCCATAATCAAATGATGTTCCTAAACTTAAAACAGAATGAGAGAAAAATAAGTTCTTTGAAAAGTCATTATGTAAGTACCAAGCTTTTTCACTTGATAAAGAAGTTTTATCAAATCCTCTAACAGAAGAAGTATCACTTATACTTAAATACTCTACACCTGGTAAAACATCATTTGAGTATTGTGCTACAAAACTCGAAGATAGATTATAATTATTTGAAAAGTTTTTATTATAATTTACATTAAGTTTTAATTTTTTAAAATTTTCTTCTATTGGATTATCTTCTATTTCTTTCTTTTTAAATAAAGAAGTTCCAAGTTCTACACTTACATTTAGACTTAATGCACTTGTATTATAATAAGCTAAATGTGATAAACCAAGTTCAAATATACTTAAAGTAGGAGATGAAATTTCAAGTTTTGAGTCTTGGAAATAGTTATTTACATTTTTATATGTAAATTGAGTAAACAAAGTATTTACTAAATATTGATTTCTATAAAAAACTTTGTCTAGTTTAAATGATACTTGTTTTGTATTTCCTTTTAATTCAACCCTATTAAAACTTAGCTCGTGATCATATAAATAGTGAGAATAACTAATATAAGTACTTAAAGTATAATATAAGTAGGGTAAAGAATAAAATAAAGAATAATTTCTAGAGTATTTACTTGTATTGTTTTTATTTACAGTTGAGCTTATACTTAAGCTCATTAAATCACTTAAAATTAAAGCATCATCAAAATTTGCAGATCCTTGAAACAAAGCCCTACCTGTACTTTCTTGTCCTTGATTACTTAATGATAAAGAAAAAGATTTTGTTTTTGTTTTAATATTATTTAATTTAATGATAGAAGAGCCAAATTTATTACCAGGAATAATATCAAGAGTTAGATTATTTGAAGATAACCTATTAGCTTGATCTAAAGCTTGTTCTAAATCTCTTAAGTTTAGTTTTTCATTCTTTAAACTTTTGAATAAAAGACTTAGATTAATAGTTTTACTATCATCAATAATATCTTCAATAAAACCCTCAACAACTCTAAGACCTAGTTTATTTTCATCATTAGGAGGTATAAAAAGAACTCTTGTACTTATATAACCCTTGTTTACATATAAGATAGATAAGTCTTTTATATAATTGTTTAAATCATTCTCACTAATACATTTTTCATCTAATTGTTTAATACTCAATAATTCTTTTTTATCTAATAAACTTACACCTTGTAAATATATGCCTTGAATTGGTATACATTTTTTTACAGATTCTTTATTCTCTTTAGAATAAGTTTTTTCATCTTTTTTTATTTCTTTTTTCTTAGATAAGTTTTTATATCTATTATTTTGAATAAGTTTTTCTTTATTAAGTTCATTATTTTGTAGCATTTTACTAGAAGTTTTTCTTAATGAATCTAAAATAACTCTAGGAGCTTCATTTTTCAAATCAAATTTTCGTGAAGATATACTAGCTCTTTTTTCGTAAAAAGACCTAGTATAGTTATTTAATGAGTTTATATTATCTACAGGAGGGGAAATGTCCATTATTTATCTTTTTGATAAAGTGTATCAAAATAATAATAAAAGTAAAACTTATTATTGTAAAAAGTTCTCTATATTATTAGATACTTCTTTTATTAATCTTTCCCTAGCTTCAATTGCAGCCCATCCAATATGAGGAGTTAATAATAATTGTTCTTTATTTTTAACTTGCAATAAAGGATTTGTTGATTCTACAGGTTCTTTTGAAACAACATCAATTCCACAATAAATCTCTTTTTCATCAATTATTTTAGCTAAATCATTTTCATTTATAATTCCGCCCCTTGCAAGGTTTAATAAAATTGCACCCTCTTTAATACTTTGCATATTAGAATAATTTAATAAGTCTTTAGTATTTTCATTTAAAGGACAATGAATTGATATGATATCTGATGTTTTTAATAATTCATTTAAAGAAACTTGTTTATATTTAGAATCATTATTAGCGCCAGATGTAGAGTAATATACTACTTCACAATCAAAAGCTTCAGCTTTTTTTGCAAAGTCTTTTCCTATATTTCCAAGTCCAATAATTCCTACTCTTTTTTTATCTAGCTCATAAAAAGGTTTATCTATATGAGTGAAAATTGCTGATTTTTCCCAAGAACCATTATCTACATAAGATTTATAATAAGATAGTTTTGAGATAAAATGAAAAATCATTGAAAAAGATAATTGAACTACAGAAGATGTTGAATACCCTGCTACGTTTTTCACTTCAATATTTAAATTCCGAGCTTCTTCTAAATCTACATTATTCATTCCCGTTGCGCTTATACATATTAATTTTAAAGAAGTATTATTCATAATCTCTTTTGAAATTACTACTTTATTTGTAATAACTATATCTGCATCTTTTAATCTATTCATAACCTGATTAGGAAATGTTACATCATAAGACGTGAATTCTCCTAAACTTTTAAAAACATCTACACTTAAATCAAAACCTAAAGTGGCTCTATCTAACATTACTATTTTCATATTTTTTCCTTTATTTACTTACTGCTACACTTATTCCTAAAGCTATTAAAATAACACCAATTGATTTATCAAAAACTTTTGCAAAAGAATTAAAAAACTTTCTAAATTATCTTTTGATAAAATGAATGAAAGTATTGTAAACCACAAAGGTGCCGAGAACATTGCAAAAATACCATAAAATACTTTAACTTCTATTGGTGTAGATATAGAAATTACAAAGCAAACATTGATATAAAGAATAGTGTAGCTTTTGGATTTAAAGCATTACATAAAAATCCTACAAAAAATGATTTTTTATCTGACATATATTCTATTTCTTTACAATTATTCTTTTTTAGTTTAAGTCCGCCTGATTTTAAACTTTGATATCCAAGATATATTAAATAAATAGCACCTAGATATTTAACAATCGAGTATAAAATAATTGATTTTGAAATAATTAAGCCTATTCCTAAAGAAGTAAAATTGATGAGCGTTTACCATATTTTATGCTTTGTTTTAAAACCACTGCAAAATCTGGTCCTGGTGAGAGAAGTGATAAAAATATAGTAAATGCAAATATAAAGACTTCATTTATATATAAAGAATAGTCCATAAAAATACTTAAATAAAATTAAGATATTAAGATATTAAGATATTAAGATATTAAGATATTAAGATATTAAGATATTTTAACATAAGTTTATTATTATAAATTATCTTTTTTATGTATTTGTTTTATTCCAAATAAAACTAAAATTATTCCTGCTATTACACTTATATCAATATTTGAATCTAAAATAAAATATGAGATTATAACAGTTGAAACAGGTACTAAATAAAAAATTGATGCTACTTTTGAAATAGATGATTTTTTTATCATTATATATAATAATGATAAAGCACCAATACTAACTCCTATAGACATGTAAAATAAAGCTATATAAAAATCTGCATTAAAAGTAATATGAATATTTTCGTAATATAAAAAAGGTAGAACTAATATAAAAGAAGAAAAAGTACCAATTGAACCACCTGTAAATAGATTCATGTTTGAACAATATTTTTTCTGATAAACATTTCCTATACTTAAACCAAATAGTCCTACAAACGACCATATAATCGCTATAAATGTTGTAGAAGAAGATGTTAATTTAAATACTAATATTAAAAAAACACCAAAAAAAGCAATTACTAAACCTTTCCATACATTTAAATTTATTTTCTCTTTTAGTACTTTGGCAGAGATAAGTGTTACTAGTATAGGTTGTAAAGATATAATTAAAGCAGATAAAGATACTTGTATATTATTATATAAAGATAAATATACTCCAATTGAAAACACACCAACAGTCAAAGATCCTGCAACAATTATATTTAAAAATTCTTTTTTATTCTTAGGCCAAGAAGATTTTAAAATAAAAGAAAGAAATAATAAGATTACAAATGCAATAAAAAATCTTAGTGCCAAAAATAGCATAGGAGAAGAGTTCTCTAAACCTAGTTTTGTAAAAACAAAACCACTTCCATATAAGATAATAAAGATTAAAGGTATAAACATTTTATTCATTTTTTCCTCCTTGACTAACTAGTCAAGAAAAGAATAGCATTATTTGACTGTTTAGTCAAGAACTAAATTTATTTTCTTAAAAGATTCAAATACTCTTCTAATTGTTTTATACAAATACAATAGACATCTTTATTTTGTGATTTTTTTCCTGTTGCCAAACATCCTTCAAAAGAAGCTAAAACAAAAATAGCTAAACTTTTTATATCATTATGTTCAAACTCACCATTTTCATATGCTTTATTTAGAATTTGTTCGAAAATATTTTCAAAATTTAAATATACTTTTTCTAAAGCTATTTTAAAATCATTATCTGTATGAGATAGTTCTTGTACTAAATTATTTACTTTACAACCATGTGATACTTCAAAATTGTTTTTATCTTTCAGTAATTTTATTAATTCATCTAAAATATTTGTTTCATAATCTAATAACTTAGAATATTTATCTTGAATATAAGAACTTAAGTTTTGCGCAATCATGGTTAAAGTAAGATCTTTTTTACTTTTAAAATAATAATACATTGAACCTTTGTTCATTTTTGCTTTTTTCAAAATACTCTCTATCGAAGTTGCATTGTATCCATGTTCATATATCTCTTCAAAACTTATTTGTAATAATTTTTCTTTTGAATTCATTAGTTTCTCTTTTATAATTCTGTTTATTTTTTTGAAATATTATACTACAAATATCTTATGGAAATAAAATACTTTAAGTTAAAAGTACTCTCATCACTTAGAAAATTATTCTTTTAAATTATTGTAAATAAATTTTTTAATAAAGAGCTGTTTTCATCTCACTAAAAAAAATTTATTAATAATTATTTTAAATATGTAAAGATTAAATTATTGATTAAGCTTTAAATTATATATGTTAAAATAACTTATTTAATCACCTTTAGGATATTTATGAACAAACTTTCTATTATGATAATTTTTTTAATATTTTCGAGGCAATTACATTTAGGTACATACTTTATGGTTATGCCTTTTTTTGCTTTATACTTAAAGAATGTTATGTACTTTACTAGTTCACAAGCTGGAATTATAATAGGTATGAGTACTTTAACATTTGCAATACTTGTTTTATGGATTAAGCATATCAGTGATCATATCAATAATAAAATATTTCTATTTATTTCTTATATATTATGGAGTATTTCTTTTCTAGGATTTTACTTTTCCCATAATTATTATAGTTTTTTATTCTTCTCATTTCTTTCAGGTATTTCAATGTGTTTTTCATCTGTTGATAGGATATTACTTGTAATTTTATCTGAAGAAAAAATTTATATTATGCAAAAAATCTTAAGGCCTATTGGTTATATAGTAATGGGAGTTGCACCATTAGCAGGAGCATTACTTTATGAATATGATGAAAAGGCAAGTTTTATTATAACTTTTTCTATATTCTTAGTGTTATCAGTCTTAACATTATTATTTGTTAATAATGATATTCCAATAAATAAAGTAAAAAATATTTCTTTTGGTGAAAAAATTAGAACAGTTACAAAAAATAAAAAATTTATGATTTTTATTCTTGGAAATATCATCTTAACAACAGCACTTGCAAGTGATAATCTTCTTCATTCTATTTATTTCAATAAACAAGGATTTGATACTTTTATGATTTCTTTTTATTTCTTTTGTCTAGCTTTATTGTCTTTTTTAAGTGTTCTGACACTCTTAATGTTTAAACAAAGAATGCGCCTTCAGCATGAATATATAATTGGATGTATATTGTATATAATTGGTACAAGTATTTATTTAATGACTAGTTTATCTTACAGTGTTATTGTCTTAATTGCTGTATTTATTGCAGTAGGAGATTATTTTCTAACAAATAGCACTTTAGTAATTAAAAAAATGTCTCCAAAAGGACAAGAAGGATTATATACAGGAGTACGTTCGTTTACTGATCTTGCCTGGTTTATTTCTCCACTATTTTTAGGCTCACTATTAGATATACAAAACAAATATTATATTTTTGGAATAATAGCTCTAGTTGCTTTTAGCATAATATTTTTTAGAAAAAGTTTGGCTAGTATTTAAGTTCTGTTAATCATATTCAAATATAGTATATTAATGAAAGTTTATAATAGAATCAAAGTTGAAGTTATTCTACAACCATGTATAAACTTTAACTTCTTTTACTCATTAATTTCTCTTTTGTCCATCTTTTGGAGCTGTAACTTCTTTTTGTAAATCATATGATAGATTGTTAAAAAACAGTTCCCCATAATTTGTATTTTTATTTATACTTTCGTAAGCTTGTACTAAAGTATTGTTATATCTAAGTGCATCTTGTAAAATCTTAATTATTTTTATTGACTCAAGAAAATTTACATGAGAAGGTGCTTCTATAGGTGAGCTATAATACTTATGCATTCGCTCAACTAAAGCTTTATTTCTAATTTCAATAAATACAGATTCTATTGGCGATTTAAAGAATAAAATCTTTTGTTTCACATTTATTGATATATATGAAGTTTCAGCTCCATATATTTTTCTTGAAAATGAATCAAATAAAAATAGTTTTTTATTATAGTTATTATGAAATAACTCATAAATAAGTTCTAAGATTTTAATTTTTTCATCTTTTCTATAGAAGTTACCAATTGATGCAAAACAAAAAGTTAAAATAGATTTAATTGAATACCACTCAGTTGTATCATAATCATATTTCATCATTTGTTTAATTCTTTTTTGTTTTAAATCTTCTATATCTTTACTTGTTTTTGTTTTATATACTTTTTTAACAGCATAATCTCTATACATAGGTCCAGGAAATTGAGCTTGTATTACAAATCTTCTATTTTGTTCTAATTCCATTATATATTCAAGTCTTCCATAATAATCTTCATCAATTATTCTTACTTCTTTTTGAGGTATTTGAGTAATTGATCGTAAAAATTCTTCATCGCTACAACCCTCTTCCCAAATATAATCTGGATATCTAAAAATTGAACAAATAGATTTTTTAACTTCTTCATTTGGTTCAACACCAGTTAATCCATCAATCCAAGATGTAACTGTTCTTCTATCTTTTTTAATTAATGATGAAAACTTTGATATACTTAAATTAGATCTTTTATAGATTTCTATTATTTTCTCAATTCCTGATTTTAATGACATAAAAAACTCCCTATTAAAAATAAATTATTATTATTGTACTACTTTTAAACATAAAAACAAATATTGTACATAAATTGAATCTATGCACAAAAATTGCTTTACTATTAATAAAATCATACAATCTTTGCCTCTTTATATCTTGTATACTAAATCATATATAATTTAAAGGATCATCATGAGCGCAGGAAAAAGATTTAGAGAAGCTTTAAAAGAAGAAAGCCCATTACAAATTGTAGGTGCTGTAAATGCATATTCAGCATTACAAGCTACAAAAGTAGGGTTTAAAGCCTTATACTTATCAGGTGCTGGTGTTGCGAATTCATCATATGGTTTACCTGATTTAGGAATGACTATGTTAGAAGATGTATGTATTGATATTAGAAGAATTACTTCTATTTCTTCATTACCTTTATTAGTAGATGCAGATACTGGTTGGGGACATGCTTTTAATATTGCAAGAACTGTACAAGAAATGACAAAAGCAGGAGCTGCTGGAATTCATATTGAAGATCAAGTTGCTGCTAAGAGATGTGGACATAGACCTAATAAAGAATTAGTATCATCTGAAGAAATGTGTGATCGAATTAGAGCTGCAGTTTCTGGAAAAACAGATCCTGAATTTGTAATTATGGCTAGAACAGATGCACATGCATCAGAAGGCCAAGAAGCAGCAATTGATAGAGCATTAGCATATGTTGAAGCAGGAGCTGATATGATTTTTGCAGAAGCAATTCATACTTTAAAAGAGTATAAAGAATTTACTGATGTAATTAAAGTTCCAGTATTAGCAAATATTACTGAATTTGGAGCAACTCCTATGTTTACAACTGAAGAGCTGGCAAGTGTTGGTATATCTATGGTTTTATATCCATTATCTGCGTTTAGAGCAATGAATAAAGCTGCATTAGATGTTTACCAAGACTTAAGAGAAAAAGGTACACAACAAGGTACTTTAGAAATTATGCAAACAAGAATGGAACTGTACGATATGTTAGGTTACCACGAATATGAAGAAAAAATGGATGCATTGTTTTCACAAGGCAAATCAAAAAATTAATTTTATAAGATAATAAGTTTAAAACAATAATACAAAGTAATAAAAGGAAAAACTATGAGTAGTACAAACACAGCATTCAAAGCAAAAAAATCTGTTGCACTTTCTGGAACTTCTGCTGGAAATACAGCTATATGTACAGTTGGTAAAACAGGAAATGATTTACATTATAGAGGATATGATATTTTAGAATTTGCAGATAAAGCAGAATTTGAAGAAATAGCATATTTAATTGTACATGAAAAATTACCAAATATTGAAGAACTTAAAGCATACAAAAAGAAACTAAGGTCTTTTAGAGATATTCCGCAAGGTGTAAAAGTAGCTTTAGAACAATTGCCTAAAACTTCTCATCCTATGGATGTTATGAGAACTGGTTGTTCAGTTCTTGGAGCTCTTGATCAAGAAGATGAATCTCATCCTAAAGATAAAGCTCAAGATATTATTAATAGATTAATGGGATCATTCTCTTCAATACTATTATACTGGTATCATTTTGCTTATAATAATAAAAGAATAGATGTAGTAACTGATGATGATACTATTGGTGGACACTTTTTACATTTATTACACGGTGAAAAACCAAAAGAATCTTGGGTTAAAGCTATGCATGTATCTTTAATTTTATATGCGGAACATGAATTTAATGCTTCAACATTTACTTCAAGAGTAATTTCTGGAACTAATTCTGATATGTTCTCATGTATTACTGGTGCAATTGGCGCACTAAGAGGTCCAAAACACGGTGGAGCTAATGAAGTTGCATTTAGAATTCAAGAGAGATATTCATCTCCTGATGAAGCAGAAGCTGATATCAAAGATAGAATGTCAAGAAAAGAAATCATTATTGGTTTTGGTCATCCTGTTTATACAACAAGCGATCCAAGAAACGTTGTTATTAAAAAAGTAGCACATGATTTATCTAAAGAAAATGATGATATGTTAATGTATAACGTTGCTGAACGAATTGAAACAATTATGTGGCAAGAAAAGAAAATGTTTCCTAATCTTGATTGGTTCTCTGCTGTTTCATATAATCAAATGGCTATTCCAACTGATATGTTCACTCCAATATTTATTATAGCAAGAGTTACTGGTTGGGGAGCACATGCAATTGAGCAAAGAGAAGATGGAAAAATCATTAGACCATCAGCTACTTATACAGGACCAGAAGGTTTAATATATAATTCAATTGAAGAAAGATAAATTATTTGGAATAAATAAGATAGATAATATAAATATTTAAATTCTTAAGTGCCAAAAGGCAAATATTAAAAGGATGGGTGTAGACTCATCCTTTTTTAATTATATAAAATGGATATACAATGACAAATGATAAATATCTAAAAGACCTAGAAGGTTTTGATACAAAATTTTATGATGTTAAAGCAGCAGTTGAAGACATTACTCCAGGATCTTTTGCAAAACTAAATTATACTTCAAGAGTATTAGCTGAAAACTTATTAAGAAAATGTCCATCTGCTGATTTAAAAGACTCTTTAATTCAATTAATTGAAAAAAGAGACGATAAAGATTTCCCTTGGTTTCCTTCTCGAGTTGTAACTCATGATATTTTAGGACTTACTGCTTTAGTAGATTTAGCTGGTTTAAGAGAAGCAATAGCTGAAAAAGGGGGAGATCCTAAAAAAGTTAATCCTGTTGTTCCTACTCAACTAATTGTTGATCATTCTTTAGCCGTTGAATGTGGTGGATTTGATCCTGATGCATTCCAAAACAATAGAGATATTGAAGATAGAAGAAATGCAGATAGATTTCACTTTATTAATTGGACAAAAGAATCTTTTGATAATGTAGATGTTATTCCTCCAGGTAATGGAATTATGCATCAAATCAACTTAGAAAAGATGTCTCCAGTTATTCATAATATTGATGGCATTGCCTCTCCTGATACACTAGTTGGAACAGATTCACATACTCCTCATGTTGATGCACTTGGTGTTTTAGCTATTGGTGTTGGTGGTTTAGAGGCTGAAAATGTTATGTTAGGTAATCCTTCATATATGAGAGTTCCTGAAATTATTGGTGTAAATATTGTAGGAAAAAGAGCATCTGGTATAACTGCAACTGATATTGCACTTACTTTAACTTCATTTTTAAGAGAAAAGAATGTTATCTCAGCTTATTTAGAGTTTTATGGAACTGGTTTAGAATATTTAAACTTAGGTGACAGAGCTACTATTTCTAATATGACTCCTGAATATGGAGCTAGTGCTGCTATGTTTGGAATTGATGAACAAACATTAGATTATTTAAAACTAACAGGTAGAGAATCTAAACAAATTAAACTTGTAGAAGCTTATGCTAAAGCAAATGGTTTATGGGCTACTTCTTTAAGTGAAGCTACTTATTCAAGAGAATTATCATTTGATTTATCAAAGGTTACAAGGTCTCTTGCAGGTCCTTCAAAACCTCATAAATTAGTACCTACTTCAAACTTAAAAGATGAAGGTATTACAGATGCATCAGTTAAAATTACAGATGATGTTATGCCTGATGGTGCAATATTAATTGCAGCTATTACTTCATGTACAAATACATCTAATCCTAGAAATGTTATTGCTGCTGCCCTATTAGCTAAAAAAGCAAATGAATTAGGATTAAAGAGAAAACCTTGGGTTAAAACATCTCTAGCACCTGGTTCTAAAATTGTTGAAGCTTATTTAAAAGATGCAAATTTATTAGGTGAATTAGAACAATTAGGATTTGGTATTGTAGGTTTTGCATGTACTACTTGTAATGGAATGAGTGGTGCACTTGATCCTGTTATTCAAAAAGAAGTTCTTGATAATGAGCTTTATACAACTGCTGTTTTATCTGGAAATAGAAACTTTGATGGAAGAATTCACCCTTATGTAAAAGAAGCATTTTTAGCTTCACCTCCTCTAGTTGTAGCTTATGCACTGGCAGGTTCAATTAGATTTGATATTGAAAAAGATTCATTAGGAAAAGACAAAAATGGAAATGATATTACATTAAATGATTTATGGCCAAGTGATGAAGAAATTAATGCAGTTGAGAAAGCGTCTGTTAGACCTGAAATGTTTGAGAAGA
This sequence comes from Campylobacteraceae bacterium, assembly GCA_013215985.1. Taxonomy (GTDB): domain Bacteria; phylum Campylobacterota; class Campylobacteria; order Campylobacterales; family Arcobacteraceae; genus NORP36. Next base: position 12,962 of record JABSOL010000029.1, read on the forward strand.
TTTATACTCCAATGTTTGCAAAAAGTGCATTAAATGATATAGAAGTATCACCTTTTTATTCTTGGAATAGAAATAGTACTTATATTAATAAACCACCATATTGGGATGATGAATTTATGGGTAAACCAGCTTTAAAAAACATGAGACCTTTAGGTGTTTTTCCTGATAATATTACTACTGATCACTTATCACCTTCAAATGCAATTTTACCTGAGAGTGCTGCTGGTGAGTATTGTTTAAAAATGGGTTTACCAATTAATGATTTAAACTCATATGCTACACATAGAGGTGATCATTATACTGCTCAAAGAGCAACCTTAGCTAATCCAAAACTATATAACGAAATGGTAAAAGATGAAAATGGTAAAACAAAACAAGGTTCTCTAACGACTATTATGCCCGAAGCTAAAGTTTCTAGAATGTGGGAAGCTATTGAGACATATATGGAAAGAAAACAGCCATTAATAATTATAGCTGGAACTAATTATGGTCAAGGAAGCTCACGTGACTGGGCTGCTAAAGGTGTAAGATTAGCAGGTGTTGAAGTATTAATAGCTGAATCAATTGAGAGAATTCATAGAACAAATCTTGTTGGAATGGGTGTTTTACCACTGCAATTTAAAGATGGTGATACTAGACATACTTATAGTATTGATGGAAGTGAGACTTATGAAGTTTCTGGTGAAATAGAAGCTAGAGGTACACTTACAGTTATTATGACAAGAGAAAATGGAGAAGTAGTAAACATTCCTCTTATTTGTAGATTAGATACTTCTGCTGAAGTTGAAGTTTATAATGCTGGTGGAATTTTACAAAAATTTGCTAAAGATTTTATAGCAATGGAATAAAGGGTAAAAAGGCTTAGGCCTTTTTATTAAGAAAAAATATATATAAAACTTCATAAAAAAATCATTAGATTTTTGTTTAAAGTTTTTAAAATATAAAAGGATCTTTAATGTCTTATAAAAAACAGTTTACAGTAAAAGCCACATATATGAGAGGTGGAACTTCAAAAGGTACTTTCTTTAATATAGTAGACCTACCAAAAGAGGCACAAAAAGATACAGTAAAAAGAGATAAACTTTTACAAAGAATTATAGGAAGTCCTGATATTTATAAAAAACAAATGGATGGAATGGGAGGTGCTAGTTCTAGTACTTCAAAAGCTATTTTAGTTGGAAAAAGTGAAGTTAAAAACCATGATGTAGATTATTATTTTGGGCAAGTATCAATTGATAAAGACTTTATGGATTGGAGTGGAAACTGTGGAAACTTATCATCTGCTGTTGGACCCTTTGCAATTACAGAAGGTTTAGTAGAAAATATTCCGGATAATGGAATTTGTTGTGTAAGAATTTGGCAGGCAAATATTAAAAAAACTATTCTTTGTTATGTAAAAATGGAAGATGGAATAGTTAAAGAAATGGGTGATTATTTTATTGATGGCATAACATTTTCAGCAGAAGAAATACAACTGGAATTTGTAGAACCTGTTGACCCTAGCGAAGAATTATTTCCTACAGGAAATTTAATTGATGATTTAGAAGTTGAAGGTGTTGGAACATTTAAAGCTACTATGATTACAGCTGGAATTCCTACAATATTTTTAAATGCACATGAAATTGGATATAAAGGAATTGAACTTCAAGGTGATATTAATTCAGATAAACAAGCACTTGAAAGATTTGAAAAAATCAGAATAGCAGGTGCTTTAAAAATGGGTCTAATACAAGATCCCAAAGAAGCTATAAAAAAACAACATACTCCAAAAGTTGCGTTTGTATCTCCTGCCCAAGATTTTATAACTTCAAGTTCTAAAGAAATACAAGCTCAAGAGATGGATTTACATGTTCGTGCTTTATCAATGCAACAATTACATCATGCAATGATGGGCACAGCTTCTGTTGCCATTGGTGTGGCTGCTTGTATTCAAGGAACGCTTGTTAATATAGCCTCAGGTGGAGGTGAAAAAGATACAGTTACTTTTGGTCACCCTTCAGGAACTATAAAAGTAGGCGCAAAAATTAAAAAAGTTAAAGACAAATTTATTGTTGAAAAAGCAAGTATGAGTAGATCTGCAAGAATCATTATGAGTGGTTTTGTACATGTTCCAGCTGGAACTATGGACTAAATAATAAAACAAAAGATTTAGATCTTTTGTTTTATTATTATACAGCTAAACTTACACTAGTTCTCATTCACTCTTATATATCTTTCAAAGAAATAATTATTTTATTTTTAAGATTCTATAATTTATGAAAAAGTTTTAAATGTTTAAAAAAGAAAAAAACTTAAAAATATTATTGAGGCTTAAATATGATGAGTTGAGATATTAGTATCTAGGTATTATTATAAGAAAATAAATATAGAATATATTCATTTTCTTATTTTCTTATTTAACTAAAGCAGATATTTGTTTGAAAACTTCATGTTTTGAATGAACAGTTAATTCAAAAAGTAAAGATTCATAAGTAGTTGGAATTACACCAGCTTGAACTAAACGTTCAATTGCCATAATATTATTGAATTCGCTTCTTGAACTTACACAATCGCAAACTATAATAGGTGTAAAACCTTCTTCTAATAAATCTAAACAAGTTTGTAATACACATACATGAGTTTCAATTCCTGCAACAATTACAAATTTTTTATTATGTTCTTTGATTTTATTTAGAGTATCTTCATTTCCACAAATAGAAAAAGATGTTTTCTCAAAATGTTCATCATCTAGAATTAATTCTTTTAAAGAAGATATAGTTTCACCTAAACCTTTTTTATATTGTTCATTTATAATAAAAGGAACATTATGAAGTTTTAAACCTTTTATTAAAATTTGTAAATTATTTTCAATAATATCTTTATTCTTAACATGAGGGAATAATCTCTCTTGTACATCTACTAAACAAAATAAACAATCATTAACATCAATTTTCATAGTTTTCCTTTTATTTTAAATATTTATTTAAAAGCTAATAATTCTGCTTTTTCTAATAATTCTTTTGCACCTTGATCTAAAAATGTTTGTGCAAGGTTTTGACCAATATTCTCAAAATCTTCAATATCAGCTGTAATATCTTCTTCAATATATTCACTACCATCAGGCATTCCAACAATAGCTTGAACTCTAATTGAATGTCCATCAATAATTGTAGCTTTTACACCAATAGGAACTTGACATCCACCTTGAAGTGTATCTACAAATGATCTTTCAATTGTTGACTCAATATGTGCATCTTTGTCATTTAAAACAGATACAAGTTTTATAATTTCTTCATTATCACAAGTTTCAATTCCTAATGTAGCTTGACCCATTGAAGGAATCATAACATCAGTTTCAATTGGTGAAAAATATTTAACTTCAGATTCAATTCCTAGTTTTTGAACACCAGTAGAAGCTAAAATAATTGCATCATATTCACCATTATTTAGTTTTTTAATTCTAGTATTAATATTACCTCTTAAATCTTTTAAAACAATATCAGGTCTTATTAATTTAATTGCCATTCTCCTTCTTAAAGATGTAGTACCTACCACTGCACCTTTTGGTAATTCTTCGATTGAAGAGTATTTATTAGATAATAATGCATCTCTTGGATCATATCTTTTTGAAACAGCTGCTAATACTAAACCATCTTCAAATTTTGTTGGAACATCTTTTAATGAATGAACTGCTAAATCTGCATGACCTTCTAACATTGCAATTTCAAGTTCTTTTGTAAATAAACCTTTTCCACCAATTTTGGCTAATGGAACATCTAAAATTTTATCACCTTTTGTCAAAAATTCTTTAATTTCAATTTCCATTTTGGGGTAATGTTTTTGAAGTTCTGCTTTGATATATTCACTTTGCCACATTGCTAATTGACTTTTTCTTGATGCTATTACTAATTTATTCATTTGTTATTTTCCTAATGTTTCATATTTTAATTTTGAATTATCTTTTACACCATTAATAAATATTGTAGGTGTTCCTTCAACCATAACTTCTTCACCAAATTTAATATCATGTTTAACTTCAAGATTTATACTTGTTTTATTTATTTCTTTCATTGTAATATTTGATTTCAAAACTTTATTAATAGCTTTTAAAATTTTCTCTTGATTTGTTTCTTCTACGTCAAAATCTTTTTCAAAATCAGCTTTGTAAATCTTTAATTCTACATCTTTAATATTCTTTTCATGTGCAACTATCATAGCTTTTGAAATAACATTAGCAGCTGGATGAATTTGTAAAAGTGGAAAATGATAATAATATAAAGCTATATCTTTATTCTTTTTTACATGTTTGATTACATCTGGAACATAAGATATACAGAATGGACATAAAGGATCTGAAAAAATTACAATTTTATCTTTTGCATTATGAGTACCTGCAATTAAATTCTTTTTATTGTAATACTTTGATGTTAGTTTTGGGCTTAATAATTCTTTTAAAGAAAGACCTGTTTTAATATCAATTAACTCAGGTGCAATAACTTCTCCATTTGAAAAAATCATATCTTTTGCATTAATTTCTTTACCTTGAACCTCTGCTTTTAAATTCACTACAAAACCATACCAACCTTTAATTGGCATTTTTTCTTTTAAAGCTATATCCAAAGAAATAATTTTTATTCTTTTATTTGAAGAAAATCTCTTTTTCTCAAATTCTAATACATCATTATCAATATTAGAAGCCAATAAGCCTGAAGATAAAAGAGAAGCTATTAATAATAATCTAGAAATTTTAAACATTTTAATCCTTAACATTTTTATATAGTATTATATTTAATTAAAACTTAGTTTTAAGTTTTAGTTTTAACTGTAATCTTTTTAACGTCAAATAATTCTTTTGCTTTATCCATCATAGTAGAATTTAAAATATCATTGATTTGTAGTTCTTGCTGTGAATCTTTAGGATTAGCAGTTTTATGCATATCAGCCACACAACCAGAACCATAATCTGTTTTATCTTGTTCTAAAACCACATCTTCAATCATCGAAGCAATTTGTGGTTTCATTACATCATTTTTTTTTTGCTCTTTTATCACTTCTTCTTTAACAAATTCAATTTCAATTTCTTGACCATAAACATCGTACATAAATGATTTTAATAGTGCAAAATGTTTAAACAATAATTTTCTCTCATCACCTTGTGCAAAAGATGAAATAAATAATGTATTATTATCAAAGTTTTTAAAAATAAAGTTATCTTCAAAAGCATGACCTAATTCAACATCTCTATCATGTACTTTATTAAGTACAAGTTCAAATTTGTCTTTAAATTCACTTTTAAATTCTTGATCAGGAGTAAATGCACTCTCTGCTAAATTTAATTCTTTAACAGATTCAGGTATATTCTCAACTTTTTCTTTTACTTCTTGAATTTCTTGTTTACTTAAAAAGTCTTCTAATGATTTACTTTGTTCAACAATTTCACTAGATTTAACAGGCTCAAGTTTTTCTACAACTTCAATAGGTGCATCAAATGGTGTTTGATTCTGAGGTATAACGGAAGAAGAAGGAGCATCAAATGGTGTTAATGAAGCAGTAGGAACTTTAGATACAACTGGCATATCAAAGGGTGTTTCATTTTTAATAGTTTCTTGCTGTACAACAGGAGCATCAAAAGGAGTTACATTTTCAAGCGGTGAGTCAAATGGTGTTACATTTTTGTTAGCGCTTGTATTTGAATAATCAACTGTTTGAATAGAAGTAGAGATTATATCTTCAATTATTTTATCTTTTGCTATTTGAGCTATATTTTCTACTGGATTTAGAGGAGAAGTAATTGCTGTAATTACTTCTTTAACTTCTGCTACTTTATTTTCTATAATACTAGCTTTTACAATAGAAGCTTGTTTTACTTGATTTATAATAGGACTTACAGTTTTTGTAACTTCTATATTTTGAACTTGATTAATAAGTTCATTAATTGATCTAATATTTGTAGCTTCTTGCATTTTTAACAATGATAATAAAAGTACAAATGAAGCATCAGAATTTAAGCCTAATAAATGTTTGGCTTCTGCTAATACTCTAAAAAATCTATCAAATAATAATACATCAAACCTAGGATCTCTATTTAACATTTTATCTTTTAAGTATATTGCCATTTCATCACATACAGAAGAAGCTTCATATTCTTCTAGTCTATGAATAATATCATTAATATCTTTTTTATTTAAAACTGTATCAAAAATAGTTTCCATAAAATCAGGATCAATTAATCCTAGCATATCAACTACACAAGATCTTGTAACTTTTCCTTTTGAGAAAATAATAGCTTGATCTAAAAGTGTTAAAGTATCTCTTAAACTTCCCTGCCCTGAACGTGAAAGAATATCTAAACTTTCCGTTTCAAAATCAATACCTTCTTCATTTAAAATATGAGATAAGTGATGAATAACATCTTTATTTGAAATTCTTTTAAATCTAAAGTGCTGAGTTCTTGAAAGAATTGTTGCTGGTAATTTTAAAGCATCAGTAGTTGCTAAAATAAACTTCACAAATCCAGGAGGTTCTTCTAGAGTTTTTAAGAGCGCATTAAAAGCAGCAGTTGTTAACATATGTACTTCATCAATAATAAATACTTTAAATCTAGCAGATGAAGGTTTATATTTTGTATGCTCAATTAAATCTTTAATATCATCAATTCCTCTATTCGAAGCTGCATCCATTTCAATAACATCTAAGTGCGAATTATTATTTGTAGATACACAGTGAGAACATGTTTCACAAGGTTTTGATGTAGGTCCAGTTTCACATAAAAGTGCTTTTGCCATAATTCTAGCTGTTGAAGTTTTTCCACTTCCTCTTAGCCCTGAAAATAAATATGCATGTGATAATCTATTAGTATCTAAAGCCAAAGAAAGTGTTTGAGAAATTGTATCTTGTCCTACTAAATCTTCAAATCTTTTTGGTCTATATTTTAACGCTAATACTTTATTTGCTTCTTCCATTTATCTTCTTCCTTTTGATATTTATAATTCCTAAGTATTCATAATCATCTAAGATATGATTTACTAATTCTATATTAATTTTATTTGTAGAGTATATAAAAACTTTCAGTAACCCTTCATTAATATGAGCTTTTTTTTGGCTTAAACTTATTAATCTTTGAGCTAAAGCTGGTCCTGTTTCTATTAATTTAATATTATTACCCATTATCTTTTTTATTATGTTTTTTATTAGTGGGTAATGAGTACAGCCTAAAACAATTACATCTACTGAATTCTTTTTCATAGGCTCTAACCAAGTACTTAACATATCGTAAGTTGTTTGCGAATTGATTTGATTATTTTCAATTTGTTCAACTAAACCATAACAAGCACATTCAAATACATTAATTTTGTTTTCATTTTTAAGGTTTTGGAGTAAGAGTTTATACTTTTTACCTTCTAGTGTTGCAGGTGTTGCTAATATTCCAATATTATTAGTTTTAGTTATTTCAAATGCTGGTTTAATTCCAGGTTCTGCTCCTATTATTAAAAGAGAAGGAAACTCTTCTCTTAAGTATTTTACAGCAGCAGAAGTAGCCGTATTACAAGCTATTATTAAAAGATCTATTTTATGTTCATCTATTAAATAATTACTTACATCTTTACTATATGATAAAATATCATCTTGTGATTTTTCACCATAAGGAGCAAATAATGTATCAGCTATATAAAAGATTTCTGAACCTTTTAATACTTTACATATATCGGAAAGTACGGTTAAACCACCTATTCCTGAATCAAATATTCCAATTCTCAAGTTTTGCCTTTTTTAAATATTTGATATTTTATCATAAAAATATAAAGAAAAAAGATTCAATTAATAGGAATATGTATTAATGTTTTAAAATTTTCTACTTTTGTTCTTCTGGGATCTCTATTTAAATATTTTTCAAATACAGGAACATCTCGTAAAGATATGTTTTGATCTTTTACATATGATGAGAAGATATCATTGTAAGTATTCTTTAGATTCTCATATGAGCCTTTATGAATAAATACAGCATATTTTCCACCTGATATTTTTGCTCTTTTAATTTGATTTTCTAATATTACATCATCACTCGCACTAACACAAGCATCAGCTCTTAACTTTGAAGCTTCTGTAACATTTGGATCATCATAAGCAATACTATAGGTAAATGAATCTTTATTCATTAGATCTTTTTTAAATTTAATTTTTTGAGTATAAATAAACTTCATTAAAATTTCAAAAGCTTTTCCTATTTCATTATAAGGACCAATATGTCTTAATGAGTAAACTTCTATATCTTTTATATTTACAATTTCAATTGGACTAATCATTTTGTACTCCATTTTTCTTATTTTTTGTTTTTTATATAAAGAAGGAGATGTTAAAAAGAATTCTTTAAATGCTTTATTAAATGAAGAAGATGATGAATATCCAGAAGATAATGCAATATCAGTGATTCTTTTATTTTTATACTGCAGCGAAAAAGATGCTTTTTCTAAAAGAATTCTTTTTATATATTTATTTAAATTTTCACCTACATAAGCTTTAAATATTCTATGAAAATGGAAATAAGAAAAACCTGAGTCTTCTATAAGTGTAGAGACATTAATATATTCGATATTATTTTCAATATCTTTTAATATTAAATTTATAATTTCTATATTTTTTTTTTTCATTTTATTC
>JABSOL010000030.1 GCA_013215985.1 Campylobacteraceae bacterium
TAAAATATATGATTCCATTTCTTCTTTAAAATTCATTTCTTCAAATGATATATTTGGTATCGTATTTTTTCTTACATAATCAATTATTATATTTATAGAAATCTTATATAACCATGATTGAACTTTCTGCTCATCCTTAAGGCTATGTATATTATTTGATGCTTTAATAAATACTTCTTGTAATAAATCTTCAGCAATATTCTTATCACGCATTTTATTTCTTATAAAATATAATAAAGGTTTTCTAAATTGCAAATATAAATCTGAAATAATTTTTTTCATAAAAATCCTTCTTTTATATTATATGACGAATATCAAAAAAAATAGTTGCACTTATTTAAAATTTAGTTTTTTTATCAAAGTGCAACTATTTTTTAATTTAATCGTCTTAGTTATATATACTTGAGAAAGGAGATGTTATGGAAAAAGAAAATAAATGTTGTGATGAACATATTTGTTCTTGTACAAAATGTGATTGTTCTAATAATTGTTGTAAAGAATGTTGTGATTGTTGTAAAGTCACAAGTTGTTGTTCTTAAAATATCAAGCTTAGATTTCTAAGCTTGATACTAATTTTAAAGCTTTTTTGTAATCTTCTGGATTATTTAAATTAATAAATTCATTATCATCTTCAAAAGTAATTATATTTGTATTTACTTTCTCTAATAAGAATCCAATTTTATGTATATCTTCATTTAACATTTCAGTGATTTCATTTAATATAGACTTTGAGAATACACCTGTTAGGCTATGAAGTCTTTGTGTTTTAGCAACAGTAATATGATAATCACAAGATTGTTTAATTAATTTATTGATAGTTTCAATTGATACTAAAGGAGTATCAACAGTTATTATAAATACTTTTTGTGATTTAATATTTTCTAAAATTGTTTTTAATGCTATAAGTGGAGAATATATTTCACCTTTATCTAAAATTATTTTACAAGGAAAATCAAATTTATTAACTTTTGATGATAGATATATATTCTTAAAATAAGGTTTTAATCTATTGTATTGGTAAGAAGATAAAGAAGAAAAACCATTAAATTTTAATAAGGCTTTATCTTCTCCCATGCGGCGGCTTTTGCCGCCACATAAAATAACTAGAGGTATATCTTTTTTATTCAAGGGTAATACTTGTAGGATCTGTAATGTATCCAGATATTGCAGATGCTGCAGCAACTGCTGAATTGGATAGGTAAATTTTTGAAGATCTTGAACCCATTCTTCCTACAAAGTTTCTATTTGTAGTTGAAATACATACTTCATCATCACCTAAAATTCCCATATATCCACCTAAACAGGCACCACATGTAGGATTTGAAACAACTGCACCTGCATCAATTAAATCATCAATATAACCAGCTTTTGTAGCTTGTCTTAGAATCTTTTGAGTTCCAGGAGTTAAAATAAGTCTTACATGTCTTGCAACTTTTTTACCCTTAAGTATTAGTGCTGCAACCTTAAAATCACTTAGTCTGCCATTAGTACATGATCCAATAAATACTTGATCAACTCTAATTTCATCACTTACAGCTTGAGATAAAGGATGTCCATTTGATGGTAAAAAAGGATAAGCAATTACAGGCTCAAGTTTAGAAACATCAATTTCTATTACTCTACAATATACTGCATCATCATCAGAATAATGTATTTTAGGCTCAGCTCGTAATGAATCTCTAGAATCTAAAAATTCTTTTGTAATTTCATCATAAGCTACAATTCCACTCTTAGCCCCAGCTTCAATAGACATATTACATAAAGCAAATCTGTCATCCATTGATAATTGACTTATAGTATCACCTGTAAATTCCAAAGTTTTATATAAAGCTCCATCAACTCCTAAAATTCTAACAATTTCAAGAATTAAATCTTTACCTGTTACATATTCTCTTAGAGTTCCTCTAAATACAATTTTAATTGATTCTGGTACTTTAAACCAATTTCCACCAGTAATCATAGCAAATGAAATATCAGTTGATCCCATTCCTGTTGAAAAGGCTCCTAAAGCACCGTGTGTACAGGTATGAGAATCTGCCCCAATGATTACATCACCAGGAAGAACTAGACCTTTTTCTGGTAATAAAGCATGTTCGATTCCCATATCTTTTTCATCAAAAAAGTATTTTAAATCATGTTTATATGCGAATTCTCTTGAAATTTTTGCCTGATTGGCAGATGCGATATCTTTTGCAGGAATAAAGTGGTCAAGTACAATTGCGAAACCTTCTGGGTTCGCTAAAGTCTCTTTTCCACTTTCTTCAAATGCTCTAATTGAAATAGGAGTAGTAATATCATTACCAATTACCATATCAATTTTTGACCTGATAATTTCTCCTGCATAAACCTTTTTACCTATATGCTCACTAAATATTTTTTCTGTTATTGTTTGACTCATAAATTATCCCTATACTTATAAAGTTAAAATATTATAACCAAATAAAAATTAAGCTACAAAAGTAAAGAAATCAAACTTTTTTAAGCTTTTCTTCTTCTTTTGAATACTTATATTGTAAGTAAAATATAATAACAATTGCTAAATCTATTAATACATCAGACATATTAAATATTGCAAAATCAAATTTATAATGCCAGTATACATAATCAACAACGGCCCCATAAGTAAATCTATCTAAGATATTAGATAAACCACCTACATATAAAAGTGTAATCGCTAAAGTATATTTGTAAAATATATCTTTATTTTTGAATAAATAAATACTTCCAGCTACTAATATTGCTAATTGAATATATTTTAAAGATTCAGCTAAGAATTCAAACATTGAAAATGCAACGCCATAATTATAAGCTAAAACTAGAGATATAATAGGACCATCCCATCCCCAATTTAGATTTGCGAAACCATATTTAATATATTGATCAATTAAAAATAAAAATAAAAATAGTCCTAAATACTTCTTCATTCTATAATTTACTCTCAAAAAATGTTACTAATTCTTTCATTGTATCATCAACAAGTTTTTTGTCTTTTCCTTCAAGTAAAACTCTAAGTACATTTTCAGTACCAGAATATCTAATTAATTCTCTCATTCCTTTTTCCCTTACAGAAGCTAGAATCTCATCTAAACCATCAATTTCGTTTAAAGGTATTTTTTTATTAATACTTAAGTTTTTTAATAATTGAGGATATAATTCAAAAGGATTTAATACTTCACTAGCTTTTTTACCAGATCTTAGAATTAAAGCTAATACTTGTAAAGCAGATGCTAATCCATCTCCTGTTTTTGCAAAATCAGAGAAAATAACATGTCCACTTTGTTCACCACCAAAGTTAATACCATTTGATTTCATATTAACTAATACGTTTTTATCACCAACATCAGTTCTTTGTAAATTAATATCATATTGATTTAAATAATCTTCTAAAGCTTGATTGCTCATAACAGTAGCAACACAAGATTGACCTTTTAATAAATCTTGTTCATCTAAATACCTACATAAAGAACCTAATAGTTTATCACCATCAATTACTTCACCATTTTCATCAATTACAACTAATCTATCAGCATCACCATCAAGTGCAATACCAATATCAGCTCTAACTTCTCTAACTATATTACCTACATTCTCAGGATGTAAAGCTCCACAATTTTCATTAATATTAACACCATCAGGATTTGCATTAATTAAAAATACATCAGCACCTAATTCTTCTAAGATTGTAGGAGCAACTTTATAAGCAGCACCATTTGCACAATCTAGTACAATTCTAATACCTTTTAATGTTAGATCTTTTGGAAAAGATGATTTAATTGAGACAATATATCTTCCAATAACATCATCAATTCTCTTACAAGAGCCTATTTTTTTGCCAATTACTTGTTCTGCAGCTAATAGATCATCATTAAAAAATATTTCTTCTATTGCTTTTTCACAAGAAATATTTAACTTATCACCATTATTATCAAAAAACTTAATTCCATTATCATCAAAAGGGTTATGAGAAGCAGAAATCATAATTCCGGCATCACAACGCATAGATTCTGTTAAATATGCAATTGCAGGTGTAGGCATAGGCCCTATTTGAATAACATCATATCCAACTGCTGTAAGCCCTGAAACTAAAGCATTTTCAATCATATAACCGCTTCTTCTTGTATCTTTTCCTACTAAAATTTTATTAGTTGTTGAATGTTTTCTAAAATAGATTCCAGCTGCCATTGCTAATTTCATAGTTGTCATTGCATCTAAAAAATCTCCAGCTTTTCCTCTTACCCCATCTGTACCAAATAATTTCATTATATCTATCCTAAATATTGTATTTTTAAGTTCTCTATCTTTATTATAAACTTAATTTAAACTTACTTTAAAGTTATCTTGCTAATATTCTACCCTTAAAAATTTTACAAAGAGGTTAATTAAAATGGCAAATCATAAATCTGCTGCTAAAAGAGCAAAACAAACAATCGTTAAGACTGAAAGAAATAGATTCTTCAAAACAAGAATCAAGAACATTACTAAAGAAGTAATCGTGGCTATCGAAGCTGCTGACAAAGATACTGCAGTTGTAGCAATGAAAAAAGCTAACAAATATTTACACCATTGTGTATCTAAAGGTATTCTTAAAAAAGCTACTGCTGGTAGAAAAGTTTCTAGATTACAAGTTAGAGTTAACGCTTTATAGTCATTTTTTGACTAAATCAAACAAAATCTATAGATAAAGATAACTATGCTTCAACAAAAATTACAAACTTTTATTGATAGATATGAAGAGATTAACAATTTGTTAATCTCTGGCGACGTAATATCTGACATAAAAAGAATGACTGAGCTTTCAAAAGAGCAGGCTCGAATCACACCTATTGTTAATAAAGCAAAAGAATATATTCAAGTAATTGAAGATATTGCTGAAAATAAATCAATTTTAGATGATAAAGAATTAGGTGAACTTGCAAAAGAAGAACTTAAAGAACTTGAACCTTTAAAACCTGCATTAGAAGAAGATATTAAACTTCTTTTACTTCCTACAGATCCAAATGATGAAAAAAATATTTATTTAGAACTTAGAGCCGGTGCTGGTGGAGATGAAGCTGCAATATTCGTAGGTGACTTATTTAAAACATATTTAAAATATGCAGAAAATAATGGCTGGAAAGTTGAGATAATGAATCAAAATTCTAGTGAATCTGGTGGTTTTAAAGAAATAGTTGCTTTATTTAAAGGTGACCATGTTTACTCAAAACTTAAATTTGAAGGTGGTACACATAGAGTTCAAAGGGTTCCGGATACGGAATCTCAAGGACGTGTACACACTTCTGCAATTACAGTTGCTGTAATGCCTGAAGTTGATGATGTAGAAATAACAATTAATGCAACAGACTTGAAGATCGATGTAATGCGATCATCAGGATGTGGTGGACAATCTGTTAATACTACGGATTCAGCTGTAAGAATTACTCACTTACCAACTGGAATTGTTGTTACAAACCAGGATCAAAAATCTCAGCATAAAAATAAAGACAAAGCTATGAAAGTTTTAAAAGCTAGACTTTATGATATGCAAGAGAAAGAGAGAATGGAAAAAGAAGGTTTAGAGAGAAAAGAACAAGTTGGAACTGGTGATAGAAGTGGAAGAATTAGAACGTATAATTATCCACAAAACAGACTTTCTGATCATAGAATTAACCTCACACTATATAGATTAGACTATATTATGAATGACGGTTTATTAAATGAGCTAATTGATCCTTTAATGGCTGATCATCAAGCTAGACTAATCGAAGCAAACGGACTTTAAGTCCTTTTGTTTCTTCTTTTAAACATATGTTAAAAATAAATCAAACTTACAAACACTACAAAAATAAAGAATCTTATATAATTAAAGACTTCTGCAAAATACAAGAAAATGACGTCTGGGTTAATGCAATAATTTATACACCAAAAAATGAAGATAAATTATTTGTACGTTCAGAAAAAGAATTCATTGAAAAATTCAAATAAACTATAAAATTCTAAATTAAGATATTAATCTCATTTATACTCATAAAATCCAAACTGTAACCAAATTGTAATCAATTAATATTAAACTTCTATTATCAAAAATACGGAGAGTAATATGAATATAAAAAAATCTGCTTTAGTTTTATTAACTACAACTGCCTTAACAATGTCTTTATCTGCTAGGGATCAAATTAAAATTGTTGGATCATCAACTGTATATCCATTTTCAAGTTCAGTAGCTGAAGAATTAGGAGCTACAACTTCTTACCCTACTCCAGTAGTAGAATCAACTGGTTCTGGTGGCGGAATGAAATTATTTTGTGCAGGTAATGGTATGAATACTCCTGATATTACAAATGCATCAAGAAGAATGAAAGATAAAGAGTTCAAACTATGTGAGAAAAATGGTGTTACTGATATTACAGAAGCGGTAATTGGATTTGATGGAATTGCTTTTGCACAAGATAAATCAAACAAAGCTTTTTCAGTTACAAAAGAACAACTAGCTCTGGCAGTTGCTGCTTTAGTTCCTTCAAAAGATGGTAAGTCATTAGTTAAAAATCCATATAAAAAATGGTCAGATATTGATTCATCTTTACCTTCAAGAGAAATCATTATTTATGGACCTCCAAAATCAAGTGGTACGAGAGATGCTTTTGAAGATATGGTTATGAAAGGTACTTTTAAAAAAATGCCTGTTTACACAAATCTTTATAAACAAGATAAAAAGAAAAATAAAGGTTTTAAAAAATACCATGTAGTTAGAACTGATGGTGTTTATGTTCCATCTGGTGAAAATGACAATATTATTGTTCAAAAACTAAGTAAAAATAAAAATGCTTTTGGAATCTTCGGATATTCATTTTTAATAGAAAATGATGATAAATTAGAAGGTGCAAAAGTTAATGGTGTTTTACCAACTCCTAAAACTATATCTTCTGGGAAATACCCAATTTCAAGATCATTATTCTTTTACATCAAAAATTCACATGCTTCAAAAGTTCCAGCTATGAAAGAGTATGTATCTATGTTTATGTCTGAGAATATGATTGGTGAAGAAGGTATTTTAGGTGAAATTGGCTTAATTGCTTTACCTACAACTGAAAGATCTAATTTAAGAAAAAGTGTAAATAGTAGAAAAAAACTTACTTTAAATGATTTAAAACACTAAAACTAATAAGGGAATCTTCTTCCCTTATTAAAAAAGATATTTAGGCTTTTACGCGGACAAAAGTCTAAATATCTTTTTTTAAAGGCAAACAATGCTTAACTACGAGTGGAAACAATTAATAAAATCATTTGATTATGCTTTTCAACCAATAGTAAATATTAACAATGGAAAAATATATGCTGTTGAAGCATTAATAAGAAATTATGAAAGAGATTTTACTATCATATTCGAGATATTTGACAAAGCTTATAATGAAAATATGTTGTATGATTTAGATTTAGAATTAAGAGAAATAGTTATTAAAAAATTCTCAAATATTAACATAAATAATTTAAAACTTTTTTATAATCTTGATAATAGATTATTAAATATAAATGACTTTGATGATAGCCACACAGTTAATTTACTTAATAAATATAATCTAACTAAGAATAATTTATGTTTTGAACTAAGTGAAAAAGATACTTTACAAAACTCAAATAATTTATTAAACCTTTTAGACGTATATAAAGAGCACGGTTATAATATTGCAATTGATGACTTTGGAATTGGTGTGTCTGGGCTTAAACTAATGTATTTCTCAGAAGCATCTTTTATAAAAATTGATCAGTTTTTTGTAAGAAATATTCATAAAGATGCTAAAAAAAGATTATTTTGCTCTTCTATAATTAATATGGCTCATATTATGGGTTCAAAAGTAATAGCAGAAGGAATAGAAGAAGAAAAAGAATATTATGTTTGTAAAGAAATTGGATTTGATTTTTTACAAGGTTATTTAATACAAAAAGCGCAATTAGATATAAAAAATATTGAAAAAAAATATAAAATTATTGATGATTTAGTTTCTAAAGATAAAAGATTGAATGATAAAAATATTTTATCAGATAAATATATTCAAGATATCAAGTCTTTAAATATAAATGATAGTTTATATAATCTTTTTGTATATTTTAAAAACAACCCTTCAAATACTTTTGTTCCTATTATTAATGATGAAAGTGAATTAGAAGGTGTTATTAATGAGCTTGATATAAAAGATATGTCTTATTCACAATATGGTTTAGCACTTGCTAAAAACTTATCACAAAATTCTGATTTAAAAAGATATTTAAAATCTGTTCATTCAGTTGAATTATCATGGGGAGTTGATAAAACTCTTGAAGTTTATAATATGAATACAGGGAATAAAAAAGGTATATTTATTACAAAAGCAAATAAATATTATGGTTTTATTTCCGTAGATAATTTATTAACCTTATCATATAAAAGAAATATAGAAATTGCTAAAGACCAAAATCCTTTAAGTAAATTACCAGGGAATAATCAAATTGAACAAAGATTAGAACTAGTATTTTCTACTTATACAGAAAATACTTATCATATTGTATATTTTGACTTTAATGATTTTAAACCTTTTAATGATTCATATGGTTTTAGACAGGGTGACCGTGCAATTTTAATATTCTCAGAATTATTAAAAAAACACTTTGAAAAAGAAGCTTTCATAGCTCATATTGGTGGAGATGATTTTTTTGCTCTATTTAAAAATAAAGATTATGAGCTTGTATATAAAAAGAGTAATTTAATTATAAATAAATTCAAAGATACTGTAAAAGATTTTTATGATAAAAAAGATAAAGAAAGAGAATATATAAAAATACAAGATAGATTTGGAATTAAAAGAAAATTCAAATTATTATCCGTAGCTGCTGCAATTATTGAAATAAATAAAAACTCACAAATTAAAAACTTTGATCAAATTATTTCTATTATGAAAAAACAATCAAAACTCACAAATATAGCCTTAGGCTCTTGTATATAAATATGTAATCATATTGTAACCATTTTCTTTTATAATTATAATTATAAAAATAAGAAAGGTTAAATTTGGAACATTCATTTAGCTCAAAAAATAGAAATACAAAATTAAAAGAAGATAGTATAAAAACTCTTTTAATTTTGGCATCAACTATTTCTATTTTAACAACATTTGGAATTCTTTTCTCAATTTTATTTGAAGCAATAGAATTCTTTAAGATGAAAAGTTTTTGGTACTTTATTACTGGAAGCGAGTGGTCACCAGGTACAGACAATAGCAAATTTGGAGCAATTCCAATTTTTGCAGGAACATTTATGATTACAGGTATTGCTTTATCTTTAGCAATTCCAGTTGGCTTAGGATCTGCCATTTATATGAGTGAATATGCAAGTCCTAGAACTAGAGATTATTTAAAACCTGCACTTGAAGTATTAGCAGGTATTCCTACTGTTGTTTATGGATTTTTTGCAGCAATTACTATTGCACCATTAATTGTAGATATAGCAGATGTTCTGGCTCTTGAAGCTACATTTAATTCAGCACTTGCTTGTGGATTAGTAATGGGAGTTATGATTATTCCTGTTATTTCATCTTTAAGTGATGATGTTATAAGAGCTGTTCCTTCATCTCAAAGAAAAGCTGCTTTAGCTTTAGGCCTAACTCAAGGTGAAACAATTAGAGATATAGTTTTACCATCAGCACTTCCAGGAATTATTTCAGCATGCCTTTTAGGTTTATCAAAAGCTTTAGGTGAAACTATGATTGTTGTTATGGCAGCTGGTTTAAGACCAAATCTTACTTGGAATCCTTTAGATGATATGACTACAGTAACAGTAAGAATTGTTGATTCATTAGTTGGAGATCAAGCTTTTGACTCTCCTGAAACATTAAGTGCTTTTGGATTAGGTCTAATTTTATTTTTTGTAACTTTAGTTTTAAATATTATTTCATTAAAACTTATCAGAAAATTTAAAGAAAAATATAAAGTGAATACATTATGATTTCAAATAATACACAAAGAACTAACCCTTTTTACGATAAAAGTCTTAATAAAAGACATAAGTCATCTTCAAGATTTAAAAAGTTTACTTTAGGATCTTTGATATTTTCAATTACTTTTTTAGTATTCTTTTTAGGTGATATTATTGGTAAAGGACTTCCAGCTTTTAAGTCAGCATATATACAAGTTGAAGTAACTTATAATGAAAAAACTATAAAAAACTCAAGATTAGCAATTGATAAAAAATATAGAAAACTAGTTTCAAGAGCTTGGATTAGAAATATTCCAAGACTTATAAAAGAAAATCCAGAACTTATAAATACAAAAGCTTTTGTATGGGCCCTAGCTGATGATCAAGTTGACCAATATTTAAAAGGTCATTATTCTAAGATAAAAGAAAAAGATATTAAAACTTTAGAAGAGTTAAAAAAGTACTCTTTTCTAAAACTAAAATTTACAACAATCTTTTTCTCAAATGGGGATTCAAAAATACCTGAGTATGCTGGGATAAAATCAGCTTTCATTGGTTCAATCTTAACTCTACTTGTAACTATGGTTGTGGCTTTTCCAATTGGAGTAATGACAGCTATTTATTTAGAAGAATTTGCAGATGATACAAAATTCACTCAAATTATCGAAATAAATATTAATAATCTTGCAGCCATTCCATCTATTCTTTTTGGATTATTAGGACTTGCAATATTTATATCTTTATTTGGAATGCCAAGAAGCTCACCACTTGTTGGTGGCTTAACACTTGCACTTATGACTTTGCCAATTATAATTGTTAGTTCACGTGCAGCTTTAAGAGCAGTTCCTGATTCAATTAGACAAGCTGGTTATGCTTTAGGTTTAACAAAAATAGAAGTTACAAAAGATCATGTTTTACCCCTAGCTTTTCCAGGAGTATTAACAGGTTCTATTATTGGACTTGCTCAGGCAATGGGTGAAACTGCTCCATTAATTATTATAGGTATGATTGCTTTTATTCCTGATACTCCAACATCAATTCTAGAAGCCTCAACAGTTATGCCAGCACAGTTATTCACATGGGCAGGAATGCCAGAGAGAATGTATATTGAAAAAACAGCAGCTGGAATTATGGTTTTATTAACACTACTTATTTCTCTAAATGCAGTAGCAATATATCTAAGAAAAAAATACGAAGTTAAATGGTAAAAAGGAAATATTATGAATCAAACAGTAACAAGTAAAGATAGTACAAATCAAAATATGCAAACGAAAGTAAATGTAAAAAAACTAAATCTTTGGTATGGAAATAATCAAGCATTAAATAATATAAGTATTGAATTACAAAAAAATAAAATAACTGCTTTAATTGGACCATCTGGTTGTGGTAAATCAACATTTTTAAGATGTCTAAATAGAATGAATGATTTAATCACTGGCGTTAATATTGAAGGTGAAGTAATTATTGATAATAAAAATATATATGATAAAGATATTGATGAAGTAAGTGTTAGAAAAAAAATAGGAATGGTATTTCAACAACCAAATCCTTTTCCAAAATCTATTTATGAAAATGTAGCTTATGCAGCGTTAAAACACGGAATTGTAAAAAAAGGTAAAACTTGTGATGAATTAGTTGAAAAATCTTTAATTGATTCTGGTTTATGGAATGAAGTAAAAGATAAATTAAACCAACCAGGAACTTCACTTTCAGGAGGTCAGCAACAAAGATTATGTATTGCAAGAACAATTGCAATTTCACCAGAAGTTATATTAATGGATGAACCAACATCAGCACTTGATCCAATATCAACAGAAAAAATTGAAGCTTTAATGTTAGAGTTAAAGAAAAAATATACAATTATTACAGTTACACATAATATGCAACAAGCAGCAAGAGTTGCAGATTATACGGCATTCTTTCATTTAGGTGAGTTAATAGAACATGATGAAACTGAAAATATATTTATTAACCCAAAAGTTAAAAAAACAGAAGATTATATTACAGGAAGGTTTGGATAATGTTAAAAACATACGAAGATAAAGTAACTACGATAACTGAGAAGATTTGTGAAATTGGTAATATTGTTGTTAAAGCTAATAAAGATGCTTTAGCTGCTTTAAAAAACAATGAGATAGATAAATTAGGTGATATTTCAATACCCGTAAAAAAATTAATTCTTCAATCAAATGAAATTGATAATTTAATCGTTACAACTTTAGCTTTATATTCACCAGAAGCAAGAGATTTAAGACAAATGGTAGCTTTCCTAAAAATCACAAATGAATTATTAAGAGCAGGATCTAATACAAAATCATTTATTAAAGGTTTTAGAAGATCTTATTGCGAAGATATTAATACATCTGCAATTTTAGAATATGTTATTCCTTTACTTAAAGCTTCAACACTAGCTTTAGAAATAACAATTTCAATGATTGAAAACAATGATGAAAAAACAATTGAAGAAAACTATAATAGAGTTATAGTAGAAGATAGTAAAACTGATGACTTATATTCTATGATTGAAAAAAATATATTAAAACTTATTTCAAAACATTTAGAATTATCAAAAGATTATTTTGATCTATTATCATCTTTTAGAAAACTAGAAAAAACAGCCGATAGAGCATCTTCTATTGCTAACTTGTTATTATTTGCTGATTTAGGTGGAGAATTACAATCATAAGTCTCTTATGATATAATTTATTATGAATGAATCTATAATAAAAATTAAAAATTATTTCAAGAATTCTTATGAATTATTAGTTGCAGTAATTATATTTGCTTTTGTAGTTTTCTCAAATATTGAGTTTTACAAAACAATTATATTAATGCTTGAGTTTATTGTTATTTTAGAAGTTATAAAAATGATTTCTGATTTTATAAAAAATGAAAAATTAAGATTAAGATTTGTTATTGATATATTTATAATTTTTTTAATTAGGGATGTTATTATTTTAACTTCTCACAAAACAAAAGATTATTTTGATATAGGTTTTTTATTAATAGTTATATTTATATTCTTTATATTTAGAATTTTATCTATTAAATTCTCACCTGGAGTAATTAAAGTATCAAAAGATGTAGTTATAGAATATGAGGATGAGAGAAAAGACGAAACTCTAAACAAATAAAAGGTTAAACGTGAAAAAAGATCTAATATTATTAGTTGAAGACGAAGAAGATATTTTGGAACTACTTGAATATACTTTAGAAAAAGAAGGCTATGAAACTATTGGATTTTTAAACGTTAATGATAAACTTTATAAAGTTTTAGAAGAAGAAAAAATATCTTTAATTCTAATGGATAGAAACTTGCCAGGAATCGAAGGTAGCACTTTTATTGAAGATATTAGGGAAAAAGGGAATAATACCCCTGTTATTTACCTAAGTGCAAAAGATAAAGATGAAGATATTTTAGAAGGTTTTGAAAAGTACGCAGATGATTACATTACAAAACCTTTTAAAATAAATGAATTAAAAGCAAGAATAAAATCTTTAATAAAAAGAAGTGAAAAAAAACTAGATATTATTAAAGTTAAGGATATTGTATATCTTACTTTAAAAAAGAAGTTTTATATAAATGAAAAAGAAATAAATTTAACTCACTTAGAACATGATTTATTATTAGAGTTTTTTAAAAATAAAGATATTTTGTTATCACGTGAGCATTTATTAGAGCATGTGTGGAATGATTCTTATGATAAAAAACTTAAAACTGTAAATGTGGCTATTAATAGACTAAAAGCAAAAATAGATCCTGATTTAAGTAAAGAATATATTAAATCTGTTCGTTCAGAAGGTTATATATTTTGATAAAGATGCACCAACTCTTTTTACGAACAATAGTCCCTTTATTTTCTTTTTTACTACTATCAATCTGTTTTACTACTTATTTTTGGTCAAAACATATATACATTCAACAAATTGAAGAAAATTTATCTCAAAACATTACAGTTTTATCTTCTTTAGTAATGAATACAACAAATCTTGATGAAAAAGTAAAAAAACTAAAAGAATCCCTAAAACTTAGAATAACAATTATTGATAATAATGGTTTGGTTATTGCAGAAAGTGATAAAAATAAAAACCTTATGGAAAATCATCTAAACAGATATGAAGTAACAAGAGCGAATAAACTAGGAATTGGAAGTAAAATTAGATATTCCAATACACTAAACAAAGAACTATTATATGTTGCAAAAAAAGTAAAAATAAATGGTAGTACTTATTACATTAGAATGGCTGCTTATATTGAAGAAATATCACAGAATTTTATATACTTATCTTTTCAGATATTTACAATAGTATCTATATTTTTAATAATTGCATTTTTTATAACATACAGAATCTCAAAAAGAATAAAAATAGAAACAAATAATATATTAAACTTTTTAGTTGATTTATCAAATAAAAGAAATAAAAATAAAATAAAATCAGATTTTACTTTAGAGTTTCATACAATTACAAGATACTTAAATACTATGTCAAACCGTTTATCCAAAAGAGATAAACAAAAAAGTAAACAGAATGCAAAATTAAAACTTTCCAATAGGCAAAAAGATGAAATTATTTCTGCAATTTCACATGAATTTAAGAATCCAATAGCAATAATATCAGGATATACTCAAACAATTTTAGAAGATGAAAACTTGCCACTAGAGATAAAAAATAAGTTTTTACATAAAATTAATACAAATGCAAATAAAATGACCGCAATAATAGATACATTAAGACTAAGCCTACAATTAGAAGAAGGCAAACAAAAACTTACTTTCAAAAATAATAATATTAAAAAGATGTGTATAGAGATTATTAGTGATTTAGAAGCAAAATATAAACACAGAAAAATTATTATAAAAGGCAATGAATTAGAACTTGAAGTAGATGAAATATTATTTAATATTGTTCTTAGTAATATAATAGAAAACGCTTTAAAATATTCAGAAGATAAAATTATTATTTCTTTAGATAAAAATGAAATAATTATTGAAGATTTTGGTATTGGAATAAGTGAAAAAGACATCAATCTAATTACAAGTAAATTTTATAGAGTTTCGCATAATACTTGGAATAACTCGTTAGGATTAGGTCTATTTATAGTTAATAATATTATACGAATTCACAAGTTTAATTTAGAAATAAAAAGTGATATTTCTATAGGTTCTAAGTTTATTATAAAGTTTAAGAATTAAATATTAAATATTACTTAATTTAAGTCTATCTTAAGTTTAATTTGTTATTATTCTACCTCATAAAACAAACGGAGAAAATAAATGAAATTTACTCAAATGGCGAAAGCTAATGAAATTCAAAGAGCATGGCATGTAATTGATGCTACTGATAAAGTTTTTGGTAGAATTATTACTGAAGTAGCTACAATTTTAAGAGGTAAGAATAAAGTTAACTATACACCACACGTAGATTGTGGAGATTTCGTAGTTATTATTAATGCTTCAAAAGCTAGATTTTCTGGTAAGAAATTAGAGCAAAAAAATTATTTCACACATTCAGGTTATTTTGGTAGTACTAAAACTCACAAAATGTCTGATATGTTAGACAATAATCCTGAAAAATTATTTAGATTAGCGACTAGAGGGATGTTACCTAAAACAAAACTTGGTAAAGTTATGATCAAAAAATTAAAAGTATATGCAGACGCTGAGCACCCTCACACTGCTCAAATCAAAGGATAGAAATAATGGCAAAAATATACGCAACAGGTAAAAGAAAATCAGCTATTGCTAAAGTATGGTTAGAAGCTGGTAAAGGTGAAATTATCATTAACGGTATGTCAATTGACGCATGGTTAGGTGGTCACGAAGCTATTAAAAAAAGAGTTATGCAACCATTAGAAGTTTGTAAACAAGAAACTTCTGTTAACTTAGTAATCAAAACTTTAGGTGGAGGATATTCTGCACAAGCTGATGCTGTTAGACATGGTATTTCTAAAGCTTTAGTTGCTTTTGATGAGCAATTCAGAGTAGTTTTAAAACCATTTGGTTTATTAACTAGAGATGCTAGATCAGTTGAGAGAAAAAAATGTGGTAGAAAAAAAGCAAGAAAATCTGTTCAATTCTCGAAAAGATAGTCTTACAATTTTTTATTGTATTCAAAAAGGAACGAAGCAATTCGTTCCTTTTTTTTTGCCTAATTTTTAACTAATATTCAATACTATTAAAAAGGGAAGTTATGAAAATTTTAATTTTGATACTTATTTTATTATCTACTTCTTTTTCAAATGTTATACATTTAACTACAGGTGTATATATCAATGGTGTTCATACTCAGAAATATTTAGCTCTATCAATAAAGGTTATGGAGAAGTACTTTAAAGATCATAATATTGATGCTAATACAATAATATATACAAATGAAAAAGATATATTAAATGACTTTAAAAATAACAAAATTAAAGTAATTGTAGCACATCCATTTTTTTATTTTAAATATGAAAATGAGTTAGACAAAATAATAAATGATAAATGGTTTCTTCGAGTAAATAATAAAGATGTTCAAACATATTATTTAATTTCACAAAAAAATGAAAAGAATGTATTCTCAAACTTAGAAAAATATAATCTTTATGCTTTAGGTAAATCAGATAATTCAATATACTGGTTAACAAATAAATACAATAAAAAGTTTAAAAAAAGTTTTTTACCCATATTAAACAAAATTAAACTATCGAGTAAAGAAAAAAAGATTTTGTATAATGTATTTTTCTCAAAAGAAAATGTAGGTCTTATTACCAAAGCATTTTATGATGTAATAGTTGAAATAAATCCTCAAATTAAAAATAAAATTAGAATTGTTAAAAAATCAAAAGCAATTTTTATTGGTACTATTGGATTAAATAATAAAAGTATTAATAAAAATGAGAAAAGAACTTTAGAAAAAATTCTAAATGGTGTAAAAACATTTTTAGGTGACTCTCCTCTTGCTGAAAGCAGAAAACTTATGATTATAAATGATTTTAAAAATAATGAATTAAATAAATTTAAAGCATTTAAAATTGATTATGATAGATTAAATAAAAAATATAATAAATAAAAAGAATATACTTCAATATAAATTACTAAAATTACCAATTATTTTACTTTTCTTACATTTAATTCTTTTATAATTTTTATAAGTAGATAATAAATTAAAGGATTACTATGAAAGAAAATTTTACAAAAAAATTTAAAACTGTTGCATTAGCAGGTTTACTTGTTGCAGGTATGGCTACCTCTTCAATGGCGTCTAGTATTGAAAAAATTCACTTCCTAATTCCAGGTGGAGCTGGTGGTGGATGGGATGGAACTGCTAGAGGTGTTGGTGAAGCACTTAAAAAATCTGGTTTAGTTAAACAAACATCTTTTGAAAACATGTCAGGTGGAGGTGGTGGTAAAGCTATTGCTTACATTATTGAAACGGCTAAAAAACAAAAAAATACTTTAATGGTTAATTCAACTCCAATTGTAATTAGATCACTTCAAGGTGTTTTTCCTCAATCATTTAGAGATTTAACATTAGTATCTTCTGTTGTTGCGGATTATGGTGTTCTTGTTGTTAAACCTGATTCAAAGTATAAATCATGGGCTGATATTAAAGCTGCTTTTGATAAAAACCCAAGAAAAGTAAAAATTGCTGGTGGGTCTTCAAGAGGTTCAATGGATCATCTTGTTGCAGCACAAATATTTAAAGCAGCTGGAGCTAATCCAACATCTGTAAGATATGTTCCTTATGATGCTGGGGGAAAAGCACTTGCTGGTTTATTAACTGGTGAAGTAGATATTTTATCAACTGGTCTTGGTGAAGTTTTAGACAAGCATATGAAAGGTCAACTTAGAATCATTGGAGTTACTGCAAATGAAAGTGTTGCTGGAATTCCTACATTTAAAAGTATGGGTGTTGATGCATATTTTGCAAACTGGAGAGGTTTCTTCGGAGCTCCAAATATGACAAAAGAAAAAGCTGAAGCTTTTGCTGCAGTAATTGAGAAAATGTACAATACTCCTGAATGGGAAGTTGTTAGAAAAAGAAATGGTTGGGCAAATTTATATAAACCAACTACTGAGTTTAAATCATTCTTAGAAAGTCAAGAAAAAGTGATTGGTTCACTTATGACAGAAATGGGATTTTTATAAAATTAGAGGGCTTAGGCCTTCTTTTTATTAAGGTGTAATTATGACAAAAAATACAATAGGTTCTTTATTCTTTTTAGCTTTTTCATGTTTTTATTTTTTAAATGTATTTAATATTAAAAAAATGCCGGGAAATCATTATGAAGTTATGACAGCTTCGACATTTCCTTTTTATATAGGAATTGCGGGAATAATCATTTCTCTAATAATATTTGCTTTATCTTTTATTGAAAAAGACAGAGATTATTTATCTCCTGAATTTATAAAATCTCTAGATTTTAAAACAACATCAGCTTTTGTAGCATCAATGTTATTTTATGGTTTTACAATCAGATCTTTAGGTTTTATTCTAGCTACTATAATATTTTTAGTAACAGGTTTTGTACTTTTAAAAGAGAAAAATATGAAAAGAATACTTCTAATTTCAGTTGGAGTATCAGTAGGATTTTATTTATTACTTAATAATGTTTTAGGTGTATATATTGATCCAGGAATGATAGTTGAATATTTCGCAGGAGATGAATCATGATAGATGGTGTTTTACAAGGAGTTGCTACGGCACTTTCTTCTTATAATATAATGATGGTAGTTATTGGATGTTTAGCAGGAACATTCATTGGTATGTTGCCAGGACTTGGTCCCATTTCAGCAATTGCGTTAATGATTCCAATTACTTATGGAATGGAACCATCATCTGGTTTAATTTTAATTGCTGGTGTTTATTATGGTGCAATTTTTGGGGGATCTACTTCATCAATTTTAATTAATGCGCCTGGAGTTGCTGGAACTGTTGCGTCATCATTTGATGGATATCCAATGGCTAGAAAAGGACAAGCAGGAAAAGCTTTAGCAATTGCTGCTTATTCATCTTTTACAGGTGGAACTATTGCCGCAGTATTTTTATTATTTGCAGCACCTGCATTAGCTAGTGTTTCTTTATCATTTCAATCAGCTGATTATTTTGCATTGATGGTTCTAGGACTTACAGCAGTTGCCGCATTTGCTGGTAAAGGTAAATTCTTAAAAGCTGCAATTATGACTATTTTTGGTCTTATGCTTGCAACTGTAGGAACAGATAGTGATTCAGGAATTGCCAGATTCACTTTTGGAAGACTAGATT
Organism: Campylobacteraceae bacterium; assembly: GCA_013215985.1. Taxonomy (GTDB): domain Bacteria; phylum Campylobacterota; class Campylobacteria; order Campylobacterales; family Arcobacteraceae; genus NORP36. The sequence goes on from JABSOL010000030.1 coordinate 19,172, forward strand.
TAATTGATGGAATTTCATTCTTACTTTTAGCTATGGCTGCATTTGCTTTATCTGAAGCTATGATGAATATTTTAGATAATAAAGAACAAACACAAAAAGAAAGAGATGAACTTAATAAATCAATTGGTTCATTAAAACTAACTAGAGAAGAAGTTAAAGATATGGCACCTACAGTGGCACGTTCTTCAGTTCTAGGTTTCTTTGTTGGAGTATTACCAGGAGCAGGGGCTACTATTGCTTCTTTCTTAGCTTATGGAATGGAGAGATCATTCGCTTCTGCTAAAGAAAAACTAAAATTTGGTAAAGGTAGTTTAAGGGGATTAGCTGCACCAGAAGCTGCAAATAATGCTGCTTGTTCAGGTTCTTTTGTTCCTTTACTTACATTAGGAATTCCAGGTTCGGGAACAACTGCTATTATTTTAGGAGCTTTAGTTTCATATGGAATTCAACCAGGTCCAACAATGTATATTGATAATCCAGCACTATTTTGGTCTGTAATTGTTTCTATGTATATTGGGAATGTTGTATTATTAGTTTTAAATTTACCGTTAATTCCTTATATTGCTAGATTATTAACAATTCCAAAACAATTGTTATTACCTTTAATTATATTCTTTTCTCTAGTTGGTGTTTATTTAGTAACATTTAATACTTTTGATATTTATATGATGACTATGTTTGCAGTTGTTGCATTATTTTTAAGAATTATTGATTTCCCAATGGCTCCTATGATTTTAGGATTTATTTTAGGTGGAATGATGGAAGATAATCTTAGACGTGCATTAACGATTTCAGATGGTTCTTTATCATTTTTATGGGAAAGACCAATAACTTTAACGATATTAGTAATAACAGTTATTTTATTATTAATGCCATTGATGAGTGAAGTTTATGCTAAAATAAAAAAAGCTAAGGCCTAGGCCCTTACTTTTAAAGGCAGAAAATGGATAAGTTCAAAAAATATACTATTCTTTATGTTGAGGATGATGAAGGAGTAAGAACCATTAATGCAAGGTTCTTAAAAAGAATGTTTAACGAATTATATTTAGCTGTTGATGGAGAAGAAGCTTATGAGTTATATAATAAGTATTCTCCTGATATTATACTAACAGATATTAATATGCCAAGATTAAATGGAATAGATTTAAGTAAAAGAATTAGAGAAAATGATTCCTCTGTTAAAATAATTATATCTACTGCTTTTTCAGATAAAAAGTATTTACTTGATGCAATTGAACTTAATTTAGAAAAATATATAATTAAACCATTAAATAGTAGAAATCTCCTCCCTGCACTCACAAAAGCAGTAAATTCTTTAGAAAATGAAACTAATTTTAAAGTAATTTTAGATGAAAATTTTTATTTTGATAACAATACCTCTTTATTTTATAATTGTGATGTAGTCATTGACTTAAATAAAAAAGAATTACTTTTTCTAAAACTTTTAGTTAGAAATAGAAATAGAATTATTTTATATGAAGAAATTGAGCAAAAAGTATGGGAAAGCGAATATATGAGTCTTAATTCACTAAGAACTACTATTGGTTTTTTAAGAAAAAAACTTCCTATTAATTGTATAAAGAATATTTCAAATATGGGATACAAGCTTAATCTTGAGAAAAGTATATAAAACCAACATAGAAAAGGGTATTAAAAAGATTACCCTATTAAGCTCAACAATAATAATATTTACTATTTCAACAATTATTGGAATAGTATTATTAAAATCTGAATTTGATAATTTCAAGAACTACATAAACAACTACGAACATACTTTAATTGAGCGAGAAAAATTTTATATAAAAACTTCTGTTGATAATAGAGCTAATGATATATTATTTGAAGAAATGTCAATTCTAAATAATAAAAAAGAAAGAATTAAAAATCAAAGTATAGTAGCTTATAATCTTAGCTATTCTTTATATAATAAAACAAAATATTTAGCAAAAAAAGAACAAATAAGCTTTATTAAATCATCTTTACAACAAATGTCTCAAGAAGAAAATGATATAAACTATTTTATAATTAATCACAAAGGTGATTTAGTTCTAAATACAGAAAATAAAAAAGATGAAAATAAAAATTATTATTCGTTTAAAGATATTTATGGTAATGA
>JABSOL010000031.1 GCA_013215985.1 Campylobacteraceae bacterium
CTTGTTTATGTCTAGATGTGATTCTACCGTTACTATTTCTACCAGCATGAGCTTTTACTCTTTTAAGTTAAGATCTAAGCGTTGGTTTAGAAGTAATATCAGAAGTATCCATTACAGTCATAAATCTTCTTGAAGGTGTTATTGGTCTAAATTTTTTAATTGCCATTCATAATCCCTTAAGCTGAAAGGTTCGCTATTTCAGCGCCCTCTGGTAGTGTTACATAGAATTTCTTGAAATCTGGACGTGATCCTAGTTTCCCTTTAAATCTTTTAACTTTACCTTTTTGTCTTAAAGAGTTAACTTTTGTAGGTGTAACACCAAAGTATTCTCTAAAAACTTCTTTTAAACCGTTCTTAGTCATTCTAGGACTAGTTTGAACAACGATTACACCATGTTCTTGTAATTCAATTGTTTTCTCTGTATATAATATTGCTTTAATATCTGTAATATCAGCCATCTTACGCCTCTTTTGTTAATGCTTCAAGCACTGATTTTTCAATTAGTACTGAGTGATATGCAGAAATTAAGTAAGCGTTAACTTCTTGTTTTTCTATCATATAACAATTTTTAATGTTTCTAAACGCTAAATAAGTGTTTTCATCAATTGAATCAACAACGATTAATACATCTCTTTGGTTTAATTTAGACATTACTGCAATAGCATCTTTAGTTTTACCAGACTCAACTTTGATTGAATCAACAGTAAATAAAGAACCATTCTCACCTTGTGCATTTAATGCAAAACTTAAAGCTAATACTTTTTGTTTTTTATTAATTTTTTGAACATAGTTTCTTTTTTGAGGTCCAAATGCTTGTCCCCCTCCAACGAATAAAGGTGATCTTAAAGATCCCCATCTAGCTCCACCAGAACCTTTTTGTGCCTTAGGTTTTCTACCACCACCACGAACTTCTGATCTACCTTTAGCTCTAGCAGTATTAGCTCTTAAAGAAGCTAAGTAAGACTTAACATAAAGGTATAAGTTATGAGAGTTAATCTCTGCATATTTAGCTGGTAATACAACATCACCTGCGTTTTCAAATTTTTCGTTTAAAATTAATGCTTTACTCATTTAGCAACCTTTATTTTACCTAATCCACCATTTGGTCCAGAAATTGAACCTTTAACAACTAAGATACCAGTTTCAGCGTCAAATGATACAACATCATTTCTAACTGATACAGTACAATGACCGTAATGTCCTGGCATTTTCTTACCTCTCATAACTCTACCTGGCCACTCAGCATTACCAATAGAACCAGTTCTTCGACCCATTCTATGACCATGTGAAGCTCTACCACCAGCAAAGTTCCATCTTTTAACTACACCAGCAAAACCTCTACCTTTAGAAGTAAAAGTAGATCTTAATAACTTAGCAGTAGTTAAAGGAGTTAAATCTATATCACCAGCTTCAGCGTTTGCTACTTCAATAGTTGCAAATCTGTTAAACTCTTTAGATAGATTAAATTTCTTTTGTTGACCTTCAATACACTTATTGAATTTTTTACCGTTAGCATAAGCTACGATAGCGTCACCGTTTTCTAATACGTCACACACTTTAGTATCAAGAACCTTTAAAAGTGTAACAGGAATAGCAGGAACTGAAACAGTTCTACTCATACCGATTTTCTGTACAATAAATTCCATATTTTACCTTTCTATTCTTTACCCATAGATCTAACTTCTACATCTACTTCAGGAGCTAAATCTAATTTCATTAATGAATCAACAGTGTCAGGAGTAGCAGAAACGATATCAATCATTCTTGAATGAATTCTGATTTCGAATTGTTCTCTTGAACTTTTATTCACATGAGGACCTTTGATAACTGTATAACGTCTGATTTTCGTTGGTAAAGGTATAGGACCTCTCAACTCAGCACCAGTTCTCTTAACGGCTTCAACTATAGAAGCAACACTTCTGTCTAAAACTCTATGATCATAAGCTTTAAGCTTTAATCTAATTTTTTCCATTTTTTTCCTTTAAAGAACTCATTAGGTCTATGTCGTTAAACACACCCTAACCACATTTTATGGACGTGAATTATAGACAAAAAAGGATAGGATGTCAAGGGTTATAGGCGTTTAGGTTCAAATTAGTATATATTTACTTCCTTTTAAAAAGGATAGTATTATAAATAATAAAGATTTTAGATGATATCACTATAAATAAGTCCTAAAATAGCTTATTTTGGACTTATCATCCTTATTAAAAGGAATCAATAATCATTTTGTAATATTTTAAAAGAGAATTATTATGTTTACAACATAAATATTTGTCTCACCTTATAGTATAGAACCTTTAAAAATTAAACTTTTATCTCAAATTCATATATTAATTTATAAATATCTATCTTTATAATAAGTGTAGTAATATTTACTTATTCTGATCATTTTTTAATATCTTTTTAATATATAATCCATATTATTAATATAAAATAATTTAAGGATTAAGATGAAGACTGAATTAAAAGATATTTCTACAGAAGATAAAAATATAATTGAATTAGATAAGGCAAAAAATGAGTTATTATCATCTGGTTTAATTATAGAACATAGTGAAATATATAATTGCACATCAATATATGATGTAATTGGATTAAAACAAAAAGCAGAAGTAAAAAGATTAATACAAACTTGTGATGAAGCAAATAAATATTTCAATTCTCACATTCAGTCTAAAGGTAAAATTCAATTAAATAAAGATAAAAATAACTTTAAATCTAAAGATTTAAGGATAGCTGAAATAGAAATGATTAAAGATAAAGAAAAAGCTAAATTAGATAATGAAAAGAATAATCTAATATCTTCTAATTTAGACATCACAAATGAAGAAATAAATAGCTGTACCTCAATATCACAATTAAATGAATTAAGAAAAAGAGGTGAGATAAAAGCATCCAACAAAAGGTATAAGCTAAAAAAAATAAATAAAGTTAAACTCTCATTTAGATCTTTAAATATTTAGAACTAAATAAGTAGATGGAATACCTTTTAAATTATGATAATAATATTTATTATATATAGAAACTAAATAAGAAGAGCCAAAGGCCTCTTCTTTTTAGTTCTTAATACACTTAGTAATTTCAGCTAAAGAGCTTTCATCACTTGTTAATGATTTATAAGGATTAATATAAGTACCCTCTTCGTCATTATATATTTTAGCTTTTACATGATATACAGTTTTTAACATATCAATAGATAAAACATCTTTTGGTTTTCCATAATCTACTAATTTACCTTTATCTAATACCATAATATAATCTGAGTATTTTCCAGCTAAAGATAAATCATGTAAAGCAATAATACAAACTATTTTCATTTCTTTTATTACATAAGAAATTAAATCTAGAGATTCTATTTGATGATTAAGGTCTAAAGCACTAGTAGGCTCATCAAGTAATAAAACAGAAGGTTTTCTAATAAGTGCTTGCGCTAAACTAACTAACTGTCTCTGCCCTCCACTTAACTCACTTAAATATCTACTTGCAAATTCTTCTAATTTTAATGCTTCTAATAATTTAGATACCATTTCAATGTCATCATTATTAACTTTTCCACCAGAAGAGAATTTTTGTGACATTAATATTACTTCAAAGACAGTCAAAGCCGCGTTTGTATATGTGTTTTGAGGCATATAACAAATTTCTTGAGCTAAATCATATGAAGAAATATTAACAATATCTTTATCTTTAAAATATACATTACCAGAATCCAAATCATGAATACCAGCTAAACATTTAAAGAATGTTGACTTCCCTGCACCATTAGGACCAATTAAAGTAATTAATGTTCCTGGTTCAATATTATCGAATGAAATATTATCTAATACTTTATTATCTCTATAAGCAGCAGATAAATTTTTTACACTAATCATATTTTTCTCCTACCAATTTTGACGTCGTACGCTTAGAATTAAACTTACAAAAAATGGAATACCAATTAAAGAAGTAATAATACCAATAGGAAATATAATTCCAGGAACTAAACTTTTACTTACTATTGATGTTAAAGACATCATAATAGCACCACATAAAGCAGAAACTATTAAAAAATATCTTTGATCTTCACCAACTAACATTCTAGCAATATGAGGACCTACTAGTCCTACGAAACCAATAACTCCAACATATGATACAGCAAGTGCAGATAATACAGAAATACAAAGTAACATTTGTAATCTTAGTTTTGAAACATTAATACCCATACTTCTAGCTTTTTCATCACCCAATCGTAAAGCTGTCATTTCCCATACTTTATTAGCAAAGAATAAAGAACATAAAGTAATAGCTGCAATACAAATAGAGATTTTAACCCAAGTTGCTTTTCCAAGAGAACCAAGAGTCCAGAATAACAGTTGTTGTAATTGAGTTTCATTTGAACCATATTGTACTAGTGAAACTAAAGCTCCAAAAGCAAACATTAAAGCAATACCAACTAATATCATTGTCTCTGATGAAACACCTCTAAGTTTGGTAATACCAAATAAAAGCATAGATGCACCAAGTGCAAAAATAAATGAGTTCACTGTTACTAAAACAGAAGGATCTATATCAAGACCAAAACTAAAGTTAAATGTAATTGCAATAGCAGCCCCAAAACTTGCAGCTGAAGCAATACCTAAAGTAAAAGGATCAGCTAAAGGATTATTAAGAACAGTTTGCATTTGAGCACCAGCTAAAGATAACATTACACCTACAACAATTGCCATTGCTGCAATTGGCATTCTAAAATCCCATACTACAACTTCTAATTGAATTGAAATTGCTTCTTTATCAAATAATGTAGCAATTATTTGCTCCAGGGGATATTCCCCTGGACCATTTGCTAAATCATATAAAAATAGTACTACACAAATAATAGAAAAAGCTAAAATCAATAGTCTTTTTTTAAGAACTGATTTTAAATATATTTCTGCAGATGTATATTTTTTATTGTTTATTTTATTGTTTATCATATATAAGACTAGTTATACTTAGCCCAGAATTGACCTTCGTATGAAACAGGTAAGAATTTTTCATGGTATTCTTTAAATGTTGCATCTGGATCTAAGTCTTTAAATACTTTTGGATAAAAAGCTTTCGCAAAATGTTGAATTGCAACAAAGTTAAATGGTGAATTATAGAATTGGTGATAAATACTATAGAATCTTTTAGTTTTAACAGCTTTTAAAGTATTCCAACCTTTTCTATTAGCTAAGTCTGAAATTCTTTTTTGAACATCTTCTTTATTAGTTTTATAACCTAATAATACAGATTTAGTTGTAGGAACTGCTTCAGCCCAGTTAGCACCAGTTCCAATAATAATATCTGGATCTTTTTTAAATAAGAATTCAGGACTTACTTGTCCTCTGTATCCACCAAATAATTGAGATGCAATATTATAACCACCAGCTACATTAATGAATCTACCCATGTTTGTATCACCATAAGTACTACAACAATCAAACCAACCAGAACCTGCTGCATTTTCAATAAATACTGTTGGTCTATTTGTATCTTTAATTAAAGCAATTTTTGATGTTACTCTTTGAATTTGAGTAATATAAAAATCAATAACTTCTAAAGCTTTAGCTTGTTTTCCAAAAACTTTACCAAGTACTAATAAAGAAGGAACTGTATTTCTCATGGGAGCTTGTCTAAAATCAATAAATACTGTTTCAATTCCAGCTTTTTTTAATTTAACAATAATTCCTGATTCTTGTGCTTTATATAAATTACCAAGATTTAAAATAACAACTTGTGCTTTCATAGCAATTGCTTTTTCAATACTAAAATCAGCTTGGTAAGGACTTCCAAATTCAGGAATATCTTTTAACTGTGGGAATTTAGCTAAATATTTTCTATAAGCATCTGGATCATATTTTCTTAAATCACTTTTCATTCCAACAATTTTGTCAAACATGTTTGCATCTTTTCCAAAAATAGAAGCAATAGCATAAACCATTCTACCTGCACCTAACATAGCACGATCAACTCCACCCTCTGGTAAAGTAACTTGTCTACCAGCTGTATCAACAAATGTGATATCTTTTGCATTTAAATTACTAGCTAATAAAGCAATTAGTAATATAAAACTTCTACATATATTTTTCATATATTTTTCCTATTATAAAATTTCGGCGGAGTATATCAGAAAATATTGATAATGCAAATCAAAATTAGTATGTTCAATAATTAATTTATAATAAACTAGTAATTTACTCATGTATATGTAAAAAATACAACATTTTTATTTATTACAAAAGCATTAGTATAAGTAGTATCTAGTGTTAAATACTATATAATGCATAATAATTTATACAAATTTTTAAATTTTCTTTATTTTATATTTTTCTACAAAAAAAGAATCATTAAGTTTTAATATATAAAATTCTTTTATGTATTGTACATATTAAAGACACATTTAACTATACGAAGGAAATTTTTGGCGACGTTCGAACAACATGTAAATATTGCTGTAATTATAACAGGAATAACAATTGCACCAATTTATGCTTCTGGAGTAATAAGTACAAGTGAAGCATTTGTACTTTTAACTTTAGGACTAATAGGAGGAATACTTCCTGATTTAGATTCTGATACTTCAAAAGCTGTACAAATAGCTTTTAAAATAATGTCTACTTTTTTACCATTACTTTTATTATTATCAACAAGTGAAACTTTACCTTTAGTAGATATGGTTGTAATTTGGTTAATATCAGGTGTAATATTACAAATAATATTTACAAAACTATTTTTAAACTTTACAACACATAGAGGAATTTTTCATACTATTCCTATGGGTATTTTATTTGGATTATTAATAATATCTTTATTTGAAAACTACTTGAATTATAATCTTTATTTTGCAACTCTTGCAGGTATATTTTTATTTTTAGGATTTAACATACATTTACTTTTAGATGAATTTATTTCTTTAAATGCTTTTGGAATGAAAGTTAAAAAATCATTAGGTACAGCTTTTAAATTATATGATAAGAATAATATTGTAGGTACAATTATTTTGTATATTATTACAGCTGTATTATTTATTCTAATTGATATTGATGAAAAAGTATTTACAGATCTTTATGATTTATCAAAAGTTATAAAACTATTTTAAAGGATTGATCAATTTATTTGATCTCTCTTATAGACAAGATTCTAATTAATTTTGGGCAAAAAAAAAGCTTTACCTTAAACAACTATAATAGTTGAATAAGATAAAGCTTTATAAAATACTTAAATCTGGCAACGGCCTACGTTTCCGTCAAGGGGACCCTGCAGTATTATCAGCGATGAAGAGCTTGACTTCCAGGTTCGAAATGGAGCTGGGTATTTCCTCTTCTCTATAATCACCAGAAAAATAAGTTCTAAAAATAAATATTATTCTTAGAACTTATTTCGTGAAATAAAAGTATATTTTAATCATTTATAATTTCTTATAAAATTCATAATGGCTCCGGCACCAGGATTCGAACCTGGGACCAAATGATTAACAGTCATCTACTCTACCACTGAGCTATGCCGGAATCTATTAGTTATGTTAAATAGATTGGAAGTATAGTAAAAATTATTTTATTTGTCAAGAGTATTTTAAAAGAATTACAAAACTTTGTAAAAATCTACTCCTGAGCTGTTTACAAGATTGATTTTATTTTCATTTACAAGTTTTTCTAAGTGAATTTTTGATTCTTCTGAGAAAGTATTTTTAATATCTTCTTTTGTTAAAGGTCGTCTTGGTAATAAAGATAAAATATCTTCTTCTGAAAAACTAAGTTCTTGAACTGGTCTATTTTTATAAGCAATATTTACATTTATTCCTTCAAATGTTTTAGCCACAGATTCAAGTGTCTCAAAAGGTACAGGTTTAATATTATAAGCAGGTGGTCTATCAATTGTACCAATATCAACTCTTGCTGGATTAATCTCTTGCACTGCTTTATATAATAAATCTATTTCTTCTTTTTTATCATTAATACTTTTTACAAATAAGATTTCTAAAACAAATAAATTCTTAGTTTCTTTTGAAAACTTAGCCATATATTTAATGATTTTTGAGATATCAATTCCTTTATGGAATCTATCTAATTTTTTAAAACTCTTTTGGCTTACACAATCAAGTGATAATTTAACAGTATCTATTTTTAATAATGTATTATAAATAGACTCATCATAAATTGTACTTCCATTTGAAAGTATTAAAGTTTTTGTATCATTTTTGATTTTATTAATTTCATTTATTAGTTCATCTAACTTAGGATATAAAGTAGGTTCTCCATTAGCTGTAAGCGTTAATACATCAATTCTATCATGTTTAAGGAGATTGGTTTTGATTTCTTTTATAATCTCTTCAACGCTTGGATATTCATCCATAGTTTCAACTGTAGGAGCAGCTTCTAGTTCACAGTATAAACAATCATAATTACATTGTTTTTTTCCTGGTGATAAATCTATACCTAAAGAAATACCAAATCTTCTTGATGGAATCGGACCAAATATTATTGAATTTGTATATGACATTATTTTCTTTCGTAAAAAAAAAGTGAAAAGATAAATCTTCTCACTTTTTAGTTTTTTATTAATTATAAAATTTTAGTATTAGTTTTTTGAAATTCTTTGGCACTCTGAAACAAAGTGTTTTGCATTCTCAACTGGAACATCTGGCAAAATACCATGTCCTAGATTAAAGATATGTCTTTTGCCTTGCATTACTGAATGAATGTCTTCAATGCTTTTAGTAGTTTTTTCTTGTGAATATAATCTACAAGGCTCCATGTTACCTTGAAGAACATATTTATCACCAAGTTTTTCTTTAGCTAAAGACATAGGAGTTGACCAATCAACACCGAATACATCAAAGTTTCCATAAATTCTATCTAAATATTGTCCAATTCCTTTAGGGAACATAATAATTGGAGTTTCTGGATATTTTTCTTTTAAATAATCACAGATTTCTACCATATATTTCCAAGAGAATTCAAAATATTCTTCTTCTTCAAGTGCAGCTGCCCAAGAATCGAAGATTTGAACTACATCAATACCAGCTTCAATTTGTTTAACCATGTAAAGTTTAACAACTTCAGTTACTTTAGCTAGAAGTTTATGCATAAGTTCTGGTTGAGTATAAATTAGTTTTTTACATAAGTTATAAGTTTTTGTACCTTTACCTTCAATCATATAAGTAACTAAAGTCCAAGGAGCTCCTGTAAATCCAATTAAAGCTTTATCATCATCAAGTTGGGCTCTAATTAATTTAATAGTATCATAAACGTAATCTAATTTAACAGCTGCTTCTTCTCCACAAATTAATGCATCAACGTCAGCTTCGTTTTTAATTGGATTTCTAAATAATGGACCCTCACCTGTTACAAACTCTAACTTCATTCCCATTTCATTTGGAATAACTAAAATATCTGAAAATAAAATAGCAGCATCAACACCAACAATATCAATTGGTTGAAGTGTTACTTCACAAGCTTTTTTTGGATCATGACATAGGTTTAAAAAGTTTCCAGCTTCAGCTCGAACTTTCATGTATTCTGGTAAATATCTACCTGCTTGTCTCATCATCCATACTGGAGAATACGGAGTTTCTTTTCCTAAACATGCATCTACAAAAATTTTTGACATATAAAAACCTTCTTTATTAATTTTTTCCAACTTTACCTAAAAAGTAAAGTCCTACAGACAGAGCTGTAACAGATAAAGCAAAATACAACATATCTAAAGCACCATTATATTCTGTATGTAAAACTCTTTGAAAAAAGTTTACAACTAAAACCATAACAATTACTTTTGCGATTTTGTCTTTTAATTGATCTAATGTTGTAATGGATAATACCTTAGAATCATCTTTTGCATCTTGACTATGATCAATAGGAGATATAAATAATTCATAAACTCCAAATGAAAATATAAGCATTACAATAGCAATTAAATATAAATCAACAGCACCTATAATTCGAGAAACAATATTTTCATGAAATTTTTCTGGATGAGCTGAAGTTATAATAGTATCAAATGTATATGCAGCTACGCTCCATATATCCATAGAACCTACTACAAATAAAATTAAAGCACCAATTAGTCCAAATACTACTGCAAGTACCACGAGGAATCTAGTTTTCCACATGGCACTTTCAAATATTTTTTCTAACAATTATTTACTTTCTACTAGTTCTATCCATTTTAAAGCAATTCTAATTGAGTTAGTAGCAGCACCTACTCTAACTTGATCTGCTACATTAAAATAATGTAACATATTGTTAGAGTATAAATCTTTTCTTAACCGTCCAACATAAGTAATATCAGTATCAGTTGAGATAATAGGCATAGGGTATGAATCATTTTTTAAATCATCAATAACTTCTACATTTTCAAATCGCTCTAAAGCTTCTCTTACTTCTTCTACATCAACTTCAACATCATCTTCAAATGTTACTGTAATTGATTCACTATGGCTTCTTAAAACAGGAACTCTTACACATGTTGCAGCTACTGCTATATCTTTATGTAAGATTTTTCTAGTTTCATTAATCATTTTCATTTCTTCTTTTGTAAATGAATTGTCCATTGCTACATCTACAGCAGGAATAACATTATTTACAATTTGGTGTTTAAATGCTTCAATTTCACTATCAGATAAATTAAATGTTAATAAATCTTGCATTTGAGTAAATAATTCTTTCATACCAGCTTTTCCAGCACCTGAAACAGCTTGGTAAGTTGAAACATCAACTCTTTTAATTCCATATAATTCATCTAAAGGTTTTAAGCTTAAAACCATTTGAATAGTAGAACAATTAGGATTTGCAATAATTCCTTTATTCGTCCATAATTCAATATCTTCAGGATTAACTTCAGGTACAACTAAAGGAATATCATCATCTGATCTAAAGTGACTTGTATTATCAATTACAACTGCACCTGATTCAACAGCATATTTTGCATATTTTGCAGAAATACTTCCACCAGCAGAGAAAAAAGCAATATCAACTGAATTTTCTTTAAAAGAATTTTCACTTAATACTTGAACGCCTATTTCTTTACCTTTATATTCGATATATGTTCCAAAACTTTTAGCAGATGCTAAAGGAATTATATTTTCAACAGGAAAATCTAACTCTTCCATAACTCTAAATAGTTCTTCTCCAACTGCACCAGTTGCACCAATAACTGCTACATTATATTTTTTCATTATTCATTTTCTCCATTATCATTGTTTTCTTCTTTTACTTCAGTTTCTGAAGTCTCAGCTGAATCAGTTTTTTCTACATTTTCGCTAGTTTCAGAATTTACTTCTGTACTTGTATTTTCAACAATCTCACCATCTTCATCTCTAATTATAGCAATACCATTTTCATCAAGTTCAATTTCATCATCTTCTTTTGGACATTTAGCAATTGAAACAACTTTATCACCTTTGTCAACATTAACAATGATAACACCAGAAGTTGCTCTACCTGCTTTTCTAATACTTTGCATATCTACTCTAATCATTTTACCAACTGAAGTTAAGATCATTAAGTCTTGTTTTTCATCAACAATAACTTCACCAATAACATCACCAGTTTTATTTGATCTTTTCATAGAAATAACACCAGAACCAGCTCTATTTGTTTCTCTATATTCAGAAACAACAGTTCGTTTACCTATACCTTTTTCAGATACACATAAAATTTCTTGTTCAGTATTTTCAATAACATCAGCATCAACAACATAATCTTCTTCATGTTTAAATTTAATACCTCTAACACCTCTAGTACTTCTACCTTGTTCTCTAGTTTTTTCAATATCAAATCTAATACATTGACCAAGAGCTGTAAAAATCATTAAGTTTTGAGACTCAGGTAAAGTAATTTTAGCAGTTACAATTTCATCTTCATCATCTAAAACAATAGCTCTTACACCATTAGATCTAATATTTGAGAATTGAGATAAAGAAGTTCTTTTAACAATACCATTTTTAGTAAAGAATGCTAATGATTTATTTTCATCAAAATCAGAAGTTGGAATAATTTCCATAATTCTCTCACCAGCTTTTAAGTTAATTAAGTTAACAACTGCTTTACCTTTAGCCGTTCTTGAACCTTCAGGAATTCTATATACTTTTAACCAGTATAATTGACCTAAGTTAGTCACAAACATTAAAGTATCATGAGTATTTGAAACAAAGAATCTTTCAATAAAGTCATCATCGTGAGTAGTTACGGCAATTTTACCTTTTCCACCACGTCTTTGTTTTTCATATAATTTAATTGGTACTCTTTTAACATAACCATTATGAGTAATAGTAACAACCATTGGCTCATTAGGAATTAAATCTTCAATATCAATTTCTTCATATGAATCTTCAATATCTGTTCGTCTAGGAGTTGTATATTTTTCTTTAATTTCAACTAATTCTTCAACAATAATTTCATTTAATCTCTCTTCAGATTTTAGAATTGCTTCTAATTCTGCAATTAATAGTAATAATTCTTGATATTCAAGTTCTAATTTATCTCTTTGAAGACCTGTAAGTCTTCCTAATCTCATATCTAGAATAGCTTGAGATTGAATTTGAGATAAAGCAAATCTTGTTTGAAGTTTTTCTCTTGCATCAGCATCATTTGAAGAAGCTTTAACAATTTGTACTACTTCATCAATATTGTCTAAGGCAATTTTTAAACCTTCAAGAATATGAGCTCTAGCTTTTGCTTTTTCAAGTTCAAAAATTGTTCTTCTAATAATTACAGTTTTTCTATGTGAAAGAAAAATATTTAACATTTCTGGTAATTTAAATACTTTTGGCTCTTTATTATAAACAGCTAACATAATAATTCCAAAAGTAGTTTCTAAAGGAGTAGATTTATATAAGTTATTCATTAAAATTTCAGCCATAGCATCTTTTTTAAGTTCAATAACAACTCTAATACCTTCTCTATCAGATTCATCTCTTACTTCTGAAATACCTTCAATAACTTTATCTTTTGCAAGTGTTGCAATTTGTTCGATTAGTCTTGATTTGTTAACTTGGTAAGGAAGTTCATCAATTACAATTACTTCTTTTCTACCTTTAGTTTCAATATGATGTTTTGCTCTTATTTTTACACGACCTCGTCCTGTATTATAAGCATCAATAATTCCACGTCTACCAAATATAGTTCCACCAGTAGGGAAATCAGGACCTTTAATAAATTGCATTAATTCATCAGCCGTAGCTTCTGGATTATCAATTAAATGTAAGATTCCTTCTAATAATTCACCTAAGTTATGTGGTGGAATTTTTGTAGCCATACCAACCGCGATACCTTCAGAACCATTCATTAATAATGTTGGAACTCTTGTTGGAAGAACTGATGGTTCTTTCATTGTATCATCGTAGTTTGGTGTGAAGTTAACTGTGTCTTTATCTAAATCTTTTAAAATTTCTTCAGAAATTTTAGTAAATCTTGATTCCGTATATCTCATCGCTGCTGCATTATCGCCATCTACTGAACCGAAGTTACCTTGACCATCAATTAAAGGTTCTCTCATAGAGAAACTTTGTGCCATTCTAACTAGTGCATCATAAACAGAAGTATCACCATGTGGATGGTACTTACCAATAACATCTCCAACAATTCTTGCTGATTTTTTATAAGGAGCGCGTGCTGTCATATTTAAATCATGCATAGCATATAAAATTCTTCTATGAACTGGTTTTAAACCATCTCTTGCATCTGGTAATGCACGACCTATAATTACACTCATAGAATAGTCTAAATACGAAGCTTTAACTGAATCTTCAATATTTATGTCTATAATATCTTGACTCTCAAAAAGATTTTCCATTAATTAATACCTTATTGTCTAAATTGCCCTTATATTATCTAAAAAGTGCTTAGTATTAATTGTAATTGGGAAGATTGGATTAAAAAGATTAGGAAATAAGAGATAAAAATATTTTATCTCTTATAATTTGATAGTTTTGGGATTTAAGAGGCTTTTATCTCTTTTAATATAAGTGTGAAAATTTCATCTTTTAAGCGTAGTTTCTCTTTTTTTAGTTTTTCAATTTCTACATCGTTAGCAAAGTTTTTAACTAAAACAGTGATTTCTTCATCTAAATTATTATGTTTTTCAAATAACTTAAGAAAATGTCCATTTTCTTTTTTTAATTTATTAACTGTATCTCTGTATTCATGAAACATTATAAATCCTTTTTTTGATTTATTAATTATATCAATTAATAACTTAGGAAATTGTTTTCTTAAGTTCTATAATCAGCATTTATTTCAACATATTTGTAACCTAAGTCACAACCATATGCCGTAAAACAATGCGTTCCTTGACCAATATCACATTTAATTTTAAATTTTTCTTTTTCTAAAACTTTTGAAGCTTTTTCTTCAGTAATATCATCAAAAACAATTTCACCTTTGTTAAAAACTACTACATCATTATATGAAATAACTAAAGTTTCTTCGTCACATTGTATTCTTGAAGCTCCAATAGTTGAAGCAATTCTTCCAAAGTTTGGATCTTCTCCAAATAAAGCAGTTTTAACTAATAATGAATTAGATAAAGCTTTTGCAGCTAATTCTGCATCTTCTTTGCTTGCTGCATTAATTACCTGAAATGAAGCTGCTTTTTTAGCACCCTCACCATCAGATACCATTAACATAGCCATATCATGCATTACAAGTCTAAGAGCTTCTTTAAAAGCTTCTCTGTTATATACACCTGACTTTTTATTAGCAAGTAATAAAACAGTATCATTTGTAGAAGTATCACCATCAACTGAAATTGCATTAAAAGTACTATGAACATTAATATTTAATAATTCTTTCATATCCTCTTTAGGAATAGCTGCATCTGTACAAATAAAACATAACATAGTTGCTAAATTAGGATTTATCATTCCAGCACCTTTTGCAAGTGCTCCAATTTTAAAACTTTGTCCATTTTCTAATTTAACTTCATAAAAACAATGTTTTGAATAAGAATCGGTTGTCATAATAGCTTGAGATAAATTTTTAGCATTTAAAGCTTTTAAATTAAAGTTTTTGGCTGCTTTTATAATTTTCTCTTTAGGAAGTCTAGATCCAATTACTCCAGTTGAGCTCATAATTGGATTTATAAGATCAAAATCTAAGGCATGAAATATTTCATTAATATCTTCTATTCCTTTTTTACCTGTCATTGCATTTGCATTTTTTGAATTAATTAAAACAAAATTACTTTGAAAATCTTTAGGATATAAAGCATAATGTTTTAAAGGAGCTGCCCTAAACTTATTTAAAGTAAAAACTGCTTCAACATCACATAAAGTATCACTATAGATAAAACCTAAATCATTTTGATTATTTGCTTTTAAATCTGCATGTACACCATCAAAATAGAAACCGTTTATTTGGTCAATATAACCTTTAAGGGGAAAAATAGAAAACATTATTCGCAACACTCCATTGGTTTATTTATATCATTAACTAATCTTTTAGCTTTAGAAATTGCTTTTTGATTGCCTACAAGTAAAAGTTTACAATTAGCTTTTATAATTGTATTTCCTTTTGGCATCTGAATGAATTTACCACTCTTTTCAGTAATACCAATAACAGAAACTTTCATTCTATCTCTTAACCTTACATCTTTAAGTTCGTTATTTACTAACCAAGATGTATCTTTTATAATTATTTCTTCCATATCAATTGGAGTATCAGGTTTATATAAAAACTCTTCTAATACATTTTCCATATCAGGTCTGATTGCCATAGCAGAAACTCTTTTTGCCATAAGTGCAGGAGGAGCAACTACTTTATCAGCTCCTAGTTTTTTTAGTCTTACTTTATCATCTGCTGTCTCAGCATTTGAAATAATCAACAAAGGAGATCTTCCTAGTTCTTTTTCATATAAACGAACTGAAGCAATTAAAGTAATATTATCAGATATACTTTTTGATAAAGATATTGCACCTTTTGCAGATGATAAGTGTGATTTTAAAAATGCTGATTCTTTAAATGGTTCATCTTGTATAAAATATGGATATTTATTTTCTTTAGCAATTTGTTCTATATCTTCACTTGGATCAACAACAACAAAAGGGATATGGTTAAGTCTAAATTGTATTGCCAGTTGTGCTGTATATTCATTATGATAAAATATTACAAAATGTTTTCTAAGTCGGGCTATTTTATAAAGCATACTTCGCTCCTTGTATAAATCAAATAATTTACCTTTAATTACAGCATCAATTAAAATTGCGGTTGATAAAGTAAAAATAGCAAATCCAAATATAATAAGTGTAATTGTAAATATTCGTCCAGCTGGTGAGATAGGAGCTATTTCTCCAAATCCAACAGTAGTAAAAGTAATACCTGTTTGATAAATTGCATCTAATATATTAAAATCGTCAATTATGATATAACCTAAGGTTCCAATCATCATTATTAATTGTAGTAATACTAGTGGTAATCTAAAAGGTTTTAAGTGTGAGTATATTAATGGGTTTAAGTTGTATTCAGGTTTAGCAGTTCTAATTTCCCAATTAAGGGCTTTTTTTATTTTTATTAAAATTCTCATAGAGGCACTTCACGCGCTTCTATGAATTCTTTTTAAGAGTTCTTAACTCTTTAGCAGAAATTTTGATTTTTCTTGAAGTACCATCTTCTAAAGTAACTCTTAAAGTTCTTAAGTTAGGTAAAAATCTTCTTTTTGTTCTGTTTTTAGCATGACTTACGTTGTTTCCAGCCATAGGCCCTTTTCCAGATATTGCACATCTTCTTGACATTATAATTCCTTAATCTAAATATATTTGAGTATTGTACCTTTTTTATCTTAAGTTTTAGTTAAATTAAACTTACTTTTATAAAAAAGATTCAATAAATTTATGAATTTGCAAATCTAAAATAAACTCTTTTGATTTTTTAGCATTTTCATTTTGTATTAATTTTAAATCTGATTTCCTAGCTAATAGAGCATCAATCTTAAAAGGGCTTGCACCATCGTTATTTCCATTCATTGTTGAATATACATCTGCTATCTCAGAAGAGGATGAAGACGATGATATAAATACTGCATTTTTATGAAACATTGCTTTTAATACATTTACAGAAAATGAAGAAGAAGTTGAAGGAAATAAAAATATGTCAGAAGCTGCAAAAAGTTTTGAGATATTATTATAATCTTCTAAAAATAGAATATTTGATGATAATTTCTTTTTTGGTAATAAAAACTTTAAATTAACTATTTCTTCTTTAGAACCTGCAATTATAATTTGTTTGTTTTTATAGTTAAGTGATGATGCTAGAGTAATAAACTCTTTAGCTCCATTCTTTCTAAAGTTTTTAGCTGTAAAGAATAAAATAACTGCTTTTTTGTCAAAAGTAAATTCTTTAGATAAGGATTCTTTTGCTTCTTCTTTTTTATAAACTGTTTCATTTATAGATGGATAAATAACTTGAATTTTATTTTCATCTATGTTTTTCACTTTTATAGTCAAATACTTTTTCGCAGTTAAAGAAGAAACAATTATATTTTCACAATTTAATATTTTATCTTTAGTTTCAGAGTTTAAAAGACCTCCATAAAAATAAACATTTGCATATGATTTTTTCTTTAATTTTATTTTAGATAAAAATGAGTTTTTTTCTATTTTAGAAATATTATCATTCTTTTCTAATTCTTTTGTAAAAATAGTTTTTTTTTCATAATCAATGTAAAACATTATTTAACCTTATGAAAAGCATATATAGGAGATGAAGAAATTTCTATATAATTTTTAATTTCATTACCTAGTTTATCAAAAACCTGCCCTGCTTCTTCTAAAGGAATATCTCTAGAAGATGAAGACCAAATAATATCAAATGATTTATTATTCTTTTTACAAGTTAATACATGCAAATCTTTTGCACAAGTATAGTTAAGTACTTCACAATCTTGCACAAAACTTATCATAGTTTTATAAGCTTGATATGCTTCTCTTTTTCTTAAACCTTCACGTGAGTCAATTAAACCATATCCAGGTGCAATTAATTGATGCCAGTATACAGATTGTACTTTCTTGCTTCCTAAAGCAAGAAAATAATACCTTAGCATGTAGTTTGTATAATCATCTTCGCTTACGCACTCATTTTCACTAGTTGGTGCCCAAGGAGCAGTATTTGAAATAGGCCAGTTAACTTCTGTAATTAAAATATCAGCTGATGATTTTAAAGATAGTTTAGCTATTGAATATAAAAAGTCAATTTTTTTACTTGTCCCGAAAATTCCCATTTGAGTATTTTCAGGAGCCCCTCTTCTATCAACATATAATAAAACAGATAATTTATCATACTTAACATCATGTTTATTAAATAAAGCTCTTATTGTAAAATGATATTCAAAGTCTATAACAGAAGGACCAACTAAAATATAATCTTTAAACTTTTCATCTCTAATATTTTGAACAACTTTATAAAATTCTAAGTACTCAGCAACACTAAAGAATCCCCATTTTGATCTATTAATAGCATTTGCAATTTGGAATGTTTTTGAAATACCTTTGAAAGCAGAAAAGATAAGTATAATATTTTTTCGCAGTAATACTTTATCTTCAATATTTTCTCTATCTTGTAAAATATTAATTAAAATCTTTGTATTTTTAAACTTTTTAGCAAATTCAACATATTCATTTAATCTTGGAATTTCAGATAAAGGAACTCTTATTTGTATATTCTTACAATTAAGTTCAGCTATTAAAGATACTTGTGTATCGCCTTTGTCTAAATTAACACACATAGAAAAAAACTCAGGAAAAAGTTTTTGTTTTGATTTAAAAATAAATGAAAAAACTAAAGCTAAAGGGAAAATAATAAGATTATAAAAAAATAGAGGAAAATAATCTTTTAGATTCTTTTTTCTCATCATTTTTTTGTATTCTTTGTCTTTCATAACATAGGGCTGATCTGAAAACTTATCCCAAGGAAACTTATCATTAATATTATTCATTATAACCTAACATTTTAAGCACATCTGCTGCTTTTATTTCTTTCATACAATTATGATGTTTTAGAGGGCAAACCCTCTTCATACAGGGAGCACAATCTAAATTTTTAGTAATAATTTGTCCATTTGGATTATGCCATTGATTTGTTTCAGTAAACTTTGTAGGCCCAAAGATAGTAATTGTTTTAACTTTATAAGCAGCAGCTATATGCATAGGCCCTGAATCATTAGTAATAAATAAATCAAGTCCTGCAACTCTTTTAATTAATTCAGGAATTGTAGTTTTTGCAGCTAAGTTTATATAGTTTTTTATATTATTAGAATCTAAGATTTTAACAATATCTCCAGCTATTTCAGTCTCACCAGGACCTCCAAAAATTACAATATCAAATTCATTAGATAATTTAATTGCAATTTTAGCAAACTCTTCGGGATACCATCTTTTTGCAGATCCATAAGTAGCACCTGGATTCATACCTAATGTTTTTTTCTCGTAAGTAAAAGGCTTTTGATAAAGTTTTAAATCGTCTGTTTCAAAAGAAGTATTTAAAGACTTATTAATAAAATCGTTATATCTAATTGCTTGATGTATTTCATCTTTTGTATATCGTTTATATGAAAACTTTTTTTTACTTATTAAAAAGAACTTCATAAACTTAGAAGTAAAAGTTCTTCTAAAAGAAAAACTTAAATCAAACGAACCTGCATTTTTAGCCATATAATAAAGGTTTTTATATCTATTACCTTCTTTTTTAGAATCATCAATAATCACATTTCTAACATTTTTTATTTCTTTTAAAGCCATAGTTGATACAAAAGAACCAAATAAAGTAATTTCACATTTTGGATATTTTTTTATTATTGATTCAATTGCAGGCGTTGTCATAATTGCATCACCTAACCAAGTAGGTATTTCTATAAATATTTTCATTTTTTATCTTTTAAAATCATCTTCTAATCTAACTATATCATCTTCACCAGTATACTCGCCAACTTGTGCTTCAATTAATACAACAGGTATTTTACCTTCATTCTCTAGTCTATGAATTTCACCCATTTTAATATAAGTTGATTCATTTGGACGAAGTAAAAATACTTTTTTATCAACAGTAACAGTTGCAGTTCCAGAAACTACTATCCAATGTTCATTTCTATGGAAGTGTTTTTGCAGAGATAATCTTTTACCAGGTTTAACTACAATAGTTTTTATTTTATTTCCTGGAGTATCTTCTAGTACTGTATATGTTCCACAAGGTCTATGAGCAGTTAAATGAACATTATGTAAATCAGAGATTTTTTTAATTTGATTTACTACTTCTTTAACTTTTTGAGAAGAACCTTTTTTTGAAACTAAAAGTGCCTCTCCTGTAT
>JABSOL010000032.1:0-16948 GCA_013215985.1 Campylobacteraceae bacterium
ATTATTTTGGAATTTAAAAAACTTCTTATACACTATATTATATGGATTCTTTTTTATGTATCTATTTTTTACAAATGATGTAAACTTAAGTTTTTTATTTCATAATATTGAACCAATACATTTTTTTAATAATTCTTTTTCTTTTGTTCTATGTATTGAATTATTTATTAAAGTAATAATTACTTATTTGTTTTATCAATTATTTGTATCTTTAAAAGCTATAAAAAGTTAAAAATCTTAAGATAAATAACTAATAGCTTTTTTATACAAGTTTAGATAAAATCACCCTTAATTAAACAAATCAAAGGATAAACATGGATTGGGGTAAGGTAACTTATATATTCTTCTCACTAATGTCTCTAACTACTACGGCTGGTTTTTTATACGAACCACATGCTGTTCCACTTTTTATTGCAGCTTCTGTAAATATAATATCAACTATTTTAAAAATTGGAGTTAGAAACTTGCTCTCAGCAGAACTGCTAGCAAGTTCATTAGTTGCAGATTTACACTTAATCCCTGCATTTATGGCCTTAACATTTATGGATAATGAAAGATTAGCAATGGCACTAGCAATTGGTGCAGTTGTAGCAAATTTATTCTCAATAGCTTTAGCTTTAATTGAGAGTGCAAAAAGTCAAGACAAGGAAGAATACTAATGGATTATAATGCAAAAAGCATAGAAGCAAAATGGCAAAAATACTGGTTAGACAACAAAAGTTTCGAACCATTAGAAGATAAAACAAAAGAGAAAAAATTTATTTTAAGTATGTTTCCTTACCCCAGTGGTAGAATTCATATGGGACATGTAAGAAATTATTGTCTAGGTGATGCTTTTGCTAGATATTTTAGAAAAAAAGATTTTAATGTATTACATCCTATTGGATGGGATAGTTTTGGAATGCCAGCTGAAAATGCGGCTATAAAACATAAATTACATCCTAAAAAATGGACTTATGAAAATATTGATTATATGAGAGCAGAATTAAGAACTTTAGGTTTATCATTCTCTGAAAATCAAGAATTTGCTACATCTGATAATTTATATTCAAAATGGGAACAAGAATTTGTTATCAAAATGTATGAAGATGGATTATTATATAGAAAATCAACAACTGTAAACTGGTGTGAACCTTGTCATACTGTATTAGCTAATGAACAAGTTGAAGATGGTTGTTGTTGGAGATGTGATACAGAAGTAGATCAGAAAGATATGCCAGGATATTACATTGGTATTTCTAAATATTCTCAAGATTTGTTAGATGATTTAAAAACTTTAGAAGGCCAATGGCCACAAAAAGTTTTAACAATGCAAGAAAACTGGATTGGTAGAAGTGAAGGTTTAGAATTTTCATTAAACTTATCTGATGATACAAAAGCAAAATTAGATAATAAATTTGAAAACTTCTCTGTATTTACTACAAGAGCTGATACAATTTATGGTGTATCTTATTGTGCACTTGCGCCAGAACACGATATTGTAAAACATCTTATTTCTAATAAATTATTATCTTCGGAGAAAATAAAAGAAATTAAAGATATGCAAAAAGTATCTGCAAGAGATAGAGCTATTGAAGAAAAAAGAGGTCTAGACTTAGAAATTACTGTTATTCATCCTTTAACTGGTAAAACTATACCTGTATGGGTTGCTAACTTTGTATTAGTTTCTTATGGTGGTGGTGCTGTAATGAGCGTACCTGCTCATGATCAAAGAGATTTTGAATTTGCTAAAAAATATGATTTAGATATTAATCAAGTAATTGTTTCAAAAGATGGAATTATTGAAGATATGAAAGAAGCTTATACAGCTCCTGGAGAATTAATTAATTCTGAGACTTTTACTGGTATGAAAAATACAAAAGCTAAAAAAGCTATTATTTACCATTTTGAAGAAAATAAATTAGGTCAAAAACAAATTAACTTTAAACTTAGAGATTGGGGAATTTCAAGACAAAGATATTGGGGAGCTCCAATTCCTTTTGTACATTGTGATACTTGTGGATTAGTTCCTGAGAAAAAAGAGAATTTACCTATTACTTTACCTGATGATGTTGAAATTACAGGTGAGGGTAATCCTTTAGATACTCATCCTACTTGGAAACATTGTGCTTGTCCTAAGTGTGGAGAAGCAGCAATTAGAGAGACTGATACTTTAGATACTTTTGTACAATCTTCTTGGTATTTCCTAAGATATGCAACTGACCATAAAAAATGGGAAACTGAAGGTATTTCAAAAGAAGATACTGATTACTGGATGGATGTTGATCAATATATTGGTGGAATAGAACATGCAATTTTACACCTATTATATGCAAGATTTTTCACAAAAGTATTAAATGACTTAGGTTATGTTAACTCACGTGAACCATTCAAAAACTTACTAACTCAAGGTATGGTTTTAAAAGATGGGGCTAAAATGTCTAAATCTAAAGGTAATGTAGTTGATCCTGATTTAATTATTGAAAAATATGGTGCTGATACTGCAAGACTATTTATGATGTTTGCTGCTCCTCCTACAAAAGAATTAGAGTGGAATGATAATGCTGTTGAAGGTTCATACAGATTTATTAAAAAATTCGCAACAAGATCTGAAAATGCTATTGGTGTTTCAATAGAAGATATTAAAAACATTGATCATTCATCTTTAAACAAAGAAGAAAAAGAAGCTAGAAAAAAAGTTTATGAAGCTTTAGTTAAAGCGAATGAAGTTTATACAAAAACTTATACTTTTAATACTTTAATTGCTTCATCTATGGAAGCTTTAAATGCTTTAGGAAACCAAAATAATAAAGTTATTTGGGCTGAAGCTTATTATATTTTATCAAATGTATTAGAGCCAATTATTCCTCATTTATGTAGCGAGATTGCAGATAATTTATTTAAACTTGAGAACTTTACTAATGCTTTAGAAGTTAAAGAAGAAGTATTTGTATCTGATAGTATTACTTTAGCTGTTACAATTAATGGTAAAAAAAGATCTGAAATTGAAGTTCCTTTAAATACTTCAAAAGAAGAAATTCTTAAACTTGCAAAAGAAGTAGCTTCTAAATGGTTAGAAGATAAAGAAATTATTAAAGAAATTGTTGTTCCTAACAAATTAGTTAATATAGTAATAAAAGGTTAGAAAAGAATGAAAAGTATAAATCTATTTAAAAAAGTATTTTTAATACTTTTCGTTATTCTTTTTGTTTCTTGTTCTTATAAACCAAGTTCTTATTATGCTAAAAAAGAGTTTTCAAACAATGTTTATGTTGATTTAGATATTAATATGGAAGATCCAAAAAACTCTGTTTTAATTAAAGATGCTATGAATAAATTAATTTTAACAAGACTTAATTCAAAACTTGTAAAAACAAGAGCTGAAGCTGATAAAGTAGTTTATATTAAACTTACAAAAGTTAGTATTGATGAAATACAGTATGACAAAGCTGGAAGAACTAAACTTTTTAGAGCTAATGTTAAAATTAATGTAAAAGTAATTTCATTAAATGAAGTGAAAAGTTTTGATGTTGAAGGTAGAGATGACTTTTCATTAGATGAGAAAACTATTATTAATGATTCAAAACGTTTTGATGCTATTAAAAATGCTTCTAATAAAGCATTAGAACAAGTTTTATCAAAACTTTCACTTTTATCATTTAAGAGATAATATGATTGATTTTAAAAGATGTAATTTAGAATCTTTGCTTTCTCATAAAACAATGTATTATGACAAAATTGATTTTACTATTATAAAAAGATCTTGGGAAATTATTGAACAAAAGATTAAAACTCCTTTTGTGATACATATTGTAGGAACAAATGGAAAAGGAAGTACTGGTAGATTTTTATCACATTATTTAAATAAAATTGGTAAAAATGTACTACATTATTCTTCACCTCATATTAAAAGATTTAATGAAAGAATTTGGATTAATGGTGAAGATATTTCTGATTTAAAATTAGAAGAATCTCATAAAATCTTGCAAAATATACTAGACTTAGACTTATTAGAAAAACTCACTTACTTTGAATATACAACTCTTTTAGCCTTATTTAATTCATCAGACAAAGACTATTTAGTTTTAGAAGCTGGACTGGGCGGAGAATTTGATGGAACTAATGTAATTTTTAATGATTTAACTTTAATTACTACTATTGATTTAGACCATATGAATTTTTTAGGAAATACGATTAAAGATATTTCGTATACTAAAATGAGAGCTTGTGATTCTAATATGATTTTAGGTCATCAAGTACATAAAGAAGTATTAATTCATGCACAAACTTTAGCAAATGAAAGAAATTATAATTTATTTGAAATAAAAGATTTTGAATTTTTAAAAAACTATAAAGATCTAAATTTTGTAGCTTATTTATTAAAGAATCTTGATTTATGTTTAGCTTCTTTAGTTTATTTAAAAATAGATATAGACTTAAGTATTTTTAAATCAATTAAACTTCATGGTAGATTTGAGAGAATCGAGCCAAACATAATTATAGATGTTGGACATAATCCTTTAGCAGCAAAAGAGATAAAAAATAATTTTAATCATAAAAAAATAATTTTAGTGTATAATTCTTACGCAGACAAAGATTATACAGAAGTTTTAAAAATATTAAAACCAATCATTAAAGAAGTTCAAATTCTTGAAATTAATGATTCAAGAATGGCTGATATTAACGATTTAATCAAAGTATGTAATAATTATAATATAATAGTAAGTAAATTTAAAAAAAATAGTAAAAATGAAAATTATTTAGTTTTTGGATCATTTTTAGTAGTAGAAAGATTTTTGGAAATATATGAAAGATAGATTAATAATAACTGTATCTGAAGTTAATAGTACAAAGTCGTATAATATACATCAGTTAGTTAAAAAATCAATTATTATAGTAATAATTATAGCTTGTGTAATAATAGCAGGATCAATAACGTTTATTAAATATTTAAGCGATGAAATAAAAGAAGTTAAAATAAGTAAAGAATTACAAATTAAAAACTTGACTAAAAAGTCTCAAAATCTTTTAGCTCAAAACTCTTTTTATTCAGAACAAATAAAAGGTAAAGTTAAAGATATAGAAGCTTTAAGTTCAAAACTTGATGATATTGAAGAAATAATTGGACTTAAAAAAGATGATAAAAAAGACAAAATCACTAGAGCTACTTTAGCTAAAATAACTTCATCTCAAAAAACTTATATGCAAAAAGTTATTCCAACTGGATCACCTTTACTTGTAACTATTACTAAATCTAAGTTTGGTTATAGAAATCATCCAATCAAAAAAAGAAGAAAATTTCATAGAGGAATTGATTTAAAAGCTAAGTTTAATACTGAAGTTAGAGCAACAGCAGATGGTGTTGTTAAATTTGTTAGAGCTAGAGATGTTGGTGATTTTGGAAGAGTTGTTATTATCTCTCATAATTTTGGCTTTGAGAGTGTATATGCACACTTAAATAAAACAAAAGTTAAACTAGGAGACATAGTTAGTAAAAATGACTTAATAGCTTTAACTGGTTCTTCTGGAAGAAGTACAGGACCTCATTTACATTACGAAGTAAGACATGCAAACAAAGTTTTAAATCCTAAAGATTTTATGGATTGGAACTTAAAAAACTATGAAGAATTATTTACAAAACAAAGGAGAGTTCAGTGGGAATCTTTAATACTAATGATAAACAAACAACACAAACTGGTGCAACAATAATTGCAAGCGGTACAACTATTATTGGAGGTATTAATACACCAGGAACAGTTCATATAGATGGAAAATTCGAAGGTGTTATTTTAGATGCTGATATGATTTCAATTGGAACTACAGGTGAATTAATTGGAGATGTTAAAACAAATTCAATTTCAATAAATGGTTTATTTGATGGAAAAATCGACTGTGCAACTATACATATTTTGTCAAAAGGTAGAGTAATTGGTGATATCCTTTATTCTGAACTTATTATTGATGAAAAAGGTATGTTTGAAGGTACGGGTGTTAGAAAAGGTTCTGAGCTTACAAGTAGATATGGCGAAATTGAAAAGAAAATTAATAATATTGTTGGCAATCAATTCCAACTAGAGCATGAAGAAGAACAAAAAAATAAATGACAGGTTAAATGAATTATATCTTCAAAGAGATAAAATCAATGAAGAAATAAATCATTTACAAAATCAAATAAATGAAGACTTTACAAAAGAAGAAAAGATAAATATATTTAAATCTTTATTTATTTCAAGAGAAGACATTTTTGCAAAAGAGTGGACTAGTAAAGATAATGTCTCAAAATTTTATCCTGTTCACACATCTTTCAAATCTAAGACTTTTTTACCTATATCTTCTTTAGATATAGAATCACACTTAAGAGGAACTATTCATTTAGCCTCTTATGTGATAAACAAATTTAACTTATGCAAATATATTGTTTTACAAATATCTTCTGATTCTAAAGAATCACTGGTAGCTTTACTAAATAAATATTCATTATCTGCTTATTTCCAAATTGATTCAAATGATAATCTTTTAATGTGGATATTTTTTCAAGAAAACATAGCTGCTAAAGATGCTAAATTATTTGCTTTACAATTATTAAAAGATGCATATATATCTGGTAAAACATATCCAAATAGTGATTATGTTAACTCAAGTGTGTTAGGATCTTTAATTGAACTTCCTTTACAATTAAAACAAAGATCATTAAATAAAACTTTATTTATAAATAGCAAGAATGAAATAATAATAGATCAATGGAAATTTTTAAATAATGTTCGAAAAGTCTCAAAACAACAATTTTATTCTTTATTAAAAACTTATGTTCCTAGTAAATTTGATGACATTGAATTTCCAGATTTTGATCTTGAATTAATTTTATATGATTTTGTATATATAAGAACTCAAAACTTATCACAAACATTTTTAAATAAATTAAAAGCTTTTGCTTCTTTTGAGAATCCACAAATAAAAATATTATTAAATTTGCGTAAACCTTTATACAATACTCCTAGAATGTTAAAAAATTATGAAGAAGATGAAGATTTTTTAAAATTACCACGTGGTTTATTATATAAAATAAAAGACTATTTTAAAGATAATGATTTACAATACTCAATAAAAGATAAAAGAATTTTAAACAAAGAAGAGTTTCCTGAAATAGTATTTACTTTAAGACCTGAGCAAGAAGATGCAATAAAAGAAATCTCAAAATATGACTTTTCACTTTGTATTGCACCTCCTGGTTATGGAAAAACTTTAATAGCTTCAAAAATGATTGAACTAAGATCTTGTAATGCTTTAGTTTTAGTTAATAAAAATATGTTACTTGATCAATGGATTGAAAGATTTGTTGAGTATTTTGATATGAATAAAAAAGATATTGGATTTTTAGGTAAAAGTAAAAATAAACTAAATGGTAAACTTGATATTGCAACAATGCAAAGTTTAAAAAATAATCCAGAATTAATTGAGAATTATTCTTTTGTGATAGTTGATGAGTGTCATCATATTCCTGCTATTACTTTTGAACAAATTATTAAATCTTTTAAAGGTAAGTATATTTTAGGACTAAGTGCAACTCCAAATAGAAAAGATGGTTTAGAAGAGATTTTATATGAACAAGTTGGAAAAGTTGCGTATGAATTTAAAAAGAAAAAAACAATTACTCATGATTTAGAAGTAGTAGAAACGGAGTTTTTTTCAAATAGCGATAATTATGCAACATTAATAAATGAGATTTGTGTAGATGAAAATAGAAATAATTTAATATTTTCTAAAATAAAAGATAATTTATCAAGAAAGATTTTAGTACTTAGTGATAGAATTGAGCATATTAATATTTTAGTTTCACTTTTAGAAGAAAATAATATTGATTATGTCTATATTCACGGTTCTATGAGTAAAAAAGAACAAAATGAAAATATTAAACTAGTTCAGACAAAGAGCCTAGTATTAGCTACTACTTCATATTTTGGAGAAGGAATTGATTTTCCTCATTTAAATACAATTATGTTTATTACACCAATTTCATATTATGGAAGATTAGTTCAATATTTAGGACGTGTGGGAAGAAATGGTCAGAAATGTTTAGCCATTGATTTTTTAGATACAAAAAATGCAATGTTAAAATCAACATTCAAGAAAAGGTCTGATGGTTACAAACAAATGCATTATAAAAGGATAAAATAATGTTAGGAATAATTGTTGCAACACTATTTATTGCAATTGTAGTTAATTTAATTTTAAAAAGATTTCATCTACCAACTATTATAGGTTACATTCTTACGGGTACTATTATTGCTTATACTTTCTCACTTCATGATGCTGTAAATAATCATACTTTAAAAGAAATAGCAGAATTCGGAATTGTATTTTTAATGTTTACAATAGGTTTAGAATTTTCAATTGAACATTTAAAGAAAATGAGAAGTGAAGTTTTTTTTACAGGAACTTTACAAATTGTTTGTACAAGTGCTTTCGTTATACTAATTTGTCATTTTGTTTTAGGCCTTGATTTTACTTCTTCTATTATTATTGGAGCTGCTTTATCTTTATCTTCAACTGCTATTGTTTTAAAAACTTATAATGAAACAAGAGAGATTAAAAAAAGACATGGTCAAAGAGTTCTAGGAATTCTAATTATGCAAGATATTGCTGTAATTCCTATTTTATTAATGATTTCTATTTTTAAACTAGAAGGTGACCAAAGTATATTATATATAATAGGCGAAACTACTCTAGCTGCAATTGCTTTATTATTAGTATTATACTTTTGTGGTAAGTATTTATTAGAACCATTTTTTACACATGTTACAAAATCTAATTCAGAAGAATTATTTGTAGCTTCTGTATTATTAATAGCAATTGGTTCATCTTATTTAGCTTATTATTTTGGATTCTCTTACTCTCTAGGAGCTTTTATCGCTGGTATGATGATTTCAGAGACAAAATTCAAACACCAAGTAGAATCAGATCTTACGCCTTTCAGAAACATATTATTAGGTTTATTTTTTATAACTGTTGGAATGCAAATTAAATTCTCACTTATTTCTGAGTACTGGCATATAATTCTTTTATTATTACCATTTTTATTACTTTTAAAATATATTATTATTTATTTGATTGTAAAATTTGATGATACAAAAAGAGTTGCTTTTAAAACTGCAATTTCATTAATTCAAATTGGTGAGTTTTCTTTAGCTATTTTAGAACTAGCTAGAAGTTCATCTTTAATTAATCCCATTTATTCTCAAATTCTTGTAGTAACAATTGTAATTTCAATGATTTTAACACCAATTGTTTTAAAAAACTTATCATCAATGGCTGCAAAACTAGTTCCAGAAGATGTTTTAAAAGTAACAAATCCTTATACTGTTCAAAAGAATTCAAGAGGTCATGTTGTTGTTTTAGGATATGGATCTTTAGGACAAGAAGTTGTTAAAAAACTAAAAGAGAATTATCAAGATTATGTAATTATTGAACATAATCATAAATATTTTGAACAAGGTCATAAAAAAGGTGAGAATATTATTTTTGGAAATGCTGCTAAAAAGAATATTTTAGAATCCGTAAATATTAAATCAGCTTGTGCTGTTATTGTAGCAATTGAAAATTCAGATAAACTTCATTTGATATGTGAAGTAATTGATGATTTAACACATAATACAAAAACAATTGTAAAAACAACAAGTAATATAGAAAAAGAAGAATTAAAAAATCTTCATTTAGAACACATTATAGTTGAGAATGAAATAGTAGCTTGTGCTCTTGTTGAAGAAACAAGATTTTGTAGTATCTAAACTTTTTTATTTAATTTAGAATATATTATCAGTAAATCATTTACTGATAATATAAATATTTTCTCATTCTACAGTTTTAAAACTTCCATTAGAATCATTATCTACAGAAACTTACACATACTTATGGTGCTAAAATCATATTTTTAACAGTTTTTTACTTTTGTTACTTATTCTTCTTCCTTCATTATTTAAAGGAAGTGTTATCTTAAAATACTTCTTAGTGATTGTGATTTAATAGCATTAAAAACAATAGATAAAATACTTTTGTTAGTATTGCACAGTGAAGTTTGTAGATCAGCTCCGTCATTACTGTGAAGAACCATATTTTAACTGCTTGGCATTTAGAATTGTGTTTGCTACACTTTAGTCAGTATTTATAAATCAATATTGCAAGCTTTGATTTCAAGTTTAGGATTATTTTTACTTGAACTTGATCCAGAAAATAATAGAACTAATAATAATAAATGAGTGTATAATCATATATTTATATAATATTTATTATTTTTTTTAAAGTTATGCTTAAATTAGACCTTATTTTTATTATTAATTATATATACTAAGTGATTAATAAAAAAAAGGTCTAATATGAATGAAAAACTAAAAAAGTTAAAAGTATCCACAAAGATTTTAATACCAATTATTTTTGTATCAATTTTTGGAAATATGTTTTTCAATTATATTAGTACAAGTAAAATGCAAGAAATTTCAAGATCAAATACCATTGCATCTTTAGAAATGTTAACTGACTCTATTTTTATTACACTTAGAAATGCAATGAATACTGGCGATCCCTCAATTATAAAAGATGCAGAAAATCACTCAAGAGATAATATTAACGGTTTAGATAAACTTATTGTTTCAAAATCAAAAGAAACAATAGAAATGTATTCACCTTCTGCTTCATTTACAAGAGATCTTAAAACGCTAGAAGTATTTACTTCTAAAAAACAATTGATAATAGATGTATTTGAAAATGATAAACATTTTTTAAGAGTGTTAAAACCTATGATTGCTACACAAGATTGTTTAGCCTGTCATGCTAATCAAAACTTAGGTGATGTTATTGGTGTAATTGATTTATCTTTTGATTTAAATAAATCAGATCAAAAAATTGATGAATCATCTTTGTTTTTATTATTTATTTCTTTAGCTGTAATATTTTCTACTGTTTTAATAGTATTATTTGTTGTCTCAAAAGTTACAAAACCTTTAAATAATCTAAGAGAAGAATTAGAAGAATTTTTTGCGTTTATTTCTTATGAGAGAAAAACAATTAAAGCTTTTAAAGTTCATTCTCATGATGAAATAGGTTTAATGGTTGAAGCTATTAATACTAATATTGAAAAAACAGTTAAAGGCATGAGTAAAGATTCTGCTGTTATACAAGAAAGTACTCAAATGTGTGAATTAGCTGCAAAAGGTGATTTGACAGTACAAATAAATTCACAAGCTAATAATCCCGAAATAAATATTCTAAAAGATATTGTAAATAGTTTAATTTATTCTATGAATTATAATATTAAAAGAGTACTTACGACTTTAGATGATTTCTCAAATGATTCATATGATTCTAGAATTGATTCAAAAGGTAATACCACAGCTCAAATTAAAGAATTATTTTTAAAAGTTGATCATTTAGGTGAGACACTAGTACGACTAAGTTCTCAGAATTTAAAAAATGGTTTAGCTTTAGAACAAACATCAGAAGTATTCTCAAATAATGTACAACAATTATCTGATTCATCAAAAGATCAATCTTCATCATTATCAATAGCTGGTGATAATCTTCAAGACATGACATCTAAGATTAAAAATACAAGTCAAAATACAAAAAAAATGCAAGAATATTCTAAAAAATTATTATCTTCTACAAAAGAAGGAGAAGCTTTAGCAAATGAAACATTAATTTCAATGTCTGAAATAAATGAAAAAGTAAATGCAATAAACGAAGCTATTAATATTATTGACCAAATCGCATTTCAGACAAATATCCTATCACTTAATGCAGCAGTAGAAGCAGCAACAGCGGGTGAATCTGGTAAAGGATTTGCAGTAGTTGCTCAAGAAGTACGAAACCTTGCAAATAGATCTGCAGACGCTGCAAAAGAAATTAAAGATTTAGTAGAAGATGCAAAAAGTAAAGCTAAAATGGGTGAAGAAAAAGCTGATAATATGATTAACGGATATACATCCTTAAATGAGAATATTGATTCAACTATTGATCTAATTGAGTTAGTTGCTAAAGATTCTCTTATTCAACAAAATTCTATAGAAGATATAAATAACACTCTAATTGATCTTAATAAACAAACAAAAGATAATGTCAAACTAGCAGAAGAAACAAATGTAGTTGCTCAACAAGCTTCTAATATTGCAACATTAATTGTAAAAGATGCAGGTGGAAAAAACTTTTCTGCTAAAAAAGATATAAAAGTTAGAAAAAAGATATTTGATTTAGATTTTAAAGGATCTGAAAGAAGAGGAATAGAATCTGAACTTAAAAGAAAAAAGCAAACTATGACAGAAAGTAATTTATCTAAAGATAATAAAAGAGTAATAACGAAGAAAGCTTCTATTACTAATAAAAACATCAAAAATACTGATACTGATGAATGGGAAAGTTTCTAGAAAGTTTAAAACAGAATACATTATTTTTGATTTATTTGTTAAATTAATGATGTATATTTTTCCTTTTATGAATAATAAAATTAAAAATATGTTAAAATCGCGTAATTAATAAAAAGGTCAAAAATGAATAAATCGTTTATAAGTAATCTAATCTCTTTTGTGACAATTCTTTTAGGATTTTATTTAGATAATAATATTATTCTAAGTATTGGACTATTTGCTTTCTCAGGTGCAATTACAAACTCACTTGCAATTCATATGTTATTTCATAAAGTTCCCTTATTATATGGTTCTGGTGTAATTGAGAGTAGATTTGAAGATTTTAAATTATCAATTCATAATCTAATGATGAATCAGTTTTTTACAAAAGAAAACTTGAGCAAGTTCTTTGAAGATGAAATAGGATTATCAAAAGGTAAATTTGATTTAGCACCTATTTTAGAAGAAACAGATTTATCTCCTGCTTTTGATTCATTAAAACAAGCAGTTGTTGAATCATCATTTGGTGGAATGTTAAATATGTTTGGGGGAGTTGCAGCATTAGAACCTTTAAAAGAACCATTTACTCTAAAACTTAAAAAATCTATTATTGAAATTTCATCAACTCAATCTTTTCAAGATGCTTTACATAAGTCTTTAGGTTCATCTGAAATATCTGATGATATTTATAAAAAAGTATCTAAAATTGTGGATAAAAGATTAGATGAACTAACTCCTAAAATGGTTAGGAACATTATACAAGATATGATTAAAGAGCACCTTGGTTGGTTAGTTGTTTGGGGTGCTGTTATTGGTGGACTTATTGGTTTAGTATCTGCATTAGTTATAGGATAAAAAAATGATTGAAATATTAGTATTATTAGAAGTTAAAGATTTAGAAAATAAAGAAGTATTTGAAAAACATATTAAAAAAGAAGGTTTTATTAAAGTACCTAATGAAGAATATGTATATACAGCACAAAGTTCAACAACAACGTTTGCAACAAAAGCATATATATTAGAAGTATTTGGAAAAGCTATGCAAAAAGGAAATTCTACTACATCTTCTTTAGTATTTTTACTTAATGAAACTCCTTATCCAAATTATACTTATGATGAAAAAACTAAAATGTTTGATTTATCTGAAAGTATAGCTGTAGATGCATAATCTATATAACTTTTTTAAAGAAAAAAATGATTGTGAATTATTAATAGTATCAGATGATAAACAAGCACAAACTTCAAAAGATATATTAGAATTTAAAGGTAAAAAAGCTTTTGTTTTATCTGACTTTAGAGCAAATTTTGGGGATGATTTATTATCATTTTCAGAAGAACTTCAAGTTATAACTAATACTTTAAATGATTTTTATAATTATAAAAAACAAAATAAAGTTTTAGTTGTTCCTTTACGAACAGCTACATATGCAATGCCAAAAGAAAAATGTTTTGATTCTTTTGATATTGAATTTGCTTCAACTATTAATCTAAAAGAATTTAAATCAAAACTTTTTAACTGGGGATATTATTTTGTTGATATTGTAACTTCAGAGGGTGAAATCTCAGTACGTGGAGATATTATTGATATTTGTCCTTTAGGAGTATCTAAAGGATATAGAATCTCTTTGTTTGATGAAGAGGTTGAATCTATTAGAGAGTTTGATATTGAAGATCAGAAGTCTAATAAAGAAGAACTTGCTAAAATTACTATTACTCCAGCTTTCCTAGCTTTGACTGAAGAAGATATTGATAATCTTAATACTCAAATTCAAAAAATAGAGAATGATGCTTTTATAAAAGATATTCACTCTTTAGGATTTTGGTACTTAGATGATTTAGGTGAATACTTGCCTCAAAAATTTAATTCATATATTACTTATGAAGCCTTAGATGAATTAGAAGAAGCTTATATATTTGAAGCTAAAAGATTAAGTAAAGACAAATTCTTATCACTTCCTAAAATCTCAAAATCTCACCAAACAAAAGTAATTGAGCCTGCAAATGTAAAAGAGTTTATTTCTTTTCATAAAGATAAAAAAATTACTATTATTTCTAATTCTCAGGCAAAAATAAATGCTTTTGATATAGCAAATGACAAAAATATTAAATATGTATTTGAATCTTATATTATTAATGTAATAGGCGTAGATGAAGTTATTATTTCTTTAAATAAAGAAGTTAAAAAACGAAGAAAAAAACGTATTAAACTTGTACTTGATGAATTAAAAGTTGGAGATTTTGTAGTACATGAGACTCACGGAATAGGCCAGTATACTGGAATTGAACCTGTTGTTATTATGGGTGCTAAAAGAGATTTTGTAATTGTTAAATACGCAGGTGAAGATAAACTTCTTATACCTGTTGAGAATATTGATATTGTTGATAGATATGTAAGTGATGGTAGCGCTTATGCAACGCTTGATAAACTTGGTAAAGGTTCATTCACTAAACTTAAAGATAAAGTAAGAGATAAATTATTCGCAATTGCAAATGATATTATTAAACTAGCAGCTGCAAGAGAATTAATAAATGGAATTAAAATTCTTACAAATACAAAAGTTATTGAAGCTTTCCAAGAAGAAGCTGGATTTGAATATACAAAAGATCAAACTAGGTCTGTTAATGAAATATTTAAAGATTTAGAATCTGGTCGTGTAATGGATAGATTATTATCAGGTGATGTAGGTTTTGGAAAAACTGAAGTTGCAATGAATGCTCTATTAACAACTATGTTAGCTGGTCATCAAACAATATTTGTATGTCCTACAACATTACTTTCATCTCAGCATTATGTAGGTATTAAAAAAAGATTTGAAAACTATGGTTTTAATATTGCAAAACTTGATGGAAGAACATCGGCTAAAGATAAAACACAAATTAAAAAAGCACTTGAAGATGGATCTGTTCATTTAGTAATTGGAACTCATTCACTTTTAAATATAAAAGCCAAAGATTTAGCTTTAGTAATTATTGATGAAGAGCATAAATTTGGTGTAAAACAAAAAGAAAAATTAAAGCTCTTACGAGATGATGTTCATATTTATTCAATGAGCGCAACTCCAATTCCTAGAACTCTAAATCTAGCTTTGTCAAAACTAAAAGGTATGAGTTCATTACTTACTCCTCCAAGTGAGAGAATAGGTGTTCGAACTTTTGTAAAAGAGTATTCTGATAAATTAATTAAAGAAATCGTTTTAAGAGAAAAAAGAAGAGGTGGACAGTTATTTTTTGTTCATAATAATATAGCTTCTATGGAAGCAAAAAAAGCAAATCTGGAAGAAGTAATTCCAAATATTAAAATTGAAATTATTCATTCAAAAATTACAGCTGTTAAGTCTGAAAAAATTCTAGAAGATTTTAATGATAAAAAGTTTGATATTCTATTAGCAACTTCTATTGTGGAATCAGGACTTCATTTACCAAATGCTAACTCTATAATTATTAATGGCGCAGATAGATTTGGAATTGCAGACTTACATCAATTAAGAGGAAGAGTAGGAAGGGCTAATAAAGAAGGTTTTTGTTACTTTTTAGTTGAAGATAAAAAAACTATAACAGAAGATGCAATAAAAAGACTTTTAGCTTTAGAGTCTAATTCTTATTTAGGGAGTGGAACAGCTTTAGCTCATCAAGATTTAGAAATCAGAGGTGGGGGAAATATTGTAGGTGAAGCTCAAAGTGGACATATTAAACAAATAGGATATGGTTTATATCTTAAGATGTTAGAAGATGCTCTTAGTACTTTAAATGGCGATACTAAAGCTAAAAAAGATTCTGTTGATATTAAACTAGCTATTTCTGCATATATATCACATGAATATATTGTAGAAGATAGAGTTAGACTTGAATTATATAGAAGACTTTCAAAATCTATTTCTACAGAAGAAGTATATGGAATTCAAGATGAAATGGAAGATAGATTTGGAAAACTAGATCTTCCTACAAAACAATTCATTGAACTAATTATTATAAAAATTACTGCTTTACACTTAGGTATAAAAACAATTTCATCTTATGAAATGAATATTACTTTTGCATACAGTAATGGTAAAAAAGAAAGTATTAAAAGTAATAGTAAAGATGATGATGATTTAATAATTGCAACTATGCAGTATTTAAGAAAAAAAGTATAAAGAAATAATTCTTTATACTTTCTAGATTGTAAATTTAGTATTTATTAATTTTGTTTATTATTTAATTTTTGAAGTGCTTCATTCATTGTAAATAAAACAATTAATAATTCACATGATATTCTAGCTGTAATTGTTCCTACTAAAATATAAAAAATACCTAATAAAAAGCTTGAAAAACTAAATCCATCCCAAGATGTAAACATAGTATTAATACTTGCAAGTAGAACCAATAATAACATTACCCAATAAACAAATGTAATTATCTTTGGAGTTAGCATAGTGTTAAAAAATAAAGCATTTTTCATAATTAACCTTGTAAAATATTTTAAAGTATTCTACAAGGTAATAACTTAAAAGTAGCATATAAATAGCTTAAAATATAAATATATATAAAATATTTATATATATATTAATATATTTATGTACTTATTTTTTAGCTTTTGT
>JABSOL010000032.1:16958-20270 GCA_013215985.1 Campylobacteraceae bacterium
GTCATTTCTTCTGCAACTACATATTTATCAAAATCTTCTGCAGATAAAATGTTTAAAGCTAAAGCTTCTTCTTTTAGCGTAGTTCCATTTTTATGCGCAGTTTTTGCAATAAGTGCAGCTTTTTCATATCCAATATGAGGGTTTAAAGCAGTTACTAACATTAAAGAATCATTTAAATATTTTTTAATATTAACTTCATTTGCTTCAATTCCAATTGCACACTTATCGTTAAATGCAATCATCGTATCACTTAATAATCTAATTGATTGTAATAAGTTATAAGCAATTACAGGTTTAAATACATTAAGCTCGAAGTTACCTTGAGAAGCTGCAATTGATACACAAGTATGATTACCCATAACTTGAACAGCTACCATAGTCATAGCTTCACTTTGAGTAGGATTTACTTTTCCTGGCATAATAGACGAACCTGGTTCATTAGCAGGAATATTAAGCTCAGCAATTCCACATCTTGGACCTGAACTTAACCATCTAATATCATTAGCAATTTTCATTAAGTTAGAAGCAAGAGCATTTAAAGCACCTGATAAAAATACTTCACCATCGTGAGAAGTTAAAGCGTGAAATTTATTAGGATGAGATTTAAAAGTATAAGAAGTATTTGTAATATCATTTAATACTTTACAAACCATTGGTGAAAAGTCTGGATGTGAATTAAGACCAGTTCCAACAGCAGTTCCACCAATTGCTAATTCTAAGATATATTTAATAGAATCATCTACTTGTGATAATGCTTTATCTAACATATCAACATAAGCAGATAATTCTTGTCCTAGCGTTAAAGGAGTTGCATCTTGTAAATGTGTTCTACCAATTTTAACAATATTTTCAAATTCTTTAACTTTTTTCTCAAATGTAGATTTTAAAGTATTAATTGCTGGAATTAAATTGTTTTCTAATTCTAGAATAAATGCAACTCTCATAGCAGTAGGGTAAGTATCGTTTGAACTTTGACCTTTATTTACATCATCATTTGGATGAACTGGTTTCTCAACTCTGAAGTCTTTTCCTAAAAGCTCAGAAGCTCTTGAAGAAACAACTTCATTCATATTCATATTAGATTGAGTTCCTGAACCTGTTTGCCATACAACTAAAGGGAAATTGTCATCTAATAAACCTTTAATAACTTCATCACAAGCTTCAGAAATTACATCACATTTTTCTTTTGATAATCTACCTAAATCAGTAT
Source organism: Campylobacteraceae bacterium (assembly GCA_013215985.1). GTDB lineage: Bacteria > Campylobacterota > Campylobacteria > Campylobacterales > Arcobacteraceae > NORP36. Next base: position 18,169 of record JABSOL010000032.1, read on the forward strand.
TAACAATTGCACAAGCTTTTTTTAAATATGCAAAACCACGAACTACTTCTTTAGGCATTTTTTCATCACCTATTGGAAAGTTCTCAATACTTCTTTGTGTTTGCGCTGCCCAATATTTATTAGCAGGAACCTTGATTTCACCCATTGTATCTTTTTCAATTCTATAATCCATATTAAACCTTTTAAAATAATTGATATACATTATCATTATTACTTGAATATTATGCTTAAAAATTTACCTAAGAAAGTAAATTAAATCACATGTGTAACTTATGAAGATATATATTCTTCTATATCTACTTTATCTATTTGATCTTTGTGCATATGTTCATTTGCATAAATATTATGAATATCAGATTTTAAGAATAATTCAAAAATATCTTTATCTATGTGTTTATCTTTTACCATATATGATAATATTTTAATTGATTCATTTAATGTTTTAGCTTCTTTGTATGGTCTATCACTTGCAGTTAGGGCTTCAAAAATATCTGCAATTGCAAGTATTCTTGCAGGAATTGACATTTCTTCTTTTTTTAATTGTCTTGGATATCCTGTTCCAATTAAAGTTTCATGGTGAGCAGAAGCAAACTCAGGAACATTTTTTAAATTATCAGGAAAAGGAAGCTGTTCTAACATAATTATAGACATAATTACATGCTCATTAATTTTATATCTTTCTTCGTTTGTTAAAGTTCCTTTTTTAATAGATAAATTATATACTTCACCTAAATTATATAAATCTTTTGGCATTTCTAATTTAAATCCAAACTTTTTATATTCTTCTTTTAATGACGTGGTTCTAGGAATTATATGCTCTTTTTTATCATCCAGTAAAAACTCTTTTACAGGTAAAATTTCTTTACTTTTAGATTCTTTTCTAGATAATTCATCTTTGGATAAACCGATTATATTATCAAAATGTCTAAACCATTCTCTTTTTGCTATATCTTCAATTTGTGATATTATTTTTGGATCTAAAAACTCAGATCCAATATTAGCCGAAGCCAAAACTTCAAATTCTTTATATAAGTTATTATGCTCAAGTCCGAGTTTTTCTTTTTCTTCTTTTTCATTTTTACCAGATAATATATTATTTAAATAAATTATTGTTTTATCTCTATGTAGAACTTCAAACCTTGTTCGTATTTCATGAATTCTATTATAAATTGTTTCAAGTTTTGTAGCTTTATCTACAACATATTCAGGTGTAGTTACTTTTCCACAATCATGTAACCAAGCAGCAACACTTAATTCTCTTTTTTCATCTTCAGTTTTTAAAGTGAAATCTTTAAATATTCCTTCTTTATTTTCACTTGCTTTTTTGGCAAGCATAGAAGCTAATAAAGGAACTTTTGAACAATGAACTCCTGTATAAGTAGACTTTGCATCAATTGCAGATGCAATTATGTGAATAAAAGAATCCATTAGTTTTTTTTGTGATTCATTATGTTTTTCAATTGATTGTGACATTTTCACAAAAGAAGAAGATAAATTATATATTTCTTTTAATCTAGTATCTACAGTTTTAACAGATGAAAAATCTTGATTATTTATTTTTCTATTTTCTTCTTCTAGTAAATTTATAGGGTTTACAAATAGTTTTGCAATATAAAATACTATTGGACTTAATAAAAACATAATAAAGATTGTAAATGAAAAAGCATAATATATTTTTTCATTATAAGGTCTCATAATTTCTTTTATTGGAAGAATCATTGCTAAATAATCTTTATCTGAATACTCAGAGTTTAATTTACTAACATATACAAAATTATCTTCTCCATTAATTTTTAATATTGATTGTTTTGTATTTTTTTCATTTGAAAAAGTGAATTCTAATATTTTATTAAAACTATTTTTATCTCTTTTAATAGAGCTTGAAATTGTAATTTTTTTATCATCTTTAAAAAGTAAGATTTTTTCATTTTTATAGATGCCGCTTTCAGTACACATTCTTATATTAATATTAAAGTTTTTTACAATTTATTCTTCTTCTGTTGCAAATTCACAATTAACAATACTTTAGGCTAGTCCTTAAGCATTTCCTTACATTACTGTTATCTAGAAGGCTTAATTTATTGGTTTCTCTTTAAATTTCT
>JABSOL010000033.1 GCA_013215985.1 Campylobacteraceae bacterium
AGGACGCCCCAATTCACACACCTAATACAGGTACATCTCCTTTGAGTGCATATAATTTTATTAACAAAAGTGTGTTTGGGCCGAAACCGGTGCCGATTGAAAGAGGAGACACAGGGCTATCGATCCACACTAACATACGTATTCACAAAAACTTGTTTAAGTTGGTGTCATTATTGTTACAATGAAACTTGTAGTTAGTTCAAGACAGTTAGCAAATTGATTTGATGAGCCAAAAATTATTCTATTTGAAAAATTTTCATTATCTTTTTTGCTTAATGTTATAAGTTTTTTTAAATCTTTTTTATTTAAATGAGAAGCTCTACTCAATGAAAAGTAAGAAATACATTTTGAGTCTAATAAAAGTTGTTTTGTAGATTTTTTCATACAAATAACTTTATTTAAAGTTTTTGCATCTTTAGTATGATTTGAATAAGCATATAGAATTTTTTTATTCACTATTTTACTTTGTAAAAAAGCTTTTCTGGCATCTTCTTCACTAATGTTTTTTTGTTTAAGATATTGCCAAATGTAGAAATCTTTTGCATAAGTTTTATCTTGTGAACTAAGCCATTGTAAATCTATAATTGTTGAACTTGCTATTGAAGAAAATAATAATAAAGATACTAATGGCTTAATCATCTTACATTCCTACAAATAGTTTACTTAAAAATGTTTCTAAAAAGATTAAAGCTAAAATTATAATAATAGGAGCTAAGTCCATTCCCCCAAATACAGTTGGCACATATTTACGTACAAGGTTATAAGCAGGTTGTGTAAGCCTATCTAACATTTGTACAATTGGATTATATGGATCTGGTTTAACCCATGATAATAAAGAAGAAATTATTATTATCCATTTATATAAACTTATAACTGTAATTACTATTACGAATACTGATTGAAGTAGTGCACTTATCATTTTATTATATCTCCTAAATAATTTTTAATTAAAGGGTAGATTTTAGATAAATCTGGACCATTATCTGCTTTTGTTAAAACATATCTTAATGGTTCATCTAAAAATTTACCTTCTAATGATGTCTCTTTTGTAATATATTTTTGTAAATCATTAAAATCTTCATAATAAGGAGCATTTTCTAAACACTCTTTTAAAGTTTTTAATTCATTTTGAAAACCTTCTAATGAAGTTTTTTCTTCAAATATTACTTTGATTCTAGTTTTTAATTCATTTATTGTAGAACTTTCTTCTAAATATACTTTAGCCAATTTACCAATATCTGCATCTGCAAAACCTAATATTTTTGATAATCTTAAATCATCCATTAGTTCTAAGTGTTTTATATTAATAAGTTTTAATTCATTAATATCAAATGTAGTCTGGTTTGTTGAAACTTTTGTAATATCAAACCACTCAATAGCTTCTTCTAAAGTAAATATTTCTTTAGGAGTTTTATTTCCTAATAATACTAGATAATTAGCAATTGCAGAGGGTAAGAATCCTTCTTGGATTAAATAGTTAATTGATGTTTCTTTATCTTTTTGCGATATTTTTTTACCAGTACTTGCATTTAAAACACCTGCTAAATGAACATAGTCTATTTTTTTATCATATCCTATAATATTTCTTAGATGAATTTGTTTTACAGTATTATCTAAATAATCTTCATCTCTAATAACCATAGAAATATCATATAACATATCATCAACTGCACAAGCATAATCATATGTAGGTGTTTTACCATGTTTTAAAATATTGAATGCATCAATTTCAGATGCTTTATATTCTAAATCACCTTTTAATCCATCTTTAAAAGAAATATTTTCTTTAGGACTTTTTAGTCTTACAGTAAAAGGAGCATTACAGTTAAATACTGTTTCTTCAGATAAAGTAGCACAAAAACCATCATATACATCGGGTTTAGAGTTCTCTTTAGCTTCTACTTTTAATTCTTCTAATTTTTCATCTGAACAAAAACAAGAAAATGCTTCTTTTTTTGTTAATAACTGCATTACAATTCTTTGATGGTATTTTAAATTCTCACTTTGATAAATAACAGAAGAGTGTTCAATAGAAAAAAGACTTAAAATCTCTAGAATTGATTTATCTTTACCTTCTACATTTTTTTCTTTATCAGTATCTTCAATTCTTATTAATAAATCTTCATTTTTTTGCTTTGCAACAATATAATTAAATATAGCAACTCTTAAGTTAGCTACGTGCATGTCACCTGTTGGACTAGGGGCAAATCTTAACAATATAATCCTTTAAATTTTACTTTTAAAAGTTTAGCTAAATTGAACTAAAAACTTAATTTAAGTAAGCATTCATATTAATTACATTATTATTATTTTATGAAATAAATAGGATATTACAATGAGTAAAAAAATTATTACTACTTCGTTAGCATTATTAGTTTTATTGTCTGGGTGTGGGGATAATGGGGCAGAAAAAGAGTTTAGAATTTCTCAAAACCTTGATAAAGGAAACTATCAAGAAGTTATTAATGAATTAGGTGATTGTTCAAGTGCATCTTCTAAAAGTGATTGTTTGTTACAATTAGGATCTGCATATTTTGGAAAAGCTGGCTTTGATACTATTTCTTTAGGTCAAGAATTAGCAGGCATTGAAAATGATGGTAAAAACTTAAGTGATGATGATAAAAGTAAGAAATTTACTTCAATTATTTTCTCTAAAATTTTAAATAAAAACACGGAAATAGGTTTAGAATATTTCTCTCAAGTATTAGGAAATAAAAAATCTTATTGTTCAGAAGCTAAATATAATTCAATAAATGATGAAGCAAAAAAAAGCGCTTGTTTATCAATTAATCCAATTTTATTAAAAGATTTACTTGATGATGACAAAAACAATAATAAACCTAAGGATACAAGGACTGTTTCTTTACAAGATGTAATAAAATTTAAGAATGTAATTCAAGATGCTATTCCTGAACTAACTTCTGATGATTTAGTTGCTATTGTTAATGGTGATTCGTCTTCAAAAGTTTTATTAAATAAAAAACTTGATGCTACAAAATGTGCATTAAAAGCTTTTGATACTACACCTCCTACTTCGTGTAATATTTTATCTACCAAAATGAATATTTTTACTAATTCAAAATATACTGGTATTCATTCTGTTATAGTTAAAGTTGATGAGACAAAATATTATAGAGAAGTAAAAGAAACTACAACTCCAGGTAAATATACATCTATTACATTAGATATTAGTAAAATAGTTGATTCTTCTGTTAAAACTAATACAAATAAAGTTGATGGTGAAGATAATTTTTATATGCCAGTTTTATCTAAAGATGGAATAGTTTCAACATTAAGTGGATCTATTGAAAGTACTTTAAATAATAAAGAGTCATTTAAATCTATTGCATTATTAGTTAATACAGATGACAAAGTAGATGATAGTACAAAAGTTAAAAAATTAGAAGATGATTTTTGTAAAAATGGTGGTTGTACAGGTACAAGTGGAAATTTAGAAATTTCTCAAGAAGCTGTTTTAGCTTACATTAATAAATAAGAGAGAAAAAATGAAACAAATATCAAATATATTATTGTCAACTGTTCTAGCTTCTAGTTTAGCAAACGCTGTATCATTTGAATATCCTCAAATATACAAAAATCAATCTATTATGGGTATGGGTGGTGCTTCTGTTGCCGCTGGTGGAACAGCTGCTTCATTATTTTCAAATCCTGCTGGTTTATCAAAAATTCCTAAAAAATATGGTTGGGAAGTAGATTTAATTGATTTTAATTTATCAATCAATGACAATATTATAGACTTTTCAAAAGATTTAGATGATGCTACCGATAAAAAAGATGATAATGAAGCAGTATTAAAAGTATTAGAAAATTATTTAGGAGAAAATTTACATTTAAATGTTAATGCAAATTTTCTAACAATTTCTAAAAGATTTAAAAATTATTCTTTTGCAGTTATGCCTATTTCAGGAGTTTACTCAAACTTAACACCACATAGAGGTGGAACTTCCGAAGGTTTACTTGAAGCTAATGGTTTAGTTTATGGTGGACTTGCTTTAGGTTTATCTAAAGATCTTGGCTCATCTTATTTTTTTAAGAATATTAATGTTGGTATTGGAGCTAAATTTATTAATTATGCATCTTTTACGACTAACTTAACTGTTGCTACTATTATTGATGAAAAAGATGATTTAGGTGACTATTTAATTGATGATGTTGCAAAAAAAGATACTTCATTTGTATTAGATTTAGGTGTACAAGCTGATGTTTATAAAAATCTTACAGCTGGTTTATCTATAATGAATATTGGTTCAATTGGAAGTGATAAAAATCTAACTGTTCCGATGACTGTAAATGCAGGTTTAGCATATACTTTAAAGTATGATAGATTTTATGTAAATAAAATAGTATTTGCAGCTGATTATATTGATATTTTTCAAGGATATGAACAAGATAGTGATTTTATGAAAAGAACTAGATTTGGTGCAAGTGCAATGTTGCTTGATTCAGTATACGGTGATTTTTCTGTAATGGCTGGTTTATATCAAGGATATGCAACTTATGGATTTGATTTAAGAGCTACTATTTTTAAAATAGGTTATACATCTTATGCTGAAGAAGTAGGTGGAGCTTATGGACAAAAAGAAGATAGAAGACATATGATTAATTTAAAAATTGGATGGTAAATAAAAGCTCCTTGGAGCTTTTATTTTTGAGTTACGATTGAGAAAAACAGGTCATTAATCTCTTTGTGTTTTTTAATATAAGTATTTAAATCTTTTAAAGTAAGTTCTTCAATTAAGTCTAATTCTTTTTTTGAATAAGATTGATCTAATCCTTTATAATATAAATGAAATGCTCTATTTAATCTTTGGGATAAAGTCTCAACTCTTAAAGGCTCGCTTCCTGTTAAAAAGTTCTTAGCTGCATCTAATTCTTCTTTTGTAACTGCATTTTTTGTGAATTCTTCTACAATTTCAATTACAAGTTTTTTAGCTTCATCTGCATTTTCAGTTTTAGTTTGTAAATAACCTGAAAATGATGAATATGATTGATTAATAGATATTTGACCATAAGCAGAATATGCAAGTCCTCTTTTAACTCTAATCTCTTCCATTAGTCTTGATCCAAAACCAGAACCACCCAAAATAAATGATGCTACTTTTGCTTTATAATTATCAGAGTCATTAGATAATGCTTTATAAGATGATCCAAAATAAATATAAGCTTGTTTTGTTTCTTTGTAAAGTATAGATGTTTTAGTTTTTTTAGTTACTTCAAATACTTTAAGTTTTTTAGCTTCTTTTTTTGAAAAATTCTCTAAAACACTTTTTATGTCTTTTTCTATTTCTTTTAATGTAATATCTCCACCAACAACAATAATTAAATTATTTAAAGAGAACACATCAGTAATAAATTCTCTAACATCTTTTAATTCGATTTTATTAATGCTTTTAAGCGTTCCTGATTTAGGTTTTGCTAAAACTGTATCTTTAAACATAAGTTTTTTCAATTCAACAGATGCCATATAATCGAAATCATTTTCTTTTCTTTTTAATGATCCAATTTGTAAAGTTTTAACTTTATCTAAAACTTTTTGTGAATAATTAGGATCTTGAATTAAAGCATTTAAATATTTCATCGCTTTTTTAGATTCAGATTTTAAAGATGATAATTCAATTACAAATGTTTCAAAACCTGTTGACGTATGTAAAGAGATAGCTCTGTTTTCAAGTTTTTCATAAAACTTAACAGAACCATCTTTTTTACTTCCTTCATTTAAAATTTTAGCAGAAATACTTGCAAGTCCTGCAATATCATTTTTTATTGCGCCTGAGTTTTTAAATACTAATTGTAAATTAAAAGTAGGTAGGGCATCTCTTTCGTATATTATTGGAATTTTTATATTTTTGTATTCTATATGTTCTATACTTGAACTCATTAATAATCCTTTTATAAATATTAAAGCAAAAAAAGTCTTTTTCATTTTAGAAAAATCTTTCTAAAGTCTCATATGCTGTATTTCTTTTTGCTGGTTTTTCTCCAACATCTCTAATTAGTTCAATCATTTCATCTTGATTCATACAATTTGTAACTCCTGTAGCTGCTACAACGTTTTCTTCCATCATAGTTGAACCTAAATCATTTGCACCAAACTTTAATGCCATTTGACCTATGTAAGAGCCTTGAGTAACCCAAGAACTTTGTAAGTTATCAAAGTTATCTAAATATAATCTAGCAACTGCCAAAAGTCTTAAATATCTATTTGAACTTTGAGGTTCAATATCTGGTCTGTCTTTTTCTAATTGCGTATTTGAACTTTGGTATGACCACATAATAAATGCTCTAAACCCACCTGTTTCATCTTGTAGTTTTCTAATCATTTCCCAGTGTTCAATAATTTCTTCATTAGTTTCAACAGTTCCAAACATCATTGTAGCAGTAGTTTTCATACCAATTGAATGAGCAGTTCTATGAACTTCTAACCATTTTTCACTATCCATTTTTTTAGGAGCAATTATATCTCTTACTCTATCTGATAAAATTTCAGCTCCAGCTCCAGGAATTGAAGATAATCCTTTAGCTTGTAGTCTTTTTAACGTCTCTAATATAGTAAGTTTTGAAACTTTTGCAATATATACAATTTCAATTGCAGAAAAAGAGTGAAGAGTTATTTGAGGAAACTTAGTATGAATATGTGAAACTAATTCTTCATAATAATCAATTTTAAGTTTTGGATGAACTCCACCTTGCATTAAGATTTGAGTTCCCCCAATTTCTAATAACTCTTCAATTTTTTCATCAATTTCAGAGAATTTTAAAACATAAGAATCTTCATCTTTACCATGTCTATAAAATGCACAGAACTTACAGTCAACCCAACAAACATTAGTATAGTTGATATTTCTATCAACTATAAATGTTGTTACATTTTCGGGGTGTTTTTCTAGTTTTTTTGCATATGCCATTTCGCCTAGTTCAATTAAAGGTTTATTTAAAATTAAATCTAAGGCTTCTTTATTTGTTAATCTATTATTCATTATATTTCCATTATTAAAAAGAAGTTCCTAAAGAGAACTCAAAGTTTGATGTTTTATCTGTCTTTTTAGCATCGAGTGCTTTTGAGAAGATAAACTGTAAAGGCCCAACTGGAGAAATCCACTCAATTAAAGCACCAGCTCCTGATCTTTTTAATTGATCAAAAGAATTTTCACCAATCATACCATAATCATAAAATATTCCCCATCTCATCTTAGCACTAGGAATTAAAGGAAAACTTAGTTCAACAGAATTTGTAAATGTTTTTTTCAAAACTTCAGCTTCTAAAAAATCTGGTGAAAATGAGTAAGATTCATATCCTCTAAGAGATCTTGGACCTCCTAAATAAAATGACTGACCTTCTGTAATTCTACCTTTATCAAATAACATTCTAATATTTGTTTTATATTTAAAAATCATATCATAGTCAAGTACATCATTAAATCCATAAAAGTATTTAAAATAAGTAGATAATTTATGGAATTTAGCATCACCACCAATACCAGCTATTTCATATGAAATACCTGCGATTATTCCTTCTCTAGGAACATAATAATCATCAGTAGTATTATAAGAGATATAAGGTGTTATTGATGATAAAACATATTTATTATCTTTTTTCTCGACTTTAGCATTTGAATATTCTTCACTTACGTCTTCATATTTATATCTAAGACCTGCATATACATTTCTAAAATAGTTTCTTCCCACTCCAATACCAAAACCTGTGATATTTGTATCAAGATCATATTTTGTATTTGAATATTTTGATTTTTTATTATATGCAGAAATTTCACCATTATATTTACTATCATTAAGAGCAGGATTTTTTAAAGATACTGTAAAGTTAGTTTTTCTTTTTGATAAATCAACAGAAAACCCAAGATTAAGTCCTGAACCAAAGATATTTTTGTCATTAATAGATGCATTAAACATAGCACCATCATAAGAACCATAACCTCCACCAATAATTAAATTACCAGTTGCTGCTTCTTTTACTTCAATTAAAAGGTTGATTTTATTTGAAGATATTCTTTGTTCTTTAATTATAATATTTTCAAAAAAACCAGATCTTCCTAATCTATTTTTTGAGTCTTTTAAATCTGTAAGATTATATAAATCTTTTGGAGCTAAAAATACATTTCTTCTGATAACTCTATCTAATGTTCTTGTATTACCAGATATGATTACATCATTAATGTAAACTTTTTCACCAGGTATTACATTAAATACAATATTAACTTTATGATTTATACTGTCTTTTTTTAAATCATATTTAACTTCTACAAATGCATAACCTAAGTTAGCAAATTGTGTTTTTATAAATGAGATATCTTTTCTTAATTTGTTGATATTAAATACATCATCTTTTTCAAGATCTAATTCTTCATATAAAGAATTTACATCAAGAATAGAAGAATCTGCATATATTTTTATATCATTTGTCAAGTATTGATCGTTTTCTATAATATTAAAATTTAATATTGCTTCGTTTGATGCAAAATCAATAGTCATAAAAGGATCTTCAACTTTAGCATCTAAAAAACCGTGTTGATAATATAGATCATTAATTCTTCTGCTTTCATAAGAAATTTGATTTAATTTTAATTCACCTGTGTTTTGACCAAACCACCAAGAAACAATTTCTTTTTCTTTATTTGCTGTTACTTCATCAAAATTATCTTGATTTAAATATTTAGCTCCAAAATAATTAACTTTTCGAATTAATATTTCATCACCTTTATTTACATTAAAAATAAGTGATATTGCATCTTTATTTAAATTAATTGTTTCAACTTCAACAACTGAATTTATATAACCTTCTCTCTCTAAAGAGAGTAATAAAGACTTTTTAGCTCGTAAAACTCTATCTTTTGTATACATTGAACCTTTTTTAATTCCCATAGAAAAGAATAAAGAATCTAAATCATCTTTAGATGTTTTATATCCTTTTACTTCAATATTAGCAATTGATGGTTTTTCTGTAAATACAAATTCTAAAGCACCATTATTATTATAAACTTGAATATCATCAAAATAGTTGAAATTATAAAATTTTTGTAAAGATTTATTAATATTTTTGGCATTAAACTCGCTGCCAATGTTAAGATCAATAGTTTCGTTTGCAATTTTTTCTGAAATTCTAGATAAATTTTTATATGTTATTGAGTCAATTGTCTGTGCACTTAAAAGTGTCGCAGCAACTGTAGAAAATAAGATAAAACTTTTTTTCACTTTAATCCTTCTTTTGTTCTAAATAAAGAAATAAATATAGCAAAATAAAGTTTACAGATAGATTTAATTTGCTATAATAATTGAAATTTATAAAAAGGTTTTAAAGTGAATATAGGGATTATTGGGTTAGGTTTAATGGGTGGTTCTATTGCAAAAGCAATTAAAAAATATTCAATTGCTAAAAATGTATATGGATATGAAAAAAATGATGAATATAAAAAAGAAGCTTTAGCACTTAATTTAGTTGATGAACTACTATCATTAAAAGATTTAAAAGAAAAATCTGATGTAATTATTTTAGCTATTCCCGTGGATCCTATTATTTCAATCATGCAAGAATTAAAAGATATAGGAGAAAAAACTACAATAATTGATTTAGGCTCAACTAAAGAAATTATTACAAATAATATTCCAGAAGAAATTAGAAAAAACTTTGTGGCTGCACATCCGATGACTGGAAATGAAAAGTTTGGGCCAAAAGCTGCCAAAAATGATTTATATGAAGGGAAAACTATAGTTTTTTGTAATTTAGAAGAGAATTCTAATTTACATGTTAATAAAGCTTTTAAAATCTTCCAAGCAATAGGGATGAGAATAGTTGTTATGGATGCAAAAGAACATGATGTACATGCTTGTTTTATGTCTCATTTACCTCATGCAATATCATTTTCACTTGCAAATACTGTAATGAGCCACGAAGATCCAAAATCTATTATAGCGCTTGCTGCAGGTGGATTTAAAGACATGAGTAGAATTGCTAAATCTTCTCCTGATATGTGGACTGATATTTTTAGACAAAATAAAGATAATTTAATTGAGTCAATAACATTATTTGAAAATCACATGAAAAAAGTTAAAATAATGTTAGAGAATGATGAATATGATGAATTAAAAGATTGGATGAAAAAAGCTAATTCTTTACATGAAATATTATAAGTTATAAACCTAAAAGAGCTTCTTGGACTTTTATAGCCTGGAAGTGTTCTTTTACATCATGGCATCTAACAATATTAGCACCATTTCTTATAGCTTCTAAGTGTAAAACTAATGTTCCTGCAAGTCTATCTTGGATATCGCAGGGAGTGATTTGATTTATCATAGATTTCCTACTAGCAGCTATTAAAATATTATTTTCTAAAGCTTTAAAAGTATTTATATTATTAATTAATGATAAATTGTGTTCTAAAGTTTTCCCAAAACCAATTCCTACATCTAAAATAATATCTTTTATATTATAGTCTTTTGCTTTTTGAATTCTTTGAATAAAAAAATCATTAACTTCTTTTACAACATCTTTATATTCAGGCTGATTTTGCATATTCTCAGGAGAGTTTTGCATATGCATAATAACTACTGTTGAGTTATATTGTTTTGCTAATTTACATACTTCATCATTTTCAAGACCTGTTATATCATTAATAATAGAAAATCCAGCATCAAGAGCATATTTCAAAGATAAAGGAGAATAAGAATCAAGAGAAAAATCTACTTTTTCATATAGTTTATTCTTAGATATTATATTTATAATATCTTTAACTCTTGAAAACTCTTCTTCATTTGAAACTTTTTTTGAACCTGGTCTTGATGAAACTCCACCAATATCAATTATATTAGCACCATCATTAACCATTTTATTTATTTCAATTTCTACATTTAATGAACAAAACCTAGAGTCTTTAAAAAAAGAGTCTTGATTTGCATTAATTACACCCATTATTTTAGTCATCTATTTTTTCTTTGTATTAAACTTAACATTAAAGAAGTAAGAACAGAAATAGGTTTTGAATTTAAATGTATTAAATTTAAAGCTTTTGTAAACATATTTAATTCTTTTTTATTTAAAATAATATTTTCTTTCTGTACTTGGAAAAAAATATCTTCAATTAATATTTTTGCTTCATTTTTAGATATTCTTTGTTTTTCTTTTAAAAAAGTATAAACTTCTTTTAAATCAAAATGACTAAGATTTAAATTTAAAGATTCTCTAATTCTTGGTTTTTTCAAATACTTATGAGGAATTCTTGATAAAACCGTAGGAAGTAGGGATGATTTAGAAGTTGTAATAAATAAAAATACAATATTTTTAGGTGGTTCTTCTATTATTTTCAATAAAGCATTTTGCGCTTCAATTCCAAACATAGAACCACATAATATAATATATTTTGTTTCATTAGAAGCAATATAAGCTTCTTTTATTACTAAAGAAGCTTCATTAATTAAAAAATCATCTTTTAGAGGATTTCTTATTACTCTTGTATTATGTTTTGACAAGTTTTTTGTAATAGAATTTAATGATTCATCAATATCATTAACAATATAAATACAAGAAGAATTAATTAACATATATTTTTCCTAGTTTTCAACATTTATTTCTGCAAATAGGGCCGCTGAAATTGTTTTATTATATAATCTAAACATTTGTAATAATTTCATATCTAAAGCCTCATCTGAACTTCTAAGATTAAATGCATCTTGTTGTTCATCATCTAAAAGCCATAAAAATGAATTCTTAGAAATCTTTGGAATAATAGCACGAGGATCTTGCCCACGACCTATATACCAAAATACATATCCATTTGGAAACGATATATTTAACATATCTTTTATAAAAGATATATCATCTTCATTTTTAACTTGTTCTAATTTTGAATAAAAAGATTTAAAATCATAAAAAGGTAAGAATGGTCTATTTAATGATTTATTATTAATATTGATTAAACAATAGTTTAAAAACCATTCTCTATTGCTGTCTGTAATTATTATTACAGAACAGCCTTTCTCTAAAATATTTGTAATTGACTTAGATACTAAAGGAGTCCAGTCAAACTTTCTCTCTTCTAACCAAGGAGCTAAAAGTTTATCTTCTCTTATAGTATCTACTGTCCAGTTAATAAATTCTTGCACTATTATTTATCCAAGTTATAGACATCATGTAATGCACGTACAGATAATTCTGCATATTTTTCATCAATAATCATAGAAATTTTAATTTCTGAAGTAGAAATAATTCTTATATTAATATTCTCTTTTGCCATTGCAGAAAATGCTTTTGCTGCAACACCTGTATGCGATTTCATTCCAACACCAACAACCGATACTTTACATACATCTTCGTTGTAGTCAATATTTTCTACATCATTTTCAAATACTTTCATAACTTCTTGACAAATTTCTAAATCAGCTGTAGGAATAGTAAAGTCTAAATCTGTTTTACCATCAACTGCAACAGTTTGTACAATCATGTCTACATTAATATTTGCATTAGCTAATGCTGTAAATATACTTGCAGCAATGCCAGGAGTGTCTTTAACTTTATACATACCAACTCTAATTTGGTTCTTGTCAAGTGCTATTCCACTTACTAATGGTTTTTCCATAATATTTTCTTCCTTTGTAATTAATGTACCTTCTACTTCTGGAGTAAAAGAACTTCTTGATACTAAATTTACATTTAGTTTTTTTGCCATTTCAACTGATCTTGTTTGTAAAACTTTTGCTCCTAAAGAAGCTAGTTCTAACATTTCATCATAAGAAATTTTATCTAATTTTCTTGCTTTTGGTTCAATTCTAGGGTCTGTTGTATAAATACCATCAACATCAGTATAAATCTCACAAACATCTGCTTTAATAGCACCTGCAATAGCAACAGCAGTTAAATCACTTCCTCCTCGTCCTAAAGTCGTAATTCTTCCTTCTGAAGATACGCCTTGAAAACCAGCAACAATTATAATTTTATTCTTTTTTAAAGATACTTTTAATTTATCTGTATTAATATGTTCAATTCTAGCTTTTGTATGTTCATCATTAGTTACAATTCCTGCTTCTCTACCTGAATATGAAATACTTTCATATCCTTGTTCATTTAAAGCAATAGATAATAAAGCAGACGTAACTCTCTCTCCTGAACTTAAAAGCATATCAAGTTCAATATCTTTTGGTTTTTTTGCAAAATGACTTGCATATTCTATTAATTTGTTAGTTTCACCACTCATAGCAGAAACAACTGCAATAACATCGTGACCTTCATCTTTTATTTTTTTTATTATATTTGCGACATTTTGGATTCGCTCTAATGTTCCAACACTAGTTCCCCCAAATTTTAATACTTTTAACATAACCTTTTTCCCTTAGTTTTAGTATTTATAGTATAAATAGATATTAAATATATCCCTCTTGTTTAAAGTGCATAAGAACTTGTTTATAAACAGTTCTTTTAAAAAATGTAATATAATCATAAATATTTTTAGCTGGTACAAATTTAAAGTCTGAAAACTCAGGTTCTTTAGTATTTATATTAACTTTTGAATTATCTTTTAATTTAACTAAAAAATATTTTTGTTTTTGGCCATCATATGGATGCATCTTTTTAGCAACTGCTTCTGGAAAATCATAAGAAACCCATTCCGGGTATTCCGCAATAATTTCTATATCATTTGTTCCAATTTCTTCTTCTAATTCTCTAAGTAATGCTTCTGTAGGGCTTTCGCCTTCATCTATACCACCTTGAGGAAATTGCCAAGCGTCTGGCACATCTCTTCTTGATGCAATAAATATTTCGCATTTTAGAGGATAAGAATCAGACAATACAATTGCTGCAACATTAGGTCTATAATTTTTTTTACAATTTAGTTTTTTGCTTTTATCTCTCATAAATCTATATTTCCTTATAATTAGCCCACGATTATATTAAAAATAGGATTAAACATTGCTTTTATACATACATATACCATTCTGCGATAGTAAGTGTTACTATTGTGCCTTCAACTCTTATGTTGATAAGTTTCAACTAAAAGTTGCATATATGAAAGCTTTAGAAGAGCAAATGAAACATGACATAGATTTGTATTTAAAAGATACAGATAAAAAAATAGAAACAGTATTTATAGGAGGAGGAACACCTTCATGTGTTGAAGCCTCTTTATACGAAAATATATTTAAAATTATCAAACCATATTTAAAAGAAAATATTGAAATTACAACAGAAGCAAATCCAAATTCTGCCACTAAAGAATGGCAGGAGCAAATGTTTGCTCATGGAGTAAATAGAATCTCTTTTGGAGTGCAAAGTTTTAATGATAAAAAGCTAAAAAGTTTAGGTAGAGCGCACAAGGCTAAATCGGCTATATTAGCTATACAAAATGCCAAGTGTATAGGGTTTAATGGTATTAACTGTGATTTAATTTATGGAGTTAAAGGTGATACTTTTGAGTCAATTAAAGAAGATTTAGAAGTTATTAGAAACTTACCAATAACACACTTAAGTGCATACAGTTTAATCATAGAAGAAGGTACAAAATTCTATAAAAAATCATATATGAAAATAGATGATGAAGAACTTTCTTATGCTATTTTCGATCATATAAAAACACTAGGTTTAGTTCAATATGAAATCTCAAATTTTGCAATAAATGATGAATCTAGATCATCTCATAATTTTGGATATTGGGAACATAAAGAATATTTAGGAGTTGGAACAGGAGCTGTTGGATATGTAAATAAAGAGAGATTATATCCTTTAAAAGATATTGAAGAATATATAAAAACACCTTTATTTAAAGATGTAGAAAAATTAAGTGAAGATGATATAAAAGTGGAGAAAGTTTTATTAGGTTTACGATCAATTGTTGGAGTAGATTTAAGCTTATTTACAAAAGAAGAGCGAAAAAGAGCAGAGTTTTTAGTCTCTGAGAATAAAATTTCACAAAAAAATGAGAAAATTTACAGTAATAATTATTTATTGTGCGATGAAATAGCTTTATATATATTAAATTAAAAAATTATAGATATAATAATGTTTCAAAAGGTAAAAAATGACAATTAAGAATATAGTTAGAGAATATTCTAAATTATTAAAAAATGTAACACATATACCTGCAAAAGAAGTTGAGATTTTAATTCTTCATCTTTTGCAAAAGAATGTGATTTGGTTACATCTAAATAATGATGAAGAATTTACAAAAGAAAAAGAGTTAAAAGAATTAGTTTTAAAAAGAGCAAAAGATTTTCCTATGGAATATTTAACTTTAAAAGCTTCATTTTATGGTGAACAATTTCATGTTAAAGAAGGAGTTTTAATTCCTAGACCTGAAACTGAGTTCTTAGTTGAAAAAGCGGTAGAGATTTTAAAAACTATCGAAAACCCAAAAGTCTTAGAAATTGGAGTAGGTTCTGGAATTATTTCAGTAATGCTTGCACGATTAGTTCCTGGCATTAAAATTATTGCAGTTGATATTAATAAAATAGCTTTAGAACTTGCACAAAAGAATGCACAATACCACGAAGTAGAAGATGCAATTGAATTTAGAGAATCAGATTTATTTACAAATGTAGCTGAGAATGATTTTGATATGGTGATTTCTAATCCTCCTTATATTCAAAATGATTTTAAACTTGGTGTAAATGTAATGCATGAACCAGGTTCTGCTTTATTTGGTGGAGTAATTGGTGATGAGTTATTAAAAGACATCATCTTAGGTACTAAAGGAAAAGATATTAAATACTTATTATGTGAAATGGGTTATGATCAGTTAAAACCTTTAACAGAATTTATTAAAGATATTAAACATCATAAACTTAATTTTTATAAAGACTACGAAAACTTTGATAGAGGTTTTACACTAGAGTTTAAAAAATAAAGATTAATCAAAACAAATAAAAATAAAAGGTAAAAAATGTTTCAAGAATTTAACTTAGATAATTTAGAGAATTCAAAAGAATTATTAGAAATAAGACTACAAGATGCAAAAGCTAAAATTGAAGAATTATTAAAAATTGAAAATAAAACATATAAAAACTTTGTACAAATTTATCAAGAAGTAGGGGAAGATTTAAACGAATTCATTACTCCTATATTTCATATTGATTCTGTAAAAAACTCAGAGTTAAGCCAAAAGGTTTACGAAGAGTGCCTTCCTTTAATCTCTTTATATGAAACTGAACTAGGTCAAAATGATAATATATACAGAGCTTTAAAAGATATACAGTTTAATGAAAAAACATCATTAAATGATATACAAAAAAAAGTATTAGAAAATGAAATCAAAGACTTTAAATTATCTGGATCACATTTAAATGATGATGATAAAAATAAATTAAAAGATTTAAATCTTAAGTTATCTCAATTATCGCAAGAGTTTTCACAAAATATTTTAAACGCAACAAATGAATATGAGCTTATAATTGAAGACGAAGATGCAGTAAAAGAAATTCCAAAATCTGATTTAGATGAATCTAAATTTGAAGAAGATGGAAAAGTAAAATATAAATTTACTTTACAAATGCCTTCATATATTTCATATATTACTTATGGAACTTCAAGAAAATATAGAGAAGAAATGTATAAAGCATATTGTACAAGAGCTCCTCAAAATGGAAAATTAATTGAAGAGATTTTAAAATTAAAAGATGAAAAAGTAAAAATCTTAGGATTTTCTTCATATTCTCAATACTCATTAGAACAAAAAATGGCAAGATCTGAAGAAGAAGTTGTTTCATTTTTAGAAGAGTTAGGATCTAAAGCAAAAGATAAATCTGTACAAGAATTAGATGAAGTTAAAGAATTAGCTAAAAAAGATGGAGTTCTAGATTTTGCATCTTTTGATATGGCTTATTATTCAGAGAAATTAAAAAAAGAAAAATATGATATTGATGAAGAATATTATAGACCTTATTTTGAACAAGATTCTGTTTTAAATGGTTTTTTTGATTTTTTAAATAAGATATTTGATATTGAATTTAAAAAAGTAGATGAAAAAGCTTGGGATGATAAAGTTAAAGTATATGATATTTATGAAAAAGATGTATTATCATCAAGAATTTATATTGATTTAGAAGCTAGAAAAGATAAAAGAGGAGGGGCTTGGATGAACAATTGGCATACACATTATGTTGATTCAAAAAATAAAACACATTTACCTACTGCTTATATTGTTTGTAATTTTCCTTCTTCTAGTGATAGCAGTAAATCTTTATTTAGACATAATGATGTTGTAACACTGTTTCATGAAATGGGTCATGCTCTTCATCACTTATTATCAAAAGTTCCTGAAGCTTATGTATCTGGAATTGCTGGAGTTACTTGGGATACAGTTGAATTCCCATCACAATTTTTAGAATATTTTGCATATGACAAGGACGTGTTAAAACTTTTCGCAAAACATTATGAAACAAAAGAAGTACTATCTGATATTGCAATTGAGAGAATTATTAAAGCTAAAAACTTTCAAAGTTCATTAGCAACTATGAGACAAGTAGAATTTGCTTTATTTGATTTTAAACTTTACCAAAATGCAGGATTAAATGAAAATGAAACACAAGATTTATTAGATGGTATTAGAAAAAGATTTTCTGCTTTAACTCCTCCTTCATATAATAAATTCCAAAATGGTTTTTCACATATATTTTCTGGTGGATATGCAGCTGGGTATTATTCTTATAAATGGGCAGAAGTTTTAAGTGCGGATGCATTTTATATGTTTATTGATTCTAAGAATATTTTAAATAAAGAATTAGCTTTAAAATATAAGAATATTGTATTAGAAAGAGGTGGATCTAAAGATATGGAAGATTTATTTTATGAATTAACAAAAAATAAGCCAAATATTGATTCTCTTCTTAAAATTGATGGAATTATTAGCTAAATTTAGTAATAATACACTTTATATATATAACAAGGATTTTTATGGACAACCAAGAAACAATAACAAAATTAAGTGAAGCATTAAATACACTTATTGCAGCATATGAAGATTTACAACTTGAGAATATGTCACTAAAAAGTGATATTGATCAATTAAATGATGAAAAAAGTGAATTAGAAACTAAAATCACAGATTTAAGTGATAAAAAATCATCATTAGAAAATAATATTGATAATTTAAATGTTAATAATGAAAAACAGAATACAAATATTCACTCTATGTTAGGTAAAATTAATAGCCTATTAAGTGATGATTTAGAAGTAAGTAATACACTTGTAAAAACTGAAAAAAATCATGAAGAAACAATTACAAGTGTAGAAACAGAAGAAATTACAAAAAATATTTTTGATACAACAGATGAATCTGAAGAAGAAAAAAAGAATGATACTAATGTTGCATTAAATAACAATAATAATTATTCAAATAAAAACAATTCAAATAATCAAAATGAAGATGGTAAATTAGACTTAAATAGAATGGCATCTCTATTAAATGGTTTTAAATAAGAAATGATAATCCAATTAAATAAAGATTCTTTATTTACTACATTTGCAGTCGAATCATTCGACTGTCTTGAAGGAAGTATAAATAACATGCCTCCTTCAATTGTAGAATATCATTTATCAGATTTATTTTTAAATAATAATGATTCTTATTTAAACAAAAGAGATATACAAAATAGTCTAAAATTTGGTGATTATAGTATATATCTAGATTATAGTGAAAATATTTATTTAGAAAATAAAATTCAACAAGATAATATCACTCAAAGTTTATGGTAAATATATTGTAAATTTACGTTGTAACGAAATGATACTAATAATTTATTTTATTTTATAAGAACTATATAAAATATAATTCTTACTTTTAAACAAATCAATTAATAAAGTCAAAATATATCAGTTGTTAATATTAACTTATCTTTATCAAAATGAGTATATATTCTGGAAGTATTAATATCAGCATGACCTAAAGATTCTTGAACAAGAATTAGATCTTTTGAATTCTGATATAATAAAGTTGCAAAAGTATGTCTTAACATGTGAGCTCCATTTTTCTCTTTCCTAATACCAACACTTAATAAAATATTTTCAACCATTCTAGAAATATAAGCTTGTGTTAAAATATTCCCTTTTTGATTACACACTAGTTTTTTTGCATTTAAATGTCTAATATCTAACCAATGTTTTAAATTAGTCTTAATAATTTCTTCTTTAATCATTACAACTCTGGGTTTATTACCTTTTCCTCTTACTTGAATAATATAGGAATCACCATCTTTTATAAAATCTTTTAATTCAATATTTAATGCTTCACCAACTCGAATTCCGGTATACAGTATTATTTTAATAATTAATCTATTACGATCAGAAACTTTAGCAGAAAAATTGTATTCATTAATTCCTTTAATAAATCTCTGAACTTCTTCTTTTTGCATGAAAGAGGGTAGTTTGAAACCAGATTTACCTCCAAGGCCTCCCCAGTTTTTTAACTCAATTCCATATCTATGAGTATTTAAATTTTCATCTTCATTTTGTTTATCAATATATCCAAAAAAAGTAACTAAAGAAATACGATAATTCTTTTTTGTTGCATCTGCTAAGTTTGCTGTTTCACTAGCTAAAAAATCACTAAGTAATTCTTCATCAATTTCTTTCATTGAAGCTGCACCAAAAGTATCTAAAAAGATGTATAGTTTTTGTAAAGGAATAAAATATACATGTATACTAGAGATTCCAATATTTCTAACTTCTTTCATAACTTTTTTTAATTCATCAATTGAATCAAAACCTATAATTAATTCTTTAATAATTTGTGCAAGTCTATTTTTATCTTTTATCTGTCTATTTGATAAAGTTGTTATCTTATTTCTAAGAAATCTACTTAACCAGAATAAATAGGTTTTTTCAAATGTAATTTCACAATCTAATGGATATCTCATATTTTATCTTTCATATTAATATATAGTAGTATATCAAAAATATTCTTTATTTAGTATTGGAAACTATAATTTCCAAACTAATATTATCAGCTTCTTCTCCCTAT
>JABSOL010000034.1 GCA_013215985.1 Campylobacteraceae bacterium
TTTATATCTAAATTAATATTTATATAATTATACTTCATATTATGTTTAACTATATTTAACATTGATTTTATCGTATCATAAGCATTAAAATAAGTCTTTTCTTTTGAAGGCATAATAAAATCTTGAAAATCATTTATTGTATCTGTCATATATTTAGCTTGAATCATAATATTATTTATATGATATGAGTCTTCTTCTTTTTCATTTGTATCGTGAGAATAAAACATATCCTGAGCTAAAGCAGTTATTTCTACTAATGGTGACTTCCATTGATGTGCGATTGATGAAAAAACTTCACCTATTTCTGCTAGTTTTGATTGTTGAATCATATACTGAGTATGTTTAATTCTTTCTTCTTCTATTCTTTTATCTTTTGTGATATCAGTAAATACTGTAACTATCCCTGATACATAAGATGAAGACTCATATGATGTTTGAGATAGAGAATAAATCTTTTTATTACCATATATATTTTTCAAATATATTTGTTTGTCTTTTTTTTCATCTTTCACATAAGTTTTTATATAAGCATTAATCTTTTTTGCTTTTATATAATCAAATGATAAATTGTCTAAAGTATTAGATTTTAAAATATTATAAGGAACACCTACTAACTCACAGAACTTAGCATTTGCATCTAGAATAATACCTTCTTTATTTTGCCAAAAAATAGGAGAGTCAATTGCGTTTAAAAGTACTTTATCAAACTCAACTCTTTGTTTTAATTTTCTTGATGACACTTGTTTTTCATTTAAAGCATTTAAAAGACCAAAAATAACAACTATTAAAATAGGCGATATTAAAAATATAGAATTGATTAAAGATCTATATTTATCAAAAAAACCTATGGCAGAATTAATAAGTTTAAAATCTCTGATTTCACTTGGTATAGATAAATCATATTCACTTAGTTTTTTCTGGTCAAAAATATATTCAAATTCAGTATTTAAAACAACATCCGCACCAATTTGTTTTCTTTTTAATATTCGGAGAGCTTTATAACCAACTTTTAAACCTATATTATCAAAAGATAAAATTTTACCACCAACAACACCTTTATTTATAAATAAAGAGTCACTTACAAAAATAGGTAATTGGAATGCTCTTATTGCTGATTCCACTTCTTTATTATTATAAAACTTACCATTTCTATCATTTGTAAATCTAAGAAAGAATATTGCTTCATCTTTTCTATAAATAGAAAAATAATCTACTAGCTCTTGTAAAGTATCATCTCTTAAATACTCAACTTTAATTTCATTCTTTAATTTCATTATTGCTTTTGTAATAAAAGGACTTGTATCGTCAGCATTTAAAGACCTATCATTAATAATATATAGTTTTTTCAAATCTGGCATTGTTTTCCTAATTAAATCAATATTATCTTTAATAAAAAACTTTTCTAAAATACCATTTATTTTATCTTCCATTCCATATATTTGAACTAGTTCTTTTGAATATTGTTCTAAACCTGCAAATAATATAACTTCATTATGAAATAAAATATGATAGTTTTTTAGAGCAAATAAATATGCAAACTTATCTATTGTTATAATTAAATCGTAAGATCTATTTTTTAACTGAATTGAGTATAAATCACTTAGTTCTTTTATATAATCTCTTGATCTTATTTCTTTTGAATCCATATATAAAATATTTATATTTATATTATCTTTTGAGTATAAAACTTTTTGAATATTTTCAATAATTATATCACTTACTTCAAAACCTTTATGATAAGAGTTCAAAATTAGAATATTTTTATCCTTCGCATAAACATTTGTAAAAAAAATTATTAAAAAAGTTAAAATTATTTTCATTTATTACCTTTATAGTATTTTAACTTTTTTCTCTTAAAATTAAAGCTGTTAAAAGAAAGTACTGATAAATAGCAACTTAATATAGATTTTTAATAAAAAATAAAGCTAAAAAATCCTTTTCAGTTCATTTTTATTGTTTATACTGAATCACTATAAAAATTAAAGGAGAATAAATGAAAAAATTAGCATCAGCTGCATTAATTGCGGCACTAAGTGTGCCAGCATTTTCTGCTGAATTTATTACAATTGGAACAGGTGGGGTTACAGGAACTTATTACCCAACTGGTGGAGCAATTTGTAGATTAGTTAATAAACTAAAAAAACAAACTAAAATTAGATGTTCTGTTGAATCAACTGGTGGATCTGTTTATAATATTAATACTATTAAAAATGGTGAATTAGATTTTGGTATTGCACAGTCTGATACTGTATACCAAGCGTCTAAAGGTACTGGTAAATTTAAAGGTAAACAAGTTAAAAAACTTAAGTCGGTTATGGCTATCTACCCTGAGTTATTAACTTTAGTTACTAGAAGATCTTCTAATATTAATTCAATTGCTGATATTAAAGGTAAAAGAATCAATTTAGGTAATCCAGGTTCAGGTAATGAAGCAACAGCTTTAACATTATTTGCTGAAAGTGGAATCAAAAAATCTGATTTAAAATTTGCTGGAGCTTTAAAAGCTGCTGAAATGCCAGATGCATTAAGAGATAATAAAATTGATGGTTACTTCTATATGGTTGGTCATCCAACTGCAAATATTAAAGATGCATCTAACTCTGTTGATGTAAAAATTGTTCCATTAACTGGTGCAAGTATTGATTCTTTAATTAAAAAATACCCATACTTTGCTAAAGCAGATGTACCTGGTGGAATCTATAAAGGTCACCCACAAGGAACTCCTACATTTGGTGTAAAAGCTGTATTAGTTACTTCTGATGACGTAAGTGATAAAGCTGTATATACAGTGGTTAAATCAATCTTAGAAAACTTTGATTCTTTCAAAAGATTACACCCTGCATACAAAAACATTACAAAAAAATCATTACTTGATGGTTTATCAGCTCCTTTACATCCAGGTGCTTTAAAATACTATAAAGAAGCAGGACTTCTTTAATATTTTAATAACAAAGGTTTAACCTTTGTTATTTTTTACCTAAAGAATATTTTATTCTTTAGTTTAAACTGATACTTCTTAAAATTAATTATTTTAGTTTTACGAAGTATCCTATTTTCAGAAAAAGGGATTAAATGAAAATTTATGAAGAAACACCACATACCCTTCAAGAACTAGAAAAAGAGCAGTTAGTTGAATCTGAAGCTCTAGTTACAGAACTTGAAGGTCAAAGAGTATTTGGATCAGAACACTACGAATTTTGGATGATATCAGCTATCGCTTTAGTTTGGTCATTATTTCAATTATACATAGTAGTTGAGCCTATTAACTCAACAATAGCACGATCAATACATTTATCATTTGCTTTATCTTTAGCATTTATGATTTACCCAATGGTTAGAAAAACTTATTTTCTTAAAAAAATTAGATGGTTTGGTTATATGTTTACTGCAATTGGTGTAGGAACTGCCTCTTATATTTCTGTATTTTATGAAGAAATATCAAATAGACCAGGTGATTATATTGCGTTAGATATTGTTGTAGCTTTAATAGGTATTGTTATTTTACTTGAAGCTGGTAGACGAGTTTTAGGTATTGCTTTAACAATTATTGCTTTAATATTTTTGAGTTATGATGTATTGGGTCCTTATATGCCTGAACTTATTATTCATAAAGGTGCTTCATTAAATAAACTTGCAGGTCATATGTTCTTAACTACTGAAGGTATCTTTGGTGTTCCACTAGGAGTATCAACAGGATTTGTATTCTTGTTTGTGTTATTTGGTTCATTACTTGATAAAGCAGGAGCAGGTGAGTACTTTATTAACCTTGCGTTCTCATTACTTGGAAAATATAGAGGAGGTCCTGCTAAAGCATCTGTTGTTGCATCTGGATTTACTGGTATTATGTCAGGTTCTTCTATTGCTAATACAGTTACAACGGGAACATTTACTATTCCTTTAATGAAAAGAACCGGGTTCTCACCTGAACAAGCTGGAGCCGTTGAAGTTGCTGCATCTACTAATGGTCAGTTAATGCCACCTGTTATGGGAGCTGCTGCATTTATTATTGCTGAGTTCTTAGGTATGTCATATACTGATGTTATTTATGCCGCATTTATTCCTGCATTTGTATCTTATTTTGCACTATTTTATATTGTTCATTTAGAAGCATTAAAACTTGGTCTTAAAGGTATGAACAAAGATGAAATTCCTCCTAAATTGGAAACTTTCTTAAAAGGTCTTCATTATTTAGTTCCAATTTTCTTTTTGATGTATACATTAATAGTTCTAAGAGAATCTGCTGCTTCTGCTGCATTTAACGCAATTATGTTACTTATGTTATTAATGGTTGTTCAACATCCATTTAGAGCAATTTTAGCTAAACAGAAAATTACTAGAGACATTATGTTATCAGGATTTGTTGATATTTTAGCTGGTATGATAGCAGGTGCTAAAAATATGATTCCTATTGCAATTGCTACAGCGCTAGCAGGTATTGTTGTTGGTTCTATTACACTAACAGGATTGGGACAAGTATTCTTAGAAGTTATTGAGACTTTATCTGGTGGAAATATATTTGTAATTCTTTTATTAACTGCTTTAGTATCATTAATTCTTGGTATGGGTTTACCTACTACTGCTAATTATATTGTAATGGCATCATTAACTGCTCCTGTTATTATGGAACTTTCAATGGATAATGGTTACTTTGTACCCGCAATTGCTGCTCACTTATTTGTATTCTACTTCGGTATTTTAGCTGATGATACTCCACCTGTTGGATTAGCAGCATATGCCGCAGCTGGAATTGCAAAAGCAGATCCAATTAAAACTGGTATTCAAGGTTTCAAATATGATATTAGAACAGCGATTTTACCATTTATGTTCTTCTTCAACCCAGAGTTATTATTAATTTCAAGTGTTGATCATTTAAATCCATCGGATGCAGCTGGTTGGGTTTGGATTACTAATCCTTTTGAAATGGTAATTATCTTTGTAACTGCATTTATAGGAATGTCAGCATTTGCTTGTTTTACTCAAGGATACTTTATAACTAGAACAAATATTATTGAAAGATTTACTTTCTTGATAGTAGTTCCTTTTATGTTCTTGCCTAAAATTATGGAAACATACTTACATTTACCATCGCATTATATTTCATATGCAATAGGTATTGCTGTATTTGCTGGAATCTATATGATTCAAAAAGCAAAAGAGCGAAATTTAAAAGCTTCTCCTTTAGAGGCAGACGTTTAAAAATCATAAATAAGAAGAAGATAGCTTCTTCTTATTTACTCAAGTACACACTTCTCCTAAATACTATTTAAAAACCCCGTATTCAGCCAAAACTATCCAAGATTAAGCAATAATTCAAATAAAAACATACTAATGTTTATTAGTTTATATAAGGTTTGTCAATGTTAAAAGGAATAATTACTTTATTAGTTTTCCAGTTTTTAGGTGAGAGTATATCAATTTTATTTTCACTTATCGTTCCAGGATCTGTTATTGGAATGTTATTATTACTATCATTTTTAATAATAAAAAAGAGCTCATTTGAGTCTTTAGATAATGCAGTATTTTTACATCTAAGATATCTTCCTCTTCTCTTTATTCCAGCTGCTATGGGTATTATTACGCAAATAGAAGTACTAACGAAGGAATTCTGGGCAATATCATCTTCTTTATTTATAGGAACTATTTTAGCCCTTGCTTTTAGCTCAAAATTAATGGATTATTTAATTAATAAAAAAGAGAATAAAAATGAATTATGAAAACTTATTAGAATACATACATACAAGTCCATTATTATGGTTAATCCTAACTTTAGCTTCTTTTAAACTAGGAATAATAATATATGAAAAATCATCTAAAAATACTCTTCTACAGCCTATAATTGTAGCTTATTTAATTATTCTAGGAATATTATTATATACAAATACTTCATATGAAGAATATTTTAAAGGTGTTGAAATAATACATTTTTTTCTAGGCCCTGCAACAGTAGCTTTAGCACTACCTTTATATAATAATTTAAAACATATAAAAGAACTATTTATTCCAATACTAATTACGCTTTTTATAGCAGGTACATTTGCTATACTTATTGCCATTACAATTTTATTTTTATTTGATGCACAAGTAACAACAATTTTATCAATGATGACAAAATCAATAACAGCTCCAATAGCAGTTACTACTTCAGAGCAAATAGGTGCTATTCCTTCTTTAGCTTTAGGTTTTGTGATAATTACAGGGATAATAGGCGCTTTATTTGGCTCATTTGTATTTAAAATTATAGGTATCAAGCACGATAGCGCAAAAGGTTTTGCACTAGGTCTTGTATCACACGGAATTGGAACAGCTAGAGCTGTTGAAATTTCTACAAAAGCTGCTGCTTTTTCAGCGCTTGCAATGGGTTTATCGGGAATTTTTACGGCAATTTTATTGCCTTTAGTATTAATATATTTTAAAGGATAAAATATGTATTTAAAGCTATTAGACAGAAACAATAATACAAGTATATTATTAGCTGGAATAATAGCTTTAATCATAGGAGTAGGAGTAGCAAGGTTTGTATTTACTTCACTTCTACCTTTAATGTTAGAAGACTTTCTAAGTTTAGAACAAGCTGGAATTTTAGCTTCTTTAAATTACTGTGGTTACTTAGGTGGTTCGATTTTTGCAATATTTATAAAAGATATTAATGCAAAAGTTAAATACTTTAGATTAGGAATAGTTTTATGTGTTTTAACAACACTTGTCCTTGCGCTTACCTCAAATGAACTCTTATGGTTAAGTTCTAGAGTAATAGCAGGTTTTGCGGCTGCTATGAGCCTTGTTGTAGGCTCTGCTATAGTTATGACTAAACTTAATATGGAAAATAAAACAAAAGCTATGGGTATACACTTCTCAGGTATTGGATTCTCTGTTTTAGTAACTGATTTAATATCTAGATTTGTTTTATATTCAAATGGAACTTGGCAAGATTCTTGGTTAGTTTTATCAATATTTGCAGCTACTGTTTCCATCTATCCTTTATACATTTTATCATTTGATAAAAGACAAAAAACAAATGTAAAAACTAATAAATTCGACAAGTCTTTATTCTCTCCATTTGTAATCATATTAATCTTAGTTTATTTTACAGAAGGAGTTGGAATGGTAGTTCAAGCTACTTTTTTACCTGATATTATAAACTCAATAAAAGGCCTTGAAAACTATGGTTCTTATGCTTGGACAGCTGTTGGATTAGCAGGCGTTCCTTCTTGTATAATTTGGATGACTTTAGCTAGTAAAATTGGCTCTATAAATGTAATAATAATCACAATGTTTTTACAAGTTATTGGAATTTTAATTCCAACTTTTAGTGATAATATTTATTTAAATCTTTTTTCTGGTTTGTTATTTGGAGGAACATTTGTAGCTCTTGTAGCTTTATTTATGAACCTTGCTGGCAAACTTGCAAAAGAAAACCCAGTTGCAATTATGGGCGCAATTACAACAGCATATGGCGTAGGACAGGTAATAGCACCTTTATATTCAGTATATTTAACAAATCATTTTTTTTCATATAATTATGCTTTATATCTAACAGCATTAATTGTATTTGCAGGAATAATTTTATTATTTACTGCTAAAAAAATACTAAAAATCAATCATTAGGAAATTTATGAAAATATTAATAGCAAGTGATTCTTTCAAAGAAACATTATCATCAAAAAAAGTAGCAAAACACATCAAAATAGGTTTTAAAAAAGTATTCCCTGAAGCTTCTTACCTTTGTATTCCTTTAGCCGATGGAGGAGAAGGAACTGTTAAAGCTTTAGTAGCTGCTAAAAATGGAAAAATCATCAATGTAAAAGTGTTAAATCCTTTACAAAAAGAGATAAATTCATTTTATGGTTATATAAAAAAAGACAAAACTGCAATTATTGAAATGGCTAGTGCTTCAGGTCTTGAATTATTAAAAGAAAAAGAAAAAAACCCAATGAATACAAGTACTTATGGTTTTGGACAATTAATAAATCACGCAATAAAAAAAGGTGCTAAAAAACTAATTCTAGGAATAGGTGGATCTGCTACTAATGATGCTGGTATTGGCATGTTACAGGCTTTAGGTGTTAAATTTTTAGATAAAAATAAAAAAGAAATTAAATGGGGTGCAATACATATTCCCCAGATAAAATATATAAATACTAAGAAGTTAAATAAAAAATTTAAAGATATTAAAATTGAAGTAGCTTGTGATGTAAAAAACACTTTATGTGGACCTAGAGGGGCATCTTTTACTTTTGCAAAACAAAAAGGTGCAAATAAAAAGATGATTAAAACTTTAGATAAATATCTTTATAATTTTTCTATTTTTTGTGAAAAAAAGAATATCTCAAAAATATCTAATACAAAAGAAATAGAAGGTTCAGGGGCTGCTGGTGGTTTAGGTTTTGCACTTATTACTTTTTTAAACGCAGAACTTAAAAGTGGTTTTGACATAGTAGCCAATGAAGTAAACTTAGAAAAACACATAAAAGAAGCTTCATTAGTAATTACAGGTGAGGGCAAAATAGATAAACAAAGTATTTATGGTAAAACTCCAATAGGAGTCGCAAAACTTGCTAAAAAACATAATATTAAAACTATAGCAATTGCAGGTTGTTTAGACAATGATTATGAAATAGTATTAGAACACGGTGTCGATGCAGTATTTGATATCACTATCAAAAGTGCTAGCTTTAATAAGTTAAAAAAAGATACTAAAAAGAATCTTGAACTATGTTCTTATAATATTGCTAAATGTTTAAAGATGAATATATCTTAAGTTTCTAAAGAACAAAGAGCTGATAAATAGGCACCTTCTTGATATTTTTTTAGCTCTTTTGGCATTTCAATATCATTTGTTTTTTCAAACTTTGAAACTTTTTGTGAAGTAATTAAAGATACATCGCAAACATTATTTAACTGAATTGCAGATTCCATTTTAAAAGTATTTGCGCCACCGCTAAAATTACCTTTTTTGGCTCTTTTTTTAATAACTACTTTATCAATCATATTTACTTTA
Organism: Campylobacteraceae bacterium; assembly: GCA_013215985.1. GTDB lineage: Bacteria > Campylobacterota > Campylobacteria > Campylobacterales > Arcobacteraceae > NORP36. Next base: position 8,999 of record JABSOL010000034.1, read on the forward strand.
AGAAATCCAGAGATATTATCAAAGAATTGAACCATCTCTTTTTGATTATCATCATCCCCTAAGGCTATTTTCTTAGTCTCTAAGCTCATAAAAACACTTTCTCCATCATTTTCCTCTAAAACAGCTAAAATCGCGTTAGAGGCTTTTAAATCAATTCCACATACTTTCATTTCATTAATCCTTTTGAAACACAAAACAGTATACAAAAATAAATTTAAGACTTGAAAATATATTACAAAATGTAATGTTTTATAAAATAAAAAGAAAGAATTTTTGAAGAGAATAATAATATTATGCCCTAAGACATAATATTATTAATTATTTACATAGAGATTATTAAACGTCTAAGTGTTCTACATCTTTAGCATGTGCTTCGATATAGTTTCTTCTAGGTTCAACTTCATCACCCATAAACAGAGTAAATGTATCAGAAGCAACAACTGCATCTTCTACCTTAACTCTAAGAAGTCTTCTAGCTTCTGGTGTCATAGTAGTTTCCCATAATTGTTCAGGATTCATTTCTCCTAAACCTTTATATCTTTGAATATAAGCACCCTTTTTAGCAAGTCCTTCGATTTCATCTAAGATTTCAACTAAATCACGCCCGCCAAACATTGAAATATCTCTTTCAACTAGTTTATGATAAATAAATGTAGCTTCAGAGAAAAATGGTGATGCAAATAATTCATCATCAATAATCAGTTCTTCTAAACCTTCTTTAGTTTGAACAAATAATTGAATTCTCTCCGCAGTAATTTTCTTAGATAAAATATTATAACCCTTGGCATCTAAGTAAGATTTAACTTCAATATATAATTCTGGAATATCTAATTTAACTAAATCAGAATTCTCAATTAAGTGTTTTAATACTTCAAGTAATGCATATCTTTTTTCTAAAGATTCAAGCATATGTCTATATCTAGCAACGATTTTAAATAAATCAACTAAATCATTATAACCCATACCTTCAAATTCAAATGATTCTAAACCATTTTCAATTAAGAAGTTAGATAATGCAGTATTATCTTTTAAATAAGTCTCATTTTTACCTTTTTTATATTTATATAAAGGTGGTTGAGCTATGTATAAATAACCTTTGTCAATAATTGGTCTTAAGAATCTAAAGAAAAATGTTAATAAAAGTGTTTGAATATGTAAACCATCAACATCCGCATCCGTCATAATAATGATTTTGTGGTATCTGATTTTTTCTTCGTTAAATTCTTCACCGATTCCACAACCAATTGCAGTAATCATATTTCTAATTTCATCTGATTTTAAAATTTTATCTAATCTTGATTTCTCAACATTAAGAATCTTACCCTTAAGTGGTAAAATTGCTTGATAAACTCTATCTCGCCCTTGTTTAGCAGAACCACCAGCAGAATCCCCTTCCACTAGATATAATTCTCTAATAGCAGGATCTTTACTTTGACATTCAGCTAATTTACCAGGAAGTGTTCCAATTGATAAAGAATCTTTTTTTCTAGTTAAATCTCTTGCTTTTTTAGCAGCTTCACGTCCTCTGGCAGCCATCATAGCTTTTTCCATAATAGCTTTAGCTTGTTGGGGATTTTCTTCAAAATATTTATCTAATTGTTCAGAAGTTAATTGTTGACAAATAGGTTTAACATAAGAGTTTCCTAGTTTACCTTTAGTTTGTCCTTCAAATTGAGGTTCTGCAATTTTTAAAGAAATAATAGCAATTAAACCTTCTCTAACATCATCACCAGTAATTTTTGCATCTTTATCTCGAGCATTTGCATTTGCTTTTAAATATTTAACAATTGATCTTGTAAGTCCAGCTTTAAAACCAGCTTCGTGAGTTCCACCATCAATAGTTCTAATATTATTTACAAATGAAATTGTTTTTTCAGTATAAGTTGTATTATATAATAAAGCAATATCTACTTCTACATCATCGATTCTAGCGTTAAATGCCATTGAATCACAGATAGCAGTATCTTTATTTATATCTTCTACGAATTGTTTAATTCCACCTTCAAAATGGTAAACTTCTTTTGTATTTGTAATTTCATTTATTAAAGTAATTGTGATAAATGAATTTAAATAAGCTACTTCTCTAAATCTTTTTGACAAAATATCAAAATTATAAGTACTTACTTCAAAAATACTATCATCAGCTAAAAATTCAATTGTAGTACCTGTTTTACGAGGACTATCACCAACAACAACTAAAGGAGATTTTGGAATACCACAAGAAAACTCTTGATAATGTTTTTTTCCATCTCTGTAAATAGTCATTTTAAGATCTTTTGAAAGTGCATTTACAACAGATACACCAACACCATGAAGACCACCAGAAACCTTATAAGTATCTTTATCAAATTTTCCACCAGCATGTAAAACTGTTAATACAACAGTTGCAGCAGAAATATTTTCAGTAGGATGAATATCAGTAGGAATTCCCCTACCATCATCTTCAACTCTAATGTAATGATCTTTAGTCATTGTAACTTTAATATTTTTACAATGTCCAGCCATAGCTTCATCAATTGAATTATCAACAACTTCATAAACTAAATGATGTAAACCATTGATGTTTGTATCACCAATATACATTCCAGGTCTTTTTCTAACTGCTTCTAAACCTTTTAGTACTTTAATATTACTTGCGCCGTATTCTTGTTCGCTCATTTTAGTTTCCTTATTTTTCTAATACAATTGGCATTACAATTGTATAAAATTTTTCATCTTCTAAATAAAATGGTAAATTTGATTCATTAAATCCTACCGTTATATTTTCATTATTTGATAAAGATAAAAAGTCCAATAAATATTTAGCATTTACAGCTAGATAAAAATCTGATTCAATATTTAAACTTATGTCAATTTGTGTTTTTGCTTCACTATCTTCATCTAAAGATTCAAATAAGATTGCGTTTGGAGTAAAAGTAATTTTAATATTTGAAAATAAAGATGTTACTAATTTAATAGAATCTATTAACATAGCTTTTGGAATTGATAAAGTATGTTTTAAGTTTTTTGGAATAATTCTTTCATAATCAGGAAATTTCCCATTTATAAGTTTTGAATAAAATGTAATCTTTTCATTAGCAATTATTATATTTGTATCATCATATAAAATACTTGCTTTATCTAAAAATAATTTTTGAATTTCAATAATTGCTTTTTTAGGAATGATTATTTGACTTTTTTCATTTGTAATATTTTGTAAATGTGATATTGCTAATCTTCTAGTATCAGTTGCTACAAAATTAATTATAGAATCTTTAATATCTATAAGTGCTCCATTTAATTCAAACTTAGGATTGTTATTATCAATTGCAGGAGTAATTTTTTTAATTGAGTTAATTAAATTAATTGTTGAAATATCTAATGTTTTTAAGTTTTGATTACTAGGAAATTCTGGATATTCATTAGCATCATACATAGGTAATTTAAATGTTGATTTATTTTGTTTTATAACTAAGTTATTATCAGCAGTATCTATAATGATATCGGTATCTCTTAATCTTTTAATAATACCTAATAAATTATTACCATTAACAGTAGCTTTTCCATCTACAATATCACTTATCTCTTCTACTTGTGTTGATAAACCTACTTCATAGTCTGTAGCTTTGATTATTAATTTCGCATTTATTGTTTCTAGATATATATGTGATGTTATTGAACTAGCATCTTTTTTCTCTAAAAATGGTTGCATTGACGAAATTATATTTTCGAATATTGATTTAGTAATTATGAATCTCATTTTTACTCCCTTATTATTTATTTTAGTTAGTGGTAGTAGTAGTGCATGTGAAAAGATGAAAACATTGTCTCAAGCTCGATTGTAACGAAATGAAAGCATGTTATTAACTTTGCTTTTATATTCACACCTTTTCACACATATCGAAATAACTTTCATTTCGTTTTACTTTTTACCACTCCTTATTCATGATTTTATTCTTTAAATTTGCTATATTTAGCTTAAAGTTCTCATCTTTCTCTATTAATTCATTTGCTTTCTTGATATTATGCGAAATTGAGCTATGATCTTTCATTCCTAAGAACTTAGCAATATCAGGCATAGAGTTGTGAGTTAGGTCACGTGCAAGATAAATTACTATTCTTCTTGCATTAGCAACTGTTGCTGTTCTTTTCTTAGATTTAATATCACTTGGTTTGATATTAAGCTCACGTGCTACAATATCAATAATATTTGGTAATTTAATATTTTCTTTTGTTTCTTTAATAGTATCTTTTAATAATGCTTGAACCATTTCAAGATTAATTTCTTGGTTAAGAAGCGATGCAGACGCATTTATACGAATTAGTACACCTTCTATTTCTCTAATTGAAGAGTCTAGGTTTGTTGCAATATAATTGATAATATCTTTTGTTAAAACAATACCATTAAGCTCAGATTTTTTCTCTATAATAGCTATTTTTGTTTCAAGTCCTGGAATTTGGATATCTGCTGTTAATCCCCATTCAAATCTTGATTTTAATCTATCTACTAATCCAGCTATTTGTGAAGGTAGTCTATCTGATGTCATAATAATCTGTTTTTTAGCATTATGAAGCTCATTAAAAGTATGGAAAAACTCTTCTTGAGTTTGTTCTTTACCTGATAAAAATTGTATATCATCTATTAGTAAAACATCGCAATTACGGTACTTAGCCCGAAAATGATCCATGTTTTTATTTTTAATTGAGAATGTGAAATCATTCATGAACTGTTCAATAGTTACATAAATAATTGTTTTACCTTCTTCAATTGCAGTATTACCTATAGCTTGAAGTAAATGTGTTTTACCTAAACCAGTTCCACCATAAATAAATAATGGATTATATAAAATTCCAGGTTTTGAAGCTACTGCCATAGAAGCATTATATGCCATTTGATTTGAAGATCCAACGATAAAAGAGTCAAAAGTATAAGAAGGATTTAATATAGTACTTTCTGAAGTATTTTGTTTTTCATTCTCTGAGATAATGTCTTTTTTTGTCTTACGCTCGCCTGTAACACGTACTTCTATAATAGGCGTGTAGTTTTCTTTGCTTTCAAAGCAATTCTGTATTACTGTTGTATATTTACTTTTAATATACATAGCAATAAATTTATTTGGTACGTCAAAAACTGCAATTTTTTCATTTGATGAAGATTTTTTATAAATTAACTGTTTTAGGTACCTATCATAGTCAATAGAAGAATTCTCTTCTTTTAATATTGTTAATATATCTTTTGTTGTCATTTAAGTATAAACTCTTTGTATTAATATAAATTATTATATCTAATTTTATATAAAAACTTATTCACTATGTGAACAAAGCGTTAATAACTTGTGAATAAATCACTTTTTATGTGAATAATAATTTCACAGAGCCCTATATATGGGACTTATCTTATGTGAATAAAAATTTAGTATAATAAGTGAAAATGTGAATAAGAGGTGAGAAAAGAGTGATTATATTAGGAATTGATCCCGGAACAATAAATTGTGGTTATGCAATAATTGAGAAACTTGGAGGTAAAATCAGATTAGTAGAAGCAGGTTTGATAAAAATCAAAACTAGAATACTTCAAGAGCAAATTGTAGATATGGCCGAAGGTTTAGATTTGATTTTTTCAAAACATACAATTGATGAAGTATCAATTGAAGATATGTTTTTTGCTTTTAACCCAAAAACAGTAATAAAACTAGCTCAATTTAGAGGAGCTATTTCTTTAAAAGTTTTACAAGAATTTGGTAACTTTGCCGAGTATACGCCACTTCAAATAAAAAAAGCAGTTACAGGAAACGGTAAAGCTACCAAAGAACAAGTGGCTTTTATGGTTAAAAGACTTTTAGGTATTAAAAAAGAAATAAAACCCTTAGATATTACAGATGCAATTGCAATTGCAATAACACACTCACAAAGAGTTAAAGCCTAAGATATAAGACTTTCCACCAAAAGGTGGAATTTAGTCTTTAGCAGGTCTGTATACTCTAATATTAGTATAGTTTTGTGCATCTTTTAAGTACTGAGCGTGTAATTGGCTCATAATACCTTTTTCACAATAAAGTAAGTATTCTTTATTTTTAGGAAGGTTTTTAAATTCTCTTTTTAGATCATAAAATGGAATTTTTAATGTTTCACAAGAAGTTTCTATACATTCTTTACTTTGTCTAATATCGATAATTGTGTATTCTCCAGATGAAATGTCTGTAATTACTTCAATTTCTGCAATATTTTGAACATCGTTTGCAATATCATGTACAAAAATACTTGTAGCATTTTTAACTGCTTCATCTAAAACTGTATAATCAAATTTAGCAGCTTCTTTTTCCATTCTCTTGAAAGAACCGTGTATTATAGGGTTTTTTGAAATAACTCCACAATATTCTGGCATTTGTTCAGCGAATTTTTTTGTTCCAATATCATTAGCCATATCCATAATATCTGGTTTATTCATTGTTGCTAATGGTCTTAAAATTAGTTTATTTGTAACTTGATCTATTAAAGCTAAGTTTCTAAGTGTTTGAGATGATACTTGAGCAACACTTTCACCTGTTACTAAAGCATCAATACCCATTTCATCGGCAATTTTCTCTGATGCTTGTAACATTAATCTTTTTAAAGTAACACCCATATATGTTTCATGAGTTGATTTAAAAATTTCTGTTAAAACATCATCAAAAGGTACAGAAATAAATGAAACTTTATGAGAAGCACCAAATTTATTCCATAAATATAAAGCAACTTGTTTAACACCTATTTCGTGTGCAACTCCACCTAAATTAAAGAAAATAAAGTGAGTTTTTAGTCCTCTTTTCATAGTTAAATATGAAGCAATAGTAGAATCAAATCCACCAGACATAAGAGATAAAATATCACCTTGAGTTCCTAAAGGAAAACCACCCAGACCTTTATATCTATCAGTAATAATGTTTAATTGGTTATTTAAAAGCTCTAATTTAATAGTAACTTCTGGATTATGTAAGTCAACTTTTGAAGATTTATTCATAGCTAACATATATCCACCAACCGTTTGTTCAACATGAGTTGATTTGAATTCATGAGTACCTGATCTCTTAGTACGAACTACAAATGTTTTGTTCTCAATTTCTTTATACATATGATCATTAACAATTACTTTAATTTGCTCTAGAGTATCGACTTTATCGAACTGTATGGCTTCTAGGATTTGTTCAATCCCTGGAGTTTCAAGTAATCTAATTCTTACTTCTGTAATGAAATTTATATTACAAACTACTTCTATTTTGTCATAGAATTTTTTGACTTTTATATCTTCATCAATCATTTTTAAAAGCTTTAGAAGGTTATTATGAAGTTGGCCAACCATTTGTCTTTTAGCAGATGGTCCTTTTATCATAATTTCTGGAAAAAACTTAACGATAAACTTTTGTGTGTTTCTTTCTGTTTGCATTCTTGGGGAACCTTGTAATTTAATTAACTTATTATAACATAAGAGAAATAAAGTCTATAAAATTATGTAAATTCTACTCATTTTAATATATATTTTTCTTTCATATTGATCTTTAATAATAATTCTTATAAAAATAGATATAATTTAAAAAAAAATAGGATGTTTAATGATTAAAATTGGAATATTATCTTCATATAATGGAAGTGGATTTGATGCGTTGTATAATGCAATTAAAAATAATGTCTTAGATGCAGAAATTTCTATTGTTATTTCAAATAATACAAAGGCTAAAGTATTAGAAAATGCAAAAAACAGAGATATTCCAAATTTTATAGTTAATTCAAAAATATATCCTAATGATAATTTAGATGACAAAATAACTTCATTATTACTTGAACATAAGTGTGATTATGTATTTTTATCTGGATTTATGAAAAAAATAGAGAAAAAGCTATTAAAAACCTTTGAAAATAGAATTTTAAATTCCCATCCTTCTTTATTACCTTCTTTTGGAGGAAAAGGTATGTATGGTAGATTTGTACATGAAGCAGTAATTAAATCAAAAGCTAAAAAAGCTGGTGTAACTATTCATTATGTTAATGAGAACTATGATGAAGGTAAGTATTTATTGCAAAATGAATTAGTAGTAGCAGATCAAGAGAGTGTTGACTCTCTTGAAAATAGAGTTAAAGAACTAGAATCTATAACAATTGTAGAATCTTTTAAAATATTAATTAAATAGTTTAATTAATTCTTCTTTTGATGAAACATAAGAAACAGATACTATTTTTTCATTCTCTAAAGTATAAACAGTAATATTGTCTTCTTTTTTAGCAAATTTAGCTTCATTTGCATCATCTAAAAATAAAATAGAGAATGGATATTTTTTCATTTTAGGAATTGCAAAAAATTTAGAAATTAAAGAAGGCATTCCTCTAATGTCACCGATATATACAGTTTGGTTTTTATTTAAGAAATTATCTTCTTTTGAAAGTAAAAATTCTTTTAAAACTGATGAAATATCTTTATCATAAGCAACTAAAATTTTTTTTGTATCTTTTTTAATTGTGATAGATTTCTCAAACTGGTCAACTAAAGTAATATTAGGTATAGAATCACCCACGTTTAACGAATTTGCAATAGCAAATATACTTAATGTTATTAATAATAATAATTTTTTCATTTTATTCCTTTTTTATTGAGAAATATTATCAATATAAAGTTAATTAAAAGTTAATATAATAATTTGTTTATTTTATTAAGATTATTTATGTATAATTTTTTATGATTGATTTTATAATTTTAAACAAATTTTACTTTTTTATTGTTTTTTCATTTCTTATTTTACTTTTATTCTTTTATTTATCAAAAAGAAAAGTTGAAAAAAAATATAAATTACATTTAGAAAAAGAAATTAGAGAACAAATACTTGAATTAAGAAAAAAAGATGAGCTTTTAATCGCTCAATCAAAACTTGCAGCTGTTGGAGAAACTTTAGCTCATATTGCTCATCAGTGGAAACAGCCTTTAAATCAAATTAATTCTGTAGTTTTAAAAATAGAGACAGATTATGATGACAAAGTATTAAATCAAGAATTATTAGAAGAACATTTAAATGAAATTGAAAAATTAACTTTTTATATGTCTGATACAATCACTTCTTTTAACAACTATTTACAGCCTAATGACAAAAAAGAGATTTTTTCAATTAAAAATGCATTTGATGATGCATATGAATTGGTATATAAACTTTTGGAGTCAAAAAGAATAGAGAGTAAAGTTGTGATAATTAATGATTCCCTTGTAAAAGGTGTAAAAAAAGAGTTTGTACAAGCATTGTTAGTTATTTTAAATAATGCTAAAGATATTTTAGAAGAGCGTAATATTAAAAAGAGAAAAATATCAATTAATATCTTCTCAAAAGAAAATAAAGCATACATTAATATAGAAGACAATGCTGGTGGAATTGAAAATAAATATTTTAAAAAAATTTTTGATCCATATTTTACTACAAAACCTCATTCACAAGGAACTGGTCATGGTTTATGTATGGCAAAAATGATAGTTGAAAAATCTATGCTTGGTGAATTATTAGTTACAAACCAAAATGCTGGCGCAATGTTTAGTATTAAATTAAATAAAATGGAAGAATATGAATAATTTAACAATATTATATGCAGAAGATGAAGATCAGACAAGAGAAAACTATGCAAAATTTTTAAATAAATATTTTAAAGAAGTATATACTGCATCTAATGGAAAAGAAGCTTTAGAACTATACAAAAATAAAAAACCTAATATTTTACTATTAGATATTAATATGCCCTTTATAAATGGCCTTCAATTAGCTAAAGAAATAAGAATAAAAGATAAAAATACAAGAATTATAATTCTTACTGCACATTTAGAACAAGATAAGTTATTATTTGCTGCAGAACTTAACTTGACTAAATATTTACCTAAACCTGTTACTCGGAGCGAATTAAAATCTGCTCTACTTGAAGCTTCTAATCAATATAAAGAATTGAATGCAGTATCAAATTTAATTAATTTAGATGAAAATCATCTTTGGAACAAAGATACATTAAAATTATTTAAAAATAATGAAGAAATTAAATTAACAAAACACGAAATTTTACTATTTGATATCTTAAGTTCAAAAGAAAATAGAATTTTTACGATTGATGAAATATCATTTCACTTATGGAATGATATTGAAGATTATGAAGTATCTTCAAATAAATTGAAAGACATTATTAAAAGAGTAAGAAAAAAAATACCTAAAAATTCTATTGAAAATGTATATGCAGCTGGATATAAACTTAATAAAATGTAATTCTTTCAAGAAAATAATATAAAATAGATGAATTTCACAATTTAAGCTACATTTATGTTTGAGCCCTTGACATCCAAAGCACTTTACCCTATAATTCCCATCCAAATCAAGTGTGACACACACGAAGAAATGGATGATCTTTAACAACTTAAAGTTTGTAAAAATATAATTTTTTCAAACTGAATATGATACTTCAATAAAGAGAAACAAACTCTTTTAAAACAAATACAATATAAGCATGAAGAATATTTTATGTTCTTCGTCTATTTTGAGTGATAATTTTGTTAAATACAAAATATGTCAGTATCAAAACTTCAATTTTGGAGAGTTTGATCCTGGCTCAGAGTGAACGCTGGCGGCGTGCTTAACACATGCAAGTCGAACGAGAACGGGTTACAGCTTGCTGTAACTGTCAGCTAAGTGGCGCACGGGTGAGTAATATATAGGTAACATGCCCCAAAGAAGAGGATAACATCTGGAAACGGATGCTAATACTCTATATGCCTTTAAGTCATAAGACTGCAAGGGAAATATTTATAGCTTTGGGATTGGCCTGTACAGTATCAGCTAGTTGGTGAGGTAATGGCTCACCAAGGCAATGACGCTTAACTGGTTTGAGAGGATGATCAGTCACACTGGAACTGAGACACGGTCCAGACTCCTACGGGAGGCAGCAGT
>JABSOL010000035.1 GCA_013215985.1 Campylobacteraceae bacterium
AATAACCTCAATCATTTGCACCTCCACATTGTTTTCTTACTTACATTATAACATCTTTTTATATTAAAATTTGCTTAAAAATGTAATAATATAATTAAAATATTTATTTTATAGTATAGTTATAATATAAACACCTTTTTAAAAAAGTATAATATTCATCTATATAAATATTATTATCAATATTTGGACTTAAATAATAATTTGATACATAATTTAGTTTTTTATCTTTTTGCTAATTCTTATTATTATAAGGAGTAAATATATATGTGTACTTAGAAAAATGAGAAATTATTGTGAGGTAATTATGTAAGAAATTACGAAGAATATTCGATCTAATCGATATCCTTCGCAAATTTTAGTGTCTAAAGAATGAGTCTTTTTAAGACTACATTCCCATTCCGCCCATTCCACCCATACCGCTCATGTCAGGCATACCCATAGCAGGTTTGTCTTCTTTGATATCAGTAACAGTAGCTTCAGTAGTTAATAATAAAGATGCAACAGAAACAGCATTTTGCATAGCTACTCTCTCAACTTTAGCAGGATCTACAATTCCAGCTTTGAACATATCAACATATTCACCAGTTGCAGCATTAAATCCAAAGTTTTCATCTTTGTGTTTTGCTACTTCATTTGCAACAACACCAGCATCAAAACCAGCATTTAAAGCAATTTGTTTTAAAGGTGCAGAAATTGCTCTTAAAACAATATCAGCTCCAATTTGTTCGTCACCATCAAGTTCTAAAGTAACTTTTGCGGCAGCTCTAATTAAAGCAGCTCCTCCACCAATTACAATTCCTTCTTCAACAGCAGCCCTTGTAGCAGATAAAGCATCATCAACTCTATCTTTTTTCTCTTTCATTTCAGTTTCAGAAGCAGCTCCAACTTTAATAACTGCAACCCCACCAGAAAGTTTTGCTAATCTTTCTTGTAATTTTTCTTTATCATAATCAGAAGTTGTAGTTTCAATCTCAGCTCTGATTTGAGTGATTCTAGATTTAACTTTAGCAGCATCTCCAGCACCATTTACAATAGTAGTATTATCTTTATCAATTACAATTCTTACAGCAGTTCCTAAAGTATCCATAGGAGCAGTTTCAAGTTTCATACCTAATTCTTCAGATATAACAGTAGCATTAGTTAATATAGCAATATCTTCTAACATAGCTTTTCTTCTATCACCAAAACCTGGAGCTTTAACAGCTGCAATATTTAATGAACCTCTTAATCTATTTACAACAAGAGTTGAAAGTGCTTCACCTTCTACATCTTCTGAAATAATTAATAAAGGACGAGCTGATTGATTTACAGCTTCTAATAATGGTAACATTTCTTTTAAGTTAGAAATCTTTTTATCACATAATAGAATAAATGGGTTTTCCATTTCAACTGTCATTTTTTCAGTATTAGTTACAAAATATGGAGATAAGAATCCTCTATCAAATTGCATACCTTCAACAACATCTAGTTCATCAGAAATACCCTTAGCTTCTTCAACAGTAATAACACCATCTTTTCCAACTTTATCCATAGCTTCGGCAATCATAGATCCAATAGCAGTATCTGAGTTAGCCGAAATAGTTGCAACTTGTTCAATTTCTTTTTTATTTGCAACTGGTTTTGAAGCAGCTTTAAGATTTTTTAAAATTTCTTCAGTAGCTTTATCCATTCCTCTTTTTAAAGAAATAGGATTAGCTCCAGCAGTTACATTTCTTAAACCTTCTTTGAAAACTGAGTAAGCTAAAATAGTAGCAGTAGTAGTTCCATCACCTGCTTCATCAGCAGTTTTAGAAGCAACTTCTTTAACTAATTGTGCACCCATGTTTTCTAGCGTATCAGCTAATTCTATTTCACGTGCAACTGAAACACCATCTTTAGTAATTGTTGGAGCTCCAAAAGCTTTTTGTAATAATACATTTCTTCCTCTTGGACCCATTGTAACTTTTACAGCATCTGCTAATTTTTCAACACCTGCGAATAATTTATTTCTAGCTTCGTCAGAAAATAATACTTCTTTTGCCATTACATAACTCCTATAATATGTTCAATATCTAAAACTAAATAATCAACACCATCAAGTGTGAATTCAGTTCCTCTAAATTGTTCAAAAATAATTCTATCATCAATTTTTAAATCTTCAACTTCTTTTCCTATTGCTTTTACAACAGCAGTTTGAGGTTTTTCTTTTGCAGAATCAACTAAAATAATTCCACTTGCAGTTTTGCTCTCAGCTTCTTCTCTTAAAACTAAAACTCTTTTTCCTAATGGTCTAAAATTCATAATATTTCTCCTATAAAGTATGTAAGTATTTTTATTAGCACTCTAAATTTTTGAGTGCTAAATTGTATATAATTTTCATCTAATTGTCAAGTATATTTAGTATATGTTAGTAATTTTATTTATGTCTGTATAAATATTTGTTTAATAAGTCTTTTAAAGAGTTTTTTAGATTGTCATCTAAAGTATTTAATGTATTTTCACATTTTTGAGCTAGAGTGTTTGCTTGATTAATTGACTCTTCTAATCCTAAAAGATTAACAAATGAATTTTTAGATTCATCATTATGAGTTGTTTTTCCAGCTTCTTCGCTACTTTGTGTTTCATCTATAATATCATCTTGAATTTGAAATAATAAACCAATATCAATTCCAAAATTATATAGTTTTTCTTGTACATCTTTTGGATATGCAGCAATAATTGCTCCCATTTTTAAAGAAGATGCAATAAGTTTTGCAGTTTTATGAATATGTAAAAATTCTAATTGTTTAAGCTCTAGAACTTTATTTTCAAAATAACAATCAATAGCTTGACCAATAATCATTCCATTTATTCCACCATCACTTGATAAAGTCTGAATTAATTCAATTTTAACATCAGAAGATAAAGGTGCATGTGAGATTTGATTAAAAGCTTCAGTATTTAATGCATCTCCTACCAAAACAGCAGTTACATCATCATATTTTTTATGAATAGTTTCATATCCTCTTCTTAAATCAGCATTATCCATAACAGGTAAATCATCATGAATTAGTGAATAAGTATGAAGCATTTCTAATCCATAAGCAGTGCTTAAAGAACTATCAATTAATAAAGAGTTTTTAGAATTTACTACACATAAAAGAAGCATTGGTCTAAATCTTTTACCACCTGCTTTTAACATAGAAGATAGAGCTTCTTCAAAATATGGGTGAAAAGTCTTAGATTCAGGAAGATTATTATTTAAATATTCTTCAAATGTATTTAAGATTTTTTTCACTTATTTTTTTCCGAATGAACCTAAGTTCCCCATCATATTCATAGCCATTGCTTTTTGATTATTATTAGCTTGTTTAATAACATCATTCATAGCAGAGATTAATAAAATATTTAAAGAATCTTTATCTTCTAATAAAGAATCATCAATTTGTAAATCAATTACTTCGGAGTTACCATTAATAGAAATAGAAACCATTCCACCACCAGATTTTGAAGTAAAAATAGAAGAAGCATTATCTACTTTAGATTTATCAGCCATTTCTTGCATCTGACCCATTATTTCGTTTAAATTAATTTTACTTAAGTCTATTCCATCAAACATCATTACTTCCTATTAATTCATTTGTTATTAGTTCTATATTATTATCATCATCTAGTATTACTACTATTGGTTTATATGTTTCTAATTCTTTTTCCGAATATGAAGCATAAGCAATTACAATAATTTTATCACCAATTTCTACTTTTCTAGCAGCTGCACCATTAAGACACATATCTTTTGATCCAGCTTTTCCTTTAATAACATATGTTGCAAATCTTTCACCGTTATTAACATTTACTATTTCGACTTTTTGTCCAACTCTTAATTTAGAAGCCTTCATTAAGTCTTCATCAATTGTAATAGATCCAACATAATTTAAGTTAGCATCACTAACTGTTGCTCTATGTATTTTACTATATAGCATATCAAATGTCATACACTAAATTCCTTACCTAATTAATTTTCTAATCTTAGCTATATTATAACTAACTATTTTGCCTATTTTATCCTCTTTTAGCTTAGATAATAAAAATATGCAATTAAATTAGTTTTTATATATTTAATTATATACTCAATAAAATAAAAATAGGACAGATAATGAAAAAACTTTTATTACTAATAAGTACATCTATAATGTTATTTGCAGCTAATCCAATTGCTGTAATGCAAACAACGCAAGGTACAATTGAAATCGAATTAAGAGCTGATTTAGCGCCTCTTGCTGTTGAGAACTTTGTTACTCACTCAAAAGCTGGTTATTATGATGGTTTAATATTTCACCGTATTCTTAAGAATTTTATGATTCAAGGTGGAGATCCAACAGGAACTGGTAGAGGTGGAGAGTCAATTTGGGGTAAAAAATTTAAAGATGAGTTTGCAGCTAATGCAGTATTTGATAAACCTGGAATATTAGCTATGGCTAATGCGGGTAGAAATACTAATGGTTCACAGTTTTTTATAACAACTGTTCCAACGTATTGGTTAAATGGTAAGCATACAATTTTTGGTTATGTTACTAAGGGTATGAAGATTGTTAAAAAGCTAGAGAATGTAAGAGCTAACAGACAAGGTAAACCTGAAATTGATCAAAAAATTATCAAAATCACTATTAAATAAAAGTTTAACTTTTATTTAATAGAATACTAGTTAAAGATTCTTTTTAGAAAAGATTCATCTTTTGTTTCAATAATCTTTTTCTCAATAGCTTCAACTCTCATAGCTTCAGATTTTGCTTTTTCTTTCCAATAAATAATTTTCTCATTATTAAGATCAACATTACCAATATTTTCTCTAAATATTTTAACTTCTGTAGTTAATCTTTTTAATTTTTTCTCATATTTATCTTTTTGATTTTCTAAAGTTTCACTTGAGCTTTTATAAAGTTCTTTTAATTCAACTTCAGTATCTTTTAATACACTTTTTAAGTCAGCATTATCTTTATTTGCTTTTGCAGCCATTGAAGTTGAATGCTCAGATGCATCAACTATTTTTTTATAATAAGATAAATCTTTAGCTAATACTTTTTTTTCAGTTTTTAAATCTAAAATAATATTAGCTGAGTTTTCATGTCTTTTTTTATATTCACTTATTTCATTTTCAAAAGTCTCAACTTTTGAACTTAATTCATTAACTTTTACAAAACTTTCGGCATTATCAGATTTTGATTTAGAAAAGATATCACCTTTATCTTTCATCATAGCCATTTGAATATTACGTTTTTTACTTTGTTCATCTGTAATATCACTTAAAATACATAAATAACCATTAGTTTTTCCATATTCATCATGCGTTGGCATAATATAAGTATCAGCTATAAAAAAAGTATTTTCATCTTTTGTAATATATTTTATTATACCATTCCAAGAAATATCAAGATTCATTGCTTTATTAATAAGCTCAAAAACTTCTGATGTCATATCAGAATGTTTTAAAGATGAAAAACTTTTAGATTTCAATTCTTCATTAGTAAAAGAAGTTGTTATTTCAAATAATTTATTTACAAAAGATATTTCAAAATCTATATTAGTTTTAATAATAATATTATTCGAATCTAAAGCTTCTTTATAGTTTGAAAGTTCAAGTTTTTGCTGCTTTAATAAAGTATTATTATAAACATGCTGTGCGATTTTTTGTAAAGATTCAATTAGTGTTTTTACATCAATTGGTTTAATAATATAAGCATCAACTTTTATCTTTATTGCATCTGTTAAAAAATCTTTATCAGAATATGCAGTTGTTAATACAATTGGCATATCAGGGTTTTTAAGCCTAATACCTTTTACCATTTCAATACCATTTAATTCAGGCATGTTAATGTCTGAAACAATAATATCAATTTCATTTTCATGTTTTTTAAATTCTTTTAAACCATTTAAACCATTATTTGCAGTATAAACGTTTTTAAATAATTTAGATAAAAGATTAGTTAACTCTTTTCTAACATTATCATCATCTTCAACATATAAGATGTTGATTTTTTTTAGAATATCTATCGCCATTTTTACACCTAAGTTTTATGATTTTTGTAATTCTTCTTTATGCACTACAGCTTCAATATCCATAATAACTAACATTTCATTATTATTAAGTCTTAAAAAACCTTTTAAATATCTAGAAGGAATCGCAGAACCCATTTCAGAAACAGCAGCTAATACGCTTGTATCAATTCTTTGAACATCATCAACTTTATCAACAACAATTCCAATCATTCTTTTATCTTCAGTAATAACTGCAATCACAGCTGTATTTTCATTATATTCAACTTCACCTGTTCCAAATTTAATTCTTAAATCTAAAATTGGTACAACTTCACCTCTTAAATTAATTAAACCTTTTACCCAGTCAGTTGTATTTGGTAAAATAGTAACAATTTCTGGATAAGTAAGAATTTCTCTGATTTTTGGTAACTCAATTGCGTATTTCATTGTCCCTAACACAAATGTCATATACTCGCTAGTATTTTCCCAGTTTACAATTTCTTCGTTTGCCATATTGATTCCTATTTAGTTAAGATAATTTTCTTTTAATTATTTTATCCATTATTGTCTTAAATCTTAGTCATATTTATAATTTTACATAAGGCTTGACTTTTTGCACTTTCTAAATAAAACTCATCTGAAGTTTTAAGGTCATCTAATTCAATTATTTTCTTATCTTTAATAACTTGAGCAAAACCTTTTTTAATTTTATTATCTGGATGCGATATTTCAAAACTTTTAGCTAAGTTTTCTTTTACTAATTCTTTATTATAAATAATTTGTTCAAAAAACTTATTAAAATTATTTTTTAAAATATTTATTTCACTTTCTACAAAAGTAAACTTAGTAGAAATAGAATTTTGCTCATATAATTTTTTATAATTAATAATTTCATTTTCTTTTTTCTCTAAAGAATATCTAAAAGTTGAAGAGAGATCATTTCTTAGTGAATCTAAATACATTCTATGTTCATTAATATCTGGTAATATAATTTCAATTGCATTTGAAGGAGTAGCAGCTCTTACATCTGCAACAAAATCAGATAATAAATGATCGATTTCATGTCCTACTGCTGAAACTATAGGAGTATTTGCTTCATAAATTGCATCACAGACTATTTCTTCGTTAAATGACCATAAGTCTTCTTTACTTCCTCCACCGCGGCCTACAACTATTACATCACAAGCTAATTTATCAGCTATTTTAATTCCTTGAACAATATCGCAAGCAGAACCATCTCCTTGAACTAAAGTAGGTATTAAAATAAATTCAACTAAAGGCCATCTATGAATTGCAATTTTTTTCATATCTTCAATTGCAGCACCTGTTCCCGATGTTACTAGGGCTACTTTTTTAGGATACTTAGGTAAAGTTTTTTTATTACTTGAATCAAAATATCCTTTTAATTGAAGTTTACTTTTTAATTGTTCATAAGCTAAAGCTAAAGCACCCTGACCTGAAGGTTCTAATTTTGTACACATTAATTGATAAGAACCTCTTGGAGTATAAACAGAAATACTTCCAGATATTAAAACTTTCATTCCCATTTCAAGATTAAATTTTAAATATCTAGCATTTCCTTTAAACATTACACAAGAGATTGATGATGATTCATCTTTTATTGAAAAATAAATATGTCCAGAAGCATGGTATGTTAAGTTTGATATTTCTCCTTCAACATAAGCTCCCATAAAAGTAGTTTCAAGTAAAGATTTGATTTGGTTATTTAAAGTTGAGACGCTTAAAGCATTCATTTTTTTCCTTGTGATCTAAATATATTTTTTAATTATTTGTTATGTGAGTGAAAGATAGTGAAGATATATTATTAAGTTAAAAAAAAAGAATAGTTAAAAAACTATTCTTTTAAATATATTTGTAAAATATCTTTTTATATCTTACGAGCAATGAATAAAGTTGAAATATTCATTGAAAAACCTTTTACATAAATAGGTTCTAATCCAGCTTCTTTTAATTCTTTACTTAAATTATCTTGAGTTAAAAATTCATCAATTGAATTAGGTAAATAAGTATAAGCTTCTTTGTTTTTTGAAATTAAAGCTCCTAGTTTTGGCATGATTTTTCTCATGTAAAAATCAGTTATATAATCTAATGGATTTCTTTTTTCATTTTTTGTAAATTCTAAAATAACAACTAAACCATCTTTTTTAAGAACTCTTGCAAATTCATTAAATGCTTCTTGTCTTTGAACTACATTTCTAATACCATAAGAAATAGAAATAATATCAACAGATTCATCTTCTAATGGCATAGAAGCAGCACCAGATTCAATAAATTCAACTTCAGGTAATTTTTTACGAGCTACATCCATCATTCCAACACTAGGATCAATTCCAATAATATTTTCTAAGTTAATTCCATTTTCTTTTGCATTTTTTTGCCAATAAGTAATCATATCCCCTGTTCCACAAGCAACATCTACAATTTTAGGAATAGTTTTTTTCTCATAAAAACCATAAGCTAAATTACAAGCTTTGTTTCTCCAAGACTTATCAATACCCATACTTATAACTCTATTTGTAATATCGTAAGTTCCTGCAATCTCATCGAACATTGATACAATTTTTTCTTGTTTACCCATTTTCTTTCCTATTTCTATTTTTTTAGAAGAATAATTTCGATACTAATAAACCTAAAATAAATCCAATATTTAAAACTACTAAAAGTTTTAAGTTGTTAATTCTTTTATCAGCTTGTGGAAAATTATCCATTATTTGATTTTGTTTTTCTAAAGATCTATCTAAAGTTTTAGATGACTTATGAATATTTGCTAAAGTTTTACTCAAAGTAAGCTCAGTAAATTCTAGTCTTTCAACTATTTCCTTTGCTTGTTTAAAACTCATTTCACTCATTTTTTTATATCAATCCATCTATCTAAATCACAAAAGATTGGGTTTAAAACATTTAAAACATAATCTTTTGATTCTGTTTGAATTCGTCTAAAAAATAGATATTTTCTAGCCATTTCAATATCACCTAATTCTTTTGCTTCAACTGCTTTTTTTGCAAAATCTGTATTATTATAAGCCATTTCCCAAACAGTAGAACCTAAGTATCTACTCATAGTAATTACTTTATCATTTTTAACTGTAAAATAATTTGGATTTTTAACAAAATCACAAATAACAGAATTTGATTCTAAATACTTATGTCCAAAAAAGTTTATAAATTGTTCTGTAACATAATCATTTTCCATTGAAATTGCTCTATTTAATGCAAAAATTATATTTTTCTCAGAATTATCTTCAATTTTTCTAATTTTTTTCATAGTTGCAATTGCATTCTTACCATCAAGTTCACCATCACCTAAAGGAATAATCCATTTAATATTCCCAAAAGATCCGACTTTTTTAATTTCATCTAAAACTAGAGATGATGTTTTATTTCCACCAACATCAACAATAACTTCATGATTATCATCCATTAGAATTAATTCATCAAGTTCAGAAATTCTATTTGTACCTAACATTCTTTTATTAACAATGCCAGTTCTTGTAAATGAATTTGAATCATTATTTTCATCATCAATTTCAATATAAGTAATTTTTTTACCATGTTTTTTATATAAATAAGGTGCAATGATTTGCATAGCAACTGTTGATTTACCAACTCCACCTTTTGTTTGAGGAATAATTATCAAAATTCTAACCTTTTAATTGAATATTCATATTTACTTATTGTTTTTCATATACTCAACAATTTTTCCATGAAACCTACAATAAATTGTATTTAAGCTAATTTCATTTTTGTAAATTTTTTTTATTTTATCAAAATTTTCATTAATTCCATATTCTAACCATGATTTTAAATCATCATAAGATTCAAATTCATATCCAAACTTTTTAAGAAGTCTATTTGTATATGAATCTACTACCATTTCATCACTATGAATACAGTAGCACATAATTGCATCAGCAGTTTCTGGTCCTATTCCTTTTTGCTCTAATATCCAATTCCTTGATACATTCAAGCAGAAGTTTTCAAAGTCTCCAAACTCTTCAATTATATTTTTAGCTAAGAGTTTTATTCGTTTTGCTTTTTGATTTTTAAATCCACTTGGAGTGATTAAAATAGTTAGTATTTCTAGATCTACACATGAGAGTTCTTCTAAAGATAAAAGATTTGACTTTTCTAAGTTTTTTAAAGATTTTTGGGCATTTTCCCATTTAGTATTTTGAGTTAGTATTGAGCCCAGTAATATTTCAAGCTCAGAATTTGCAGGCCACCAATTAAGTGGCTGCATTTTTATAAGATTTAAATCTTTTAAAAAGATAAATAAATCATATGAATTTGAAATACTATTCAATCATAGCTTTCGTAATAATTATTTCATTCTTATGAGACAAAAATTTAATTTTAAATGCATCTACAGATTTTCCGTCTTCATAATCCATAACTAGAATTTGAAGTATAGATTTACAAGTTTTAGGAATATCAAAATGTCCACCTAATCCAGTTGTAGCTTTCATTATAGGAACTTTTTTATCCATTCCAATAACATTATCTCTACATCCAGTAAGACCTATATCACTTAAATATGTAGTTCCATTAGCGATTTGAAGATCATCAGTTCCGACATGAGTATGAGTTCCACAAATTCCAGATACTCTTCCTTCAAACATTTTCATCATAACTCTTTTTTCACTTGTAGCTTCTGCGTGAAAGTCAATAAAAATGTTTTTAATACCTTTTTCTTCTAAGTCTTCAACTAAACGTGTGGCCCAGTTAAAAGGATTTTCACAAAAAGGCATACAGTAAGTACCCATAAGATTTATAATAGTTAGTTTTTCACCATTAACTTCAAAAGTTTTAATTCCCTCTCCTACTAATCCAGGAGGATAATTATCAGGTCTTAAAACATTAGAACCTTCTAAAAGTGCAAACATATCTTGTTTTTTATCAAAAGAATGATTACCACCAGTGATTACATCAATACCAACTTTAAATAATTCATTTGCATTTTTAACAGTTAAACCAAAGCCGTGAGAAGCATTCTCACCATTTGCTATAACAAAATCAATTTTATGTTCGTCTCTTAATCTTTGTAAATTTTGTTCAATTATTTTTCTACCAGGTTTACCAACAATATCACCTATAAATGCAATTCTCAATCTTTATCCTATATATGTATTTCTGAAATTATATCTAATTTCTAGTTTTATTTAAATTTTTCGCACAAACAAATGCACTAGACCATGCAAACTGAAAGTTAAATCCACCTAGTTCTCCAGTAACATCTAAACACTCTCCAATAAAATACATATCTTTTTGTATTTTACTCATCATTGTTTCATCATTAATTTGTTCGGTTAAAATTCCACCTTTTGTAACTTCTGCTTTTGTATATCCAAAATTACCAGCAGGTGCAAAAGCATAATGTTTAAGCAAATATAGTTTTTCTTTTTCTTCTTCATTTAAAGAAGAAATAGCTTTATCTTCTAAATTAACAGATTCTAAAAATGCTACAATAAATCTTTTCACTAAAGGAAGTGCTGAAGATATCTTTTTATTAGATTTAAAAAATGGTTTTAAATCATTATGTGGTAAAAAGTCTAAATGCATCAAACCTTTTTTCCAATATAAAGAAGAATTTAAAATAATAGGACCAGTTAGACCTTTATGTGCAAATAACATTCCACCTAAAAATTCTTTATGTTCTACTTTCGCTCTTACTTCCAAAGATACACCTGATAATTCTTTAAACCAAAACTGGTCTTTTTGAACAGTAAATCCAACAAGGGCAGGATCTAATCGTGAAACTTTGTGCGAGAATTTTTCAGCCATATCAAAAGCAATTGAGCTTGCACCAAGAGTTCTAAAACTTATAGCTCCAGAAGCAATTACAATTTTTTTAGCTTCAATTATTTGATTAGATGTTTTAATAATATAATGATTTTTATATTCTATATCTAGAACTTCTGTATTTAAAAAAGTTCTATTATGTGAGTTTAAATGTGCAAACATAGAATTTACATCATTTGAGCTTTTACAAAAATAAGTTCCTTTTACAAGTTTTTCATTAAAAACTGTTTGAAGGCCATTCTTTTTACAAAACGTTAGCATATCAGATGAAGAAAATTGATTTAATATGTTTTGAACAAATATACTTTCACCTAGATAATTATCAGATGTTACTTTTTCATTTGTAATATTACACTTAGCTCCACCAGAAACTTTTATTTTTGCACCTATTTTTTTATTTGAATCTATTAAACAAGTTTTTAAATTCTTGTTTAATAATGAGCCTAACATAAGCCCACTAGCTCCCGCTCCTATTATAACTATATCGTAAATTATGTATCCTTTGTATCTGTGTAAACTATTGTAAATATATTTTTATTGTTTTCATATTTGTATTCTAAAACAGATGAATTAGCTTTTAGAATTGAATTAGTAATATATAATCCTAAACCAAATCCATCTTTACTTTTATCTTCATTTGCAAAAAATGGTTCAAAATAACTCTCAAGTGGATGAAGTAACTTAGGACCTTCATTTATAAACATAATTTCATTATTTGAATTAGATTTAATTTCAACTTGTGAATTAGGAGAATACTTAACTGCATTATCAATTAAATTCTTAACTGCCACACAAAATAATTTGTAGTTTATTAAAAGTTTAAAATTATAAGATGAGTTGATAATATTATTATCTTCTAATAAAAGCATATCAGATGCATTATCAATAATATCATTTAAAAAATATTCATTCTTTTCAATATTAACAGTTGAAGAAATTAGTTCTTCAATTGCTGAAAATTCATTAATTAAAAGTTCAAGCCTAGAAAATACAGATTTCATTTTTTCATCATTTTCTTCTGTATGTTCTAATTCACCTAAAAACTTACCTTTAGTAATTGGAGTTTTAAGTTCGTGCATAATATTTCTAATGAAAATATTTCTAGCTTCTTTAATTTGTTTTAATTTATCTGCTGAGTTTTTAAACTCTTTAGCTAAAAGAGATACTTCATCTTGTTTGTCTGTATTACAACATTCAAAATCAAAATGTTCAGCTCCTAACATTTTTACTTTATCTTTTAAAATAACTATTGGATATAGTTTTTTAATAGTTGTTAAAAATGAAATAATTAACGTAAGGAAGATTACTAAAAATACTAGAATAATATACATTCTTGTATTATCTATGGAAGCTGCATTATCTTTTAATAAAAATGTATCACCTCTATGTTTTACATAAATATAAACTACATCATTTAAAGATATTACTCTTGCAATAGATTTTTTGAATTTTCTTTGAATTAGAACTTTTGATGAGGGATTATATGAAATTGCATTTTGCAAACCTTCATCTGAAATAATCTCTAAATTCATTGATGAAATTACATCTTCTAAATTCTGAGAGAGAATATCTTTATTAGCTCTATTTCTATTATGATGATTACTTGATTTAATAATCATTTTAACTATAGGAAAATATTTCTTTTTTAAGTTTAAAGATTCATTCTTATAATCATTAATTAATAGAACCACAAACGAACTTATTACTAAAAGTAAAGAAATTACAAATGTTATTGTTATTGTGAAAAATATTGATTGTCTTTTCATTGTGTGAATTTATACCCCATTCCTCGAATTGTATGAAGATATTTAGGACTTTTACTATTATCTTCAATCTTATGCCTTATTCTATTTATTATAACAGATAATGAACCAACATTATCATAATCGCTATTTAATAAATTAGAATTTTCAAAAATATCTTCTCTTGAGATAATAAAATCAACTCTTTTTAAAAATAAAGATAAAACTTCGTACTCAGCTGCTGTTAATTTAATAACCTCAGCATTCTTTCTGATTTCTCTTTTTTTTTCATTTAAAACAAAAGTTTTTGTAATTTCTTTTTCTTCTAAACTTTTATTATATCTTCTCAATATTGTTCTAATTCTAATTTCAAGTTCTCTTGGATCATAAGGTTTGGGTAAGTAGTCATCAGCCCCTAATTGCAAAGCAATGACTTTATCAGTAATATCACTTCTTGCACTTGATATTATAATAGGTATATCGTGATGCTCTAGAATGTTTTTACATACATCTAAACCATCCATTCCAGGCAGCGTTAAATCTAAGATAACTAAATCATATGAAGATAGTTTTAAAGCGCTTAAAGCTAAAAAAGGATCTTCATAATTTGTAACGTGTATATTAAACTTCTTTAAATACTGTGATAATACTTCTGCTAATTCACTATCATCCTCTACCATTAAAACGTTTATCAAAATGTTTTCCTTTTTTTTCAGCTTTCAAATCTATCAAAACTTTTAACTGAGTTTTTTGTTTTGAATTTAGAATATTATATACTTTTTCGATTTTATCTGCACGTAACTTTAACATATTTTCTTTTTTATCTTTAATAATATCTATATATTTGTTTTTATCAAAAGATGATGAAGTAAATGAAGAAGCTATAGTTTTTACATTTGTATTTGAATCTCTCATTATACTTTTAATCTTAGTCTTTTGAGAATCATCTAAATTAAGTTTTTTAAGTAAAAATATTATTCCACCTTTATGATGATTTCTTTTCATTTGATAATGATTATTTTTTTTATCACTTTTACAAATAGATGAAAACTTTGAATCATTTTTATCATAATGGTTTTGAGCAAATGCACCTATACTTAATACTGAGGCTAACAATAGTGAGCCTATAATTTTGTTTTTCATAATATGTCCTTTGTTTCTATATAGGAAAATTATGACATTACAGTTTTAATCATTTATGAACTCTATGTTAATTCAATATTAACAATGATAAAAATAAAAGTAAATTTAAAGTGCTTATGTTATTATTCCAAAAACATTTCAATTATTATCTTTATACTTGAATCATAAAATAAATAGGAAAAAATAAATGAACGGAAAATTAATCTTTCAATATGCAACAATGAATGCAGGGAAAACTGCAAAACTATTAACAGAAGCATATAACCTTATGGCTATTGGTAAAAATGTTACTTTAATTAAACCTTCAATTGATACAAGAAATGAAACAATAGAATCTAGAAATGGATTTAAGTCTGATTGTTTAGTATTAAATGAAAAACAAAACGTAAGTGATATACTTCCTTTTAGTGATTATAAAGATAAATACATTTTAGTTGATGAATGTCAGTTCTTATCTAAAGAGCAAATATTTGATTTAAGAAAAATATCATTAAAAGGTGCAACAGTTGAATGTTTTGGATTAAAGAATACATTTAAAATGGAACTATTTGAATCATCTGCTTTTTTACTAGCTATTGCTGATGAAATAGTTGAAAATTCTTCTTATTGTCATTGTGGAGAAAAAGCTACAATGATTTTAAAAACTGATTCAGACTCTAATCCTATTTATAATGGTGATATTATTGATTGTGGAGCTGAAGACAAATATACTTCTGTTTGTTTTAAACATTATACTAATGAAACTAATGATACTCAGTTGAGTGATATATTTAGGAACTTAGGATAATATTTATAAAAGAATAAGAAGTATGCAAAATTCATCTTATTCTTTATCATTTTATATAATTTATTTTACAAACTATACATCTTCAATCGCAAAGAATTCAATACAACAATAACAGAAGAAAAACTCATTGCTATTCCTGCATACATAGGACTTAACATAATCCCAAAACTTGAGTAAAATATTCCAGCTGCTAATGGTATTCCTAATGCATTATAAAAAAATGCCCAAAATAGATTTTGTTTAATTATCTTCATTGTTTTAAAAGATAAGTTTATACTTTTTAACACAGACGATATATCATTATTCATTAATATAATATCACCTGCATCTTTTGTAATGTCAGATCCTGAATTTAATGTTATTCCTATATCAGCTTGTTTAATAGAAGGTGAATCATTAACTCCATCACCTACAAACATAATCTTTGAATTCTTTTGTAAACTTTTAATTAAATCATATTTTTCATTTGGCAATACTTCCGAATAAATGGTTTTAATACCTAATGTATTTGCTATATTTTTAGCAGTTAATTTATTATCACCTGTTAATAATATAGTTTGAATATTTTTAGCATTTAAAGCTTTGATTAGCTCAACTGCACCCTCTTTAATCTCATCTTCTAAACAAATAGATCCTAAACATTCATTCTTATAAGATACTAATACAGATACATTTCCTTTCTTAAGAGTATTAAGATAAAACTCTTTTTTCATCTGGTCAATACTTATATTATTCTCTTCTAATAAGGCTAGATTTCCAACTAATACTAATTCATTATTATACTTAGCAAAAAGTCCTCGTCCAGGAATATTTTTAAACTCTTCTAATTCTATACTCTCTTCTTTAATATTCTTATCATCTATATAGTTAATGATTGCTTTTGAAATAGCATGTTCATTTACTTTCTCTAATGCATAAATAAGATTTAAATATTTTTCATCTATATCCATATCTTTAACTTTAATCTCACCCTTAGTTAAAGTACCTGTTTTATCAAATACTACATATCTAATATCTTTTATAATTTCTAGAACTTCAGGATTTTTAATTAATATTCCTTCTTTTGCTCCAGCTGCAACTGAACTTACTATTGCTATTGGAGTTGCAAGTCCCAGCGCACAAGGACAAGATATAATCAAAACTGAGATAGAAGCTAATATAGCCATTAAAGTATTACCAACTATAAAGTACCAAACTAAAAAAGTTAATATAGATATTCCTATTACTAAAGGGACAAATATATTTGCAACTTTATCAGCAAATCTAGCTATTGGCATTTGTTTACTTTGGGCAAGTGATAATAAGTCAATTATTTTTGAGATTTTTGTATCAGTTGATTTTTTTAGAACTTTTGCTTCTATTACACCATTAGTATTAATAGTTCCAGCAATTATCTCATCACCTCGTGTTTTATAAACAGGCATAGACTCACCAGTAATCATAGATGCATTAATATCAGCATACCCATTAGTTATTAAACAATCAGCTGATACTTGCTCACCTTGTTTGATTAAGACCATGTCGCCTATTTCTAAATCTTTTGCAAGTATTTGCTTTATATCATCATTATCTTTTATAATATTAGCTTTTAAAGGAGCTAAGTTCATTAAACTCTTTAAAAAATCACTAGCTTTTGCACGTGATCTCTCTTCTAATAATCTTCCTAATAAAATAAAAGTAATAATAACAGCAGCACCATCAAAATATACAAATCTTAAATTTTCGGGGAATAAAGAAGGAGATATTACTACAAAAGCAGAATAAAAATAAGCAGCAGAAGTTCCAAGTGCTACTAATACATTCATATCATAGTTATTATGAGATAATGCCTTATATGATAGAGTATAAAATCTCAACCCACAATAGAACTGAACTATTGATGCTAGGAAAAATAAGATATAAGTATTATTCTCTTTTGGGAAAAACATAAAATAAAACATTAAAGATGTAAAACCTAAAGATATAAAAAATGTATTTTTTAATTTAATATACGCTTTTATTTTATTCTTTTCAAGTTCTTCTAAATCTTCTACAACTTCATAACCTAAAGCTTTTATTTTATTTATTAGTTTATGTTTGCTTAAGTGCTCTGTATCAATTATAAACTCACCTGAATTTGAAGTAAATGAAACCTTTGAGAAACTAAGGCCTTTCATTTTATTAGATATTTTTTCAATTCCATTTGAACAGTTAACACAGGTCATACCAGATATATTTAATTTTATGTTTTCTTTTGACATAATTAAACCTTATTTATTTTTAAAATGTCTATTAATAAATCTTTAATTTCATCATTACAAATATAATAAAAAGACATCTTTTTATCTTTTTTAAAAGAAACAAGTCCTTTTTCTCTTAAAATCTTTAATTGATGAGATACATTAGTTTGAGGAAGTTTTAATATATTAACCATCTCACCTACGCATATTTCATATTCTAAAAGTGCCATTAGTATTTTTAGTCTTGTAGGATCAGATATAGCTTTTAATATTTTAGATAAATAAAGTATTTTATCTTCTGATGGTAATTTTTTATTGATTTGTTCTAAATGTGAGATATCTTCACAGCAAGAACGAATCAAGATCTTTGATTCGTTCATATTATGCTTCTATAATTGCAAAACCAATATCAGACATTTCTACTTTAAAAAGTTCTTCTTTAGCCTGGTTTGGAATTTCAAGAGTTACTTCTTTTGGATTTGAATTTAGATTAACTTCAATTTCTCCAAAATCATCTTCTAGTGAAACTTTAATTAAATTAGCACATTTGCCACAAGAAATATTTTCAGCCTTAAATGTTTTTTTCATAATCATCCTTATATGATATCTTCTTCATATGATTATATTATCATATGAAGAAAGATAAGTCAAGAAAAATGATTATAATTAGTGAATTTCAAATAAAGATTTACTAACTACGACAAAAACCTTTTTGTCTTTACTTTGAATCATTCTTTCTGCAACTTGAATAGGTGCACAATTTGAATAACACATGTCACTAGTCATTCCCGTAATTAAAGTATTAGTTTTATCATATTTTACCCAAGAAGACTTATCAAATGTACTAAACCCATAATCATGAGAACCTACAATTACTTTGCCATTATAAGCAACAGAAATAATATTATGATCTAAGATATCACTATTATAAGGTGTATATGTTTTTATACTTTTATCATTTATATTATATTTTGTTAGTCCACTTGTATTTCCAGCTAACCAGTAATCACCATTATCACCTTCAACTATATCAATATAACCACCTGCTGAAAGTTTATCTGCTAATGAAGTCCATTTTGTACCATCAAAATATGATACTCCTGCATTATCCATAGATGTAATCCATAAATAACCCTTAGAATCAACATATAAACTTTTAATAATTTCATCAGCATCTAATAAATGATCTGTAATTTTAACTATAGTATTATCATCACTTAATTTATATAAACCCTTATCAGTTCCAATGTATAATGAATCTTTATATTTTTTTATAGAAAAAACACTATAACAACCATATCCACTACATTGAATATCTTTAAATACATTATCTTCTTCATTAGTTTTTAAATCTTTACTAATTAATAAGTTTGAACCCATTCCTTTAGAACCTGCAATAAAAAGTTTCCCTTTATATTCTTCAATATCATAAATAGAAGCAGGTAAATCTGTAAATACTATATCATTTTTAGTTTTATCTACTAAAGAAATTGAATATAATTTAGGCTCATCCATATAAGAAGCTGCTTGTTCTGCAACATAAATTAGCTCTTCGTTGGCTGATAATGAAATATCAGTTATTTTCTTAGCTGCTTCAAAAAGAAATTCTACTTTTTTTTCAAAACTACCTTCATAAGTTTTTTTAATATCATCTTTTGTACTTACTTCTAAAACGTAATTATATACACCATAATCAATTTTCTCTTTTAATCCTAAATTGTATTGATTTTCATTTGCAAATTTTGTTGTTTCATGCTCACTTACAATTTCATTTTTTTCATTCATAATTTTTAATGTATAGATTATTTTTTTTGAAAAATAAAAATGTAGTTGATCAAACGACTTATTTCTTTTTTTTACAGTCGTAAAATTTATTGGAAGTATTAATTCTAGACTTGCCTCTGTTTGTTTAATATTAACTACTTTTTTAGTGTTTATAATTTCTTTAGTCTTTATAATTTCTTTTGAAGATTTATCTTCATTCTTATCATTATTTCCACAAGCAGTTAATAATGACATACATAATACAGCCATACTTAAGTATTTTTTCATACTTTTCCTTAGTTATTAATTTTGATTTTAATTATCAGAACTATAACTGAATGAATATTA
>JABSOL010000036.1 GCA_013215985.1 Campylobacteraceae bacterium
GATGGCCTCAATGTTTGAATTTAATACTGCATTAGATTCCAATGTGGATCAGATCGACGTTTTTCATTGAGTGTTTATCGCATCAGTGGTCTAGTGGTAGAATACATCGTTGCCATCGATGTGACCCGGGTTCGATTCCCGGCTGATGCAATATGTATCTTTTATCACGCAATACGCAACATTTTTGTGTACACGTGTCAATTCCGACCGATTCAAATTGTTCTTTTCTTATAGATTTTAAATATAAAAAGAACGTTTATATATTTTTTATAATATAAAAATCATTTATAAAAATAAATATAAAATTATTTAATTAATTTATAAATTCATTTAATAATAAAATAAAAATACTACTACCTATCAGATCAACTTATATTGTAATATAAGATTATTATTTAATTAAATATTAAGTTAATAGTGAATATTTACTTAAATTAACTTAAAAATAAAATAAATATCACTATTTAAGTTAATTTTAATTTTATCTTGGAGAGAATTATTTACTTGGTTATGATGTTATAATCATAGGTGATAATTTTAAAAGGAAAGGATAAATATGTTTGGTTTTTTAAAGCCTGCTGCTCATATCAAACGTTTAGATAAGGATCAAGTAGAGCCTGAATATAATCGTTTACGTTGGCAATTATTTATTGGTATTTTTATAGGTTATGCTGGTTATTATTTAGTTCGAAAGAACTTCTCACTAGCTATGCCTTATTTAATTACAGAATACGGTTATTCTCGTGGTGATTTAGGAGTTGTTTTAGCTGCTGTTTCAATTGCTTATGGTTTATCTAAATTTTTAATGGGTTCAGTTTCTGACAGGTCAAATCCTAGGTACTTTTTACCCCTTGGTTTAGTTATGTCTTCTATCATTATGTTTACATTTGGTTTTTTCCCTTGGGCTACTGAGAGTATTACTATTATGTTTGTTTTACTATTTTTAAATGGTTGGTTTCAAGGTATGGGTTGGCCAGCTTGTGGTAGAACAATGGTTCACTGGTGGTCACATAAAGAAAGAGGAAAAACTGTTTCTGTTTGGAATGTTGCTCATAATGTTGGTGGTGGATTAATTGGACCTATGTTCTTATTAGGATTATATTTATTTAATGATGATTGGCGTTCATCTTTTTATGTTCCTGCATTTTTTGCATTATTAATTGCTGGATTTGTTTTTTATACTTTAAGAGATACACCTCAATCTTGTGGTTTACCTCCAATTGAAGAATTTAAAGATGATTATCCTGATAATTATGAAGCATCACATGAAAATGAAATGAATGCAAAAGAAATTTTCTTTAAATATGTATTAAATAATAAATTATTATGGTTTATTGCTTTTGCAAATGCTTTTGTTTATTTAATTAGATATGGAGTTCTTGACTGGGCACCTGTATATTTAAGTGAAGTAAAAGATTTTACTGTTGATAAATCATCATGGGCATACTTTTTATATGAGTGGGCTGGTATTCCTGGAACACTTTTATGTGGATGGGTTTCAGATAAAGTATTTAAAGGAAGACGAGCTCCTGCCGCTATTTTATTTATGTCACTAGTAACAATTGCTGTTTTAGTTTATTGGTTTAATCCTGCTGGTTATCCTGTAATTGATATGTTGGCTTTAATTACTATTGGTTTCTTAATTTATGGACCTGTTATGTTAATTGGTTTATATGCTCTAGAACTAGCTCCTAAAAAAGCTGCTGGTACTGCTGCTGGGTTAACTGGTTTATTTGGTTACTTAGGTGGAGCAGTTGTTGCAAATGCTGTACTAGGTTATACAGTTGATAGTTATGGCTGGGACGGTGGATTTATGATACTAGTTTCTGCTTGTGGATTCTCTATCTTCTTTTTAATTTTAGCTTTAATTGGTGAAAATGAATTTCACGATGAAAAACTAAGAAAATTACAATTACAAACACAAACACAAACTGCTGAATAGTTTTTTAAAACTATATTTAAGAGCTAAAGAAATTTAGCTCTTAATTCTAATCACAAACAAATCTTTTTTAATTCTTTAATATTCTTTTTATGATTATAACATTATAATCAATTCAATAACATTATAACCTTATGATGAAAAAAAGGATTCTATCGTGAAAAATGAGAAATATGACATTATTATTATTGGAGGAGGAGCTACTGGAGCTGGTATTGTTCTAGATGCAGCATCAAGAGGTTTAAAAACTTTGCTTTTAGAAAAAAATGATTTTTCAGAAGGTACATCTTCAAGAAGTACTAAACTTGTTCACGGTGGAGTTCGTTATTTAGAAGCAGCAGTAAAACGCTTAGATATAGAACAATTTAATTTAGTTAAAGAAGGTCTTCAAGAAAGATATAGACTTTTGAAAAATGCTCCACACTTATGTTCACGACTTACTTTAGTAACACCTTTATATAAATGGTGGGAAATTCCTTATATGTATGCAGGTCTATTTTTATATGATTTAGTGTCTGGAAATAAAGGTTTAGGAAGAACTTCTGTTTTAAGTAAAAAAAATATGATAGATACTTTTCCTATTATTAAAAAAGAGGGTCTTGTTGGAGGAGTAAAATATTATGATGGTACATTTAATGATTCAAGGTTAAACATCTCAATATTACAAAGTGCAAAAGAATTAAAAGCTGAATGTAAAAACTACCATGAAGTATTAGGTTTTTTATATGAGAATGAAAAAATATCAGGTGTTAAAGTAAAAAACACAATTACAAACGAAATCTTTGAAGTAGAATCAAATGTTGTGGTAAATGCAACAGGTGCTTTTTCTGATAAAATTAGATTGTTAGATAATGATAAAGCAAAAGCAATGCTTGACTTAAGTTCTGGTATTCATATTGTTCTTGATAAAAAATACTTACCTAATAAAGAAGGTTTAATGATTCCCAAAACAGAAGATGGAAGAGTTTTATTTATTTTACCTTGGATGGGTAAATGTTTAGTAGGTACAACAGATGATAAAACTACAATATCTCAAAGACCAGAAGTAAAAGAAAAAGATATTGATTATATTTTAAAACACTTAGAAATTTATTTTTCGTTAAAAATTGATAAAAAAGAAATTTTATCTTCTTGGTGTGGAATTAGACCTTTAGTTGCTCCTGATAAAGATGCAAGTACTTCTTCAATAGTTAGAGATCATATAATATCTTCGAGTGATTCAGGACTTGTTAGTATAATTGGTGGAAAATGGACTACTTATAGAAAAATGTCTGAAGAAGTAATTGATTATGTATCAAAAGAATTTAGCTTAGAATTTAATAAATGTATTACAAAAGAACTTAAATTAGTAGGAAGCCAAAACTTTAAAGAAGATATGCTTATAAATGGTGTTGATGAAGATATCGCAAAACATTTAATTTCTTTATATGGTGATAAATCTCAAAATGTAATTGACTCAGTTGATAGCATCAAAAAACTACATAAAGATTATTTTTATACAAATGCTGAAGTTATTTATTGCATTCAAGAAGAATTTGTTAAAAAACCACTTGATTATTTAGTAAGAAGATCTTCTTTAGTTTTAATTGATAAAAATGCTGCAAAAGATATTTTAGATGAAGTACTTACTCTTATGTCTAAAGAATTAAACTGGGATGAAGATAACATTAAAAAAGAGAAAAATGAAGCTTTAACAATTTTAAATTCTTATATCTAGTTATAAAGAAGTGCCTATTTTTAGTCTTTAAGGGCACTTTAAAAGTCTATGCTGTAAAATCAAGAAAATTTAATAAATAATTAGCTTGAAAACGCAATATATTTCTTAAATTACCAAAGGAATATTTTGTTAAAAAGAAATGGCATACCTCTATACTTACAAGTAAAAGAGAAAATTTTTAAAGATATAAAAGATAATTATAAAGTTCATGACATTATTCCAGCTGAAGCTAAACTTGAAGAAAAATATAAAGTTTCTAGAATAACTATTAGAAAAGCTATTGAAGAACTAGAAAAAGATAATATTGTAATTAAAAAACAAGGTAAAGGAACTTTTGTAAAAGAAGAAAAAATCCTTTATGATGCAAACTCTTTTGGTTCTTTAACTCAAAGACTCTCAAAACAAAAACATTTATTAACTACAAAATCAATATCATTTGAAATAATTGAAGGTGAACACTTTGTAAAAGAGTTTTTGCCTTGTGAGAAATTATTATGTATAAAAAGAACTCGTTTATTAGATGAAGTACCTTTTGCATTAATGACAAATTATTTTGATGTAAATACTGTGCCTGACATTGATAAAAAATTAAACTTAGAATCTTTATACTCATTTTTAAAAGAAGAATATAATATTGAATTTTCAAATGCAGAAGAAGTAGTTGAAGCATTACCTGCAAGCGCAAGTGAATCAGACAAATTAAGCATTAAAGAAGGTTCACCTTTATTATCTTTAAAAAGAATAGCATTTGATGATAATGGTGATAGCATTGAATATTCTCATTTAGTAATTAAAGGTGATATGTATAAACATAAAATCATTTTAACTAATTAATTTAGTAAAGAGTGATAGTAAGTGATCTTAAAAAAGCATTATTTTCTTTTAATTTGATTATAGCTTTTTTATTTTCTAAATCATAAGATAAATTTTCATAGTCTGCAATACCGCACCAAGGTTCAATACAAATAAATGGAGCATTTACTGGTGCCCAAAGACCTAGATGTGAAAAATTCTTAAATTTTACAGATATAGCTTTTTTATTTTCTGTATTTTTTAAAATTACTTTATCTGATTCTAATTTTTCAAATATTAAAGCATCTTTTTGAAATATATTCTTATTTAATTTCAAAATATTTGATTTTAAGTAATTTTCCTTTTTCCCTTTAATGCATCCATTTTCTAAGTTCAAACATAATAAATCATTATTTTCTTTTTTTTCAAATTCTAAATATGTATTATTTATATCTGCTTTTAATATAAATGCTGGGTGCGCACCAAGAGAAAAATAAATCTCTTGATCTGAGTATACTTTATAATCAATTTTTAAAGAATTTGAATATATTGAATATTTTATTTCTAAATTAAAATTAAATGGATAATGTTTTAAAGTACTTTTATTTTCTGATAATAAAAATACTAGTGAATCATTATTTTGTTTTATTAGTTTAAATTCAAGATGTCTAGCAAATCCGTGTATTGCTAAAGAATAATTTTTATTTTTGTATTTATAATTATTGTTTTTTAATTTTCCAATAATTGGAAATAAAACAGGCGAAGATCTATGCCAGTATTTTGTATTCGCTTGGTATAAATATTCTTCATTTTCAAGAACAAAACTTTTTAGCTCTGCTCCTAAAGAATCTATTTGTATGCTTATTAGTTCATTTTTTAATTTATAAATCATAATTGTACTTAGTGAGAATCTCTAGCAAACCATTTTTGATCTAAAATCTTTTCATAAGGTTTTTCAAGTCTTAAACAAGCACCATCAGCTAATTGATCTACAAACTTTCTATATATTTCTTGCCATGGAGTATCATGTTCTAAAACTGGTATTTTTAAGTCTTTTTTTCTTCTTCTAATTTCATCATCTGATACTATCATTTGAACTTCTCTTTTTTCTAAATCAATTAAGATTTCATCACCAGTTTTTAAAATAGCTAAAGCTCCACCTACCAAACTCTCAGGGCTAGCATTTAAAATTGAAGCTGAGGCACTTGTTCCACTTTGTCTTCCATCACCAATTGTTGGAAGGGCATTTATTCCTATCTGCACTAATTTATCAGGTGGAAGCATATTAACAACTTCTCCTGAACCTGGAAAACCAACAGGCCCACAGTTTCTCATAAATAAAATTGAATTTTTGTTTATATTTAAGCTCTCCTCGTTAATTCTTTTATGATAATCTTCAGGTCCTTCAAATACAACAGCTTTACCTTTTATTTTTCCATCTTTTATAAAATCTTTTAAAAATTGTTCATCAATAACTGAAGTTTTCATAATTGCTGAATCAAATAAATTTCCACTCATAACTAAAAAACCAGCATTTTTTAATAAGGGGTTTTCATAAGTTTTAATTACATCATTATTTAAAATGGAACCATTTTTATAATTCTCACCAGTATTTTGTTCATCTACAGTAAAAGTATTTGTATAAATTCTTTTATTTTTAATAAGTTCACTCATAATCGCATTTAAACCACCAGCTCTATGAAAATCTTCACATAAATATTCTCCTGCTGGCTGACAATTTAATAATAAAGGAACTTCATAACCATATTTCTGCCAATCATCTGTAGTAATTTTAATACCAATATTTTTAGCAATAGCATTAATATGAACAGGTGCATTTGTAGATGCTCCAATTGCGCTGCAGGCTACAATTGCATTAATAAAAGACTCTTTTGTCATAATATCTGAAGGTTTTACATCATTTTTAACTAAAGAAACTATTCGTTTTCCAGTTTCATATGCATTTTGACCTCTTTCTCTATACGGTGCTGGAATTGTTGCAGAATTTGCTAAAGACATTCCCAGTACTTCACTTAAACAATTCATTGAAGTAGCAGTTCCTATTGTATTACAATATCCTACACTAGGTGCAGACGAAGCTGCTATATCCATAAATTCATCATAGTCTATTTTTTTAGCTGCAAAAAGTTGTCTTGCTTCCCATATTGCTGTACCTGAACCAGATAATTTACCTTTATAATAACCATTTAACATAGGTCCAACTGAAAAAGTAATAGATGGAATATTTAAAGTGCCTGCTGCCATTAAAGCAGCTGGTGTAGTTTTATCACAGCCAATAGTAAAAACAACTCCATCAATAGGATAACCATAAATTGATTCAACCATTGAAAGATAAGATAAGTTTCTATCTAAAGCAGCAGTAGGGCGCTTACCTGTTTCTTGAATAGGATGAGTTGGAAATTCTATTGGAATTCCACCAGCATCTCTAATTCCGTCTTTAAGCCTTGATGCTAGTTCTATATGATGCCGATTGCAAGGTGATAAATCACTTCCAGTTTGAGCTATTCCAATAATAGGACGATTTCCTTGTAATTCACCTCTTGTAAGTCCATAATTTAAATATCTTTCTAAATATAAAGCAGTCATACCTGGGTCTTTTGGATTATCAAACCATGCTTGACTTCTAAATTTAAAATCTTTTCTATTTTTATCCATAATAAATTCCTATTATTTATCTCTAAAAAGATTAGTTTTTTGACCTTTTACATCTGTTCTTAGAATAAAAGTACAACCACTTAAAGGTGATTTTTCTAATTCTTTTTTACTTAAGCCTTTTTGCGCACTTGTTATAAAAAGTGTTTTGTAATCTTTTCCACCAAAATTACATGAAGTAACATTTGCTACTGGCATATCAATAATTCTTTCAATACTTCCATCTGGTTTATATCTTGTTATTTTCCAACCATCCCAATGAGCTGACCAAATATGGTTCTCTTCATCTACACATAAACCATCTGGATACCCATCTTTTTCATGAATTTTTGCAAATATTTTTTTATTACTTAATTCAGCTGTATCTAAATCATAATCGTAAACATAAATAACTCTTTTTGGACTATCTGTTAAATAAAATTTACTTGAATCATTATTCCATCCTAAACCGTTGGAAATAAATAAATCTTTTTCTTTTTTTTCTACATCTTTAGCATTATAAACATATAATGAGCCAGATATCTGGGACTCATTATTATCCATAGTTCCTGCAAAATATCTTCCATATGCGTCACATTTTCCGTCATTAAATCTATTGTTTTCTAGATCTTCTTCAGGATTAATAATAAACTCTTCTTTAAGAGTATTTAAATCTAAATATTCATATCCATCTTTTGTACTTGCTATTAATCTATTTTCTTTTGTAAAAGCAAATGAACCAATTTCTTTTGAAAATTTATAAGAACAAACTTTTAATGATTCTAAATCATATTTATAAATTTTATAATCTTTTATATCAGTCCAATATAATGAATTTTCTTTTTCATTATATAAAGGACCTTCTCCTAATAAACTTTTAGAATTTTCTATATGTTTTAATTCATACATTTATTTTATTTCTCCCAATTATTGGATATTGTTCAACTTCATATATACTTCCATTAGCAGGAATTGAATAATCACTTAACCAAAAAATTACATGTTTTGCAATTTCTTGAGGAGCTAAAATTGTTCCTCTTGGTGCAAAAGCAGAATTAATATTTTCATACCAGTCTTGAGAATTCCCTTCTTTTACCTGCGTGTCATGTTCTTTTTGTGTATGAGTCCAACCAACATTAATTTGATTAATTCTAATTTCTTTAACATTTAAATAATCAGCCATATTTCTAGTCATTGTCATTAATGCACCTTTTGATGCAGAATATACTAATAAATCATTTTGCCCACAATAAGCATTAATCGAACCTACATTTACAATTGAACCTTTAATATCATTCTCTAAAAAGAACTGAACAACTTTTTTACATAAAAATAATGGAGCTTTAAAATTAACATTCATAATATAATCATAAGTATCTTCATCTATATTTGTAATATTATTTCTAGGAAATACACCTGCATTATTTACTAAACAATCAACTTTTCCAAAAACTTTTATTGTTTCATTTACAATATCTTCTAATTCTTCAAATTTTGATAAATCAGCAGCAAAACAAGCTGTATTCTTACCAAATTCTTTAACAAGGTTTTTAGCTGTTTTTATAGAATTATGTGAAGAATGAA
Source organism: Campylobacteraceae bacterium (assembly GCA_013215985.1). Lineage (GTDB taxonomy): Bacteria > Campylobacterota > Campylobacteria > Campylobacterales > Arcobacteraceae > NORP36. The sequence continues at coordinate 8,685 of JABSOL010000036.1, forward strand.
TCATAACCTTAGCACCTTTATTAAGAGCTTCTTTTACGATTTCTAAACCTATTCCTGCACTTGCTCCTGTTACAATTACAACTTTATTCACTAAATTCATATTAAGTCCTCTAAACTTTTATTTAATTCTCATTTCACTTTCTTTATCAAAAAATATTATCTTTTTTGCCCAAACTTTTAATTCTATTATTTCTCCATCTTCTTTGGCTCCACTTGGAGATACTCTTGTAATAATTTCTTTAGCATTTAATGTTACATAAATAAATACATCTGCACCTGTTAGTTCTGAGAAATTAACTTTTGCTTTTAATGTTTGTAATTCACCTGTAATCGAGAGATCTCTAAATCCATTTTGAATATGCTCAGGTCTTAAACCTGCAATAATAGTTTTACCTAGATATTTATCTAGATTTTCATAAGTATTATCTAAATAAATAAAATTATCTTCATTTTTTTCATTTATTAGATTAATAAAATACTTGTCATTATCTTTTTTTACAATTACATCTATAAAGTTCATAGAAGGAGATCCAATAAAACCTGCTGTAAATAAGTTGCATGGATTATCATATACATTAGAAGGTGTATCAAATTGTTGAATTGTACCTTTATTCATAATAGCAATTTTATCAGCTAAAGTCATAGCTTCAACCTGATCATGTGTTACATAAACAATAGTTTTTTGAACTCTTTTATGGAGTTTTTTTATTTCAGCTCTCATTTTTACTCGAAGTTCTGCATCTAAATTTGATAAAGGTTCATCAAATAAATACATATCAGGTTCTCTTGAAATAGACCTAGCAATTGCTACTCTTTGTCTTTGCCCTCCTGATAACTGGCCTGGTTTTCTATCTAATAAATCTTCAATATGTAAAATACCCGCAGCATTTGATATTCTATTTTTAATTTCTTCTTTTGAGTACTTAGATATTTTTAATCCAAATTCAATATTTTCTCTTACTGTCATATTGGGATATAAAGCATATGATTGAAAAACCATTGCTAAACCTCTATCTTTAGGAGCTTCATCTGTTATATCGACATCTCCTAAAGAAATACTTCCCTTATTTACTTCTTCTAAACCAGCTATAGTACTTAGAAGTGTTGATTTTCCACAACCACTAGGACCTACAAGAACTAAAAATTCTCCTGCTTTTAAAGCAATATTAATACCTTTTAGTACTTCCACATCGCCATAATTTTTATATAAATCTTTTATTATTAATGATTTCATTTTATCCTCTTTATTTAACGGCACCAGCCATTAATCCTTTTACAAAATATTTTCCTGAAATAATATATGCTATTAGAGTTGGAGCAACGGCAATTAAAGCTGCTGCCATATCTACATTATATTTTTTAACAGTAGATGTTGAATTAACTAAATTATTTAAAGCAACAGTTACGGGTTGTGTATCTGCATCTGAAAATGTAATTCCGAATAAGAACTCATTCCAAATTTGAGTCATCTGCCAAATAATACAAACCATAAATATTGGTAAAGATACTGGTAATAAGATTTTAAAGAATATTCTAAAAAAACCAGCTCCATCAATTTTGGCTGCATTTATTAACTCTGTAGGAATTGAAACATAAAAGTTCCTAAAAAACAGTGTTGTAAAAGCAGTTCCATAAACTACATGTACAAAAATCAATCCCATTACACTACCTGATAATCCTAAATACCCCATAGTTTGCGACATTGGTAATAATACTACTTGGAAAGGAATAAAACATCCAAATAATAAAAGTGAGAAAAATACTTCACTTCCTTTAAATTGACATTTTGAAAATACATAACCATTAAAAGCACCAATAATACAAGATATTAATACAGCAGGTACAGTAATTAAAATTGAGTTAATAAAAAATGGTTTAATTCCATTTGATTCTGATCCAATTCTAGCCTCACTCCATGCTTCAATCCAAGGCTGAAATGTTATATCTTGTGGTAGAGATAAAAGATTTCCATTTTTAATTTCATCTAAGTCTTTTACTGAAGTTATAATCATTACAAATATAGGTAATAAAAAATATATTGCAGAAATAGTCAAAATTATATATATTAATATTCTTCCTAGAATAGATGATATATTTATTGATTTCTTTTTCATTATGATCTTCTCCTTAATTCTCTATATAAATATGGAACAACAAATATCATTACAAAAAATAACATTATCATCGCAGACGAAGCCCCAAATGCAAGTTTATTTCTTGCAAAAGAATAATCGTACATGAAAATTGACGGTAGTACAGTTGAAAAACCTGGACCAGATTTTGTCATAACTACAACTAAATCAAATGTTTTAATTGCTATGTGTAAAAGTATTATAATTGATGAAAAGAATACAGGACCTAATTGTGGAATTATTATTTTCCAATAAATTAAAGGTAAAGAAGCTCCATCAATTTTGGCAGCATTTATTACTTCACTATTAATTCCTCTAAGGCCTGCTAATAATAAAACCATAATAAAACCAGTTGACTGCCAAACTGCTGCTAAAATAATGGTATAAATAGCCATTTCGGAATTAACTATCCAATCAAAAGTAAAATCTGTAAAACCCAAATCTATTACAAACTTTTCTAATCCTAGTCCTGGATTTAACATCCATTGCCATACTGTTCCTGTTGCGATAAATGATAAAGCCATAGGATATAAATATATTGTTCTAAAAATTCCTTCAAATCTAATCTTTTGATCAATAAAGATAGCTAACAATAATCCAATTATTAGACAAAATCCAATAAATAATGAAGAGAAAATTAATAAATTTTCCATTGCTAGCCACCATTTCATATTGTCGAATAAAGCGTAATACTGCTTTAATCCGGCAAATGTATATACAGGTAATAGTTTAGAATTTGTTAAAGATAAAATAAAATTCCACGCTATAAACCCATATATAAAAATGATCATAATTAGAAAAGTAGGAGCTACTATTAATTTAGGAATTGAATTCTCTAATAATTTTAACTTACTTTTCATTTTCTTACCTTTATTTCTTTCTTAACTTACATTTCACTTTTAACAGCAGATACTAAAGCTTTAGCTGCATCAGCAGAAGACATTTTTGTATTATAAAAATTTGTAATTACATCAACAACTGCACCTTTAATAGCATCCGTAATTGCCATTTGATGAGCCATACTTGGTAATAATTGTTTTGTATATGCTGCTGAGTTTAATGTATCCATTGATCTTAAAGCAATATCATCAAATTTTTCTCTTGAAACACCAAGTGTTACAGGAACTGAACCTTTTCTAGTATTAAATAATACTTGAAAGTTATCAGATACAATTAATTCAGCTAATTTTTCTTGCGCTTGTTTTTTATCTGTATCTTTTTGTTTAAACATTACAAATGAATCAATATTATATAAATACGAACCAGAAGTTTGTGGAGCATCTATTGCAATATAATCAATACCTACTTTTTTACCTGCAATTTTAAATTCTCCTTTAGCCCAATCTCCCATAAATTGCATTGCTGCTTCTCCTTTATAAACCATAGCAGTTGCTAAATTCCAATCTCTTCCTGGAGCATTTTTATCTGTATATGATTTCACCATTCTTAAAGTATCAAATGCTTTAATCATAGTAGGAGAATTTAATGATTTGTAATCTAATTCTACTAAAGCTTTTCTATAAAAATCTGGACCACCAATACCTAAAACAATTGTTTCAAATACTGTAGCTTCTTGCCAAGGTTGACCTCCTGCAGCAACAGGAATAAAACCAGCTTTTTTAATTTTTTTAGCTGCAATTTCAAATTCTTTCCATGTAGTTGGAATACTAGCACCTGCTTTTTTAAATATTGAAGGATTAACCCACATCCAATTTATTTTATGAACATTTACAGGAACTGCAACATATTTACCTTTGTACTTCATGTGATCTGCAAATTGTTTAGGTAGTTTTTTATCCCAATTATCTTTTTTTGCTAGTGCAGTTAAATTTGAAAGAACACCAAGTTCTGCCCATTCTTGAATAGAAGGTCCTTTTATTTGTGCTGCTGTTGGGGGATTTCCTGATACTACTCTACTTTTTAAAACAGTCATAGCATTTACACCATTTCCACCTGCAACTGAGAAATCTTTCCATGTGTGTCCACTTTTTTCAAGTAAGTTCTTTAGTTTTCCAACAGATTCTGCTTCTCCTCCACTTGTCCACCAATGTAATACTTCAACTTCTGCTGCACTTAATGACAATGCACCTAATAAAGACATAGCCAATGTCATTTTCTTGAATGTTCTCATAGTAATTCCTTTAATTTGTTGTGTACTGTTTAATACAAAAGATTCTACAAATAATGTTATAAATGTAAAAAGTGTTACATTTATTTCCTTTTGTGTTCAATAGTTTACATATTAAATCTTAATAATAACTTATAAAAGCAATTTATAATCAATAAAATGCACTTAAACTATATATAATATTAATATTGTTAGAATATATTTATGAAAATATTTTCATAGATTAAGTTTTATAAAAGGTTTAATATGGGTATAAGAAAAATTGCAGAGCTTGCAAAGGTATCAACTGCAACAGTTTCAAGAGTATTAAATACTCCAGAATTAGTAAAAAAAAATACTAGAGAAAAAGTATTGAGAATCGCAAAAGAGATGGATTATCATAAATATAATTCTTCTTATATTCCCTCATTAAAAAAAGATGAAATAGCAGTGATTATTCCTGATGTTTTAAATACTTTTTTTGCAAGAATTTTAGAAGGCGTTGTTAAACAAGCGAAAGAACTATCACTAAATGTTAATCTTTATTTAACTCATGATAATTTAGAAGATGAACTTGAAGCTGTAAATGGTTTATTAGAAAAACAAACAAGAGGTGTTATTTTAATTAGATCTAGAAATAAAGAATTTGAATCTTCATTAACAATTAATAAACTAAATACTTTTAATATTCCTTTTGTATTAGTTGATAGAGATATCTCTTCAAGTGATAATTCAGGAATATTTCTTTCGAATGCAAATGCGGTTTATGATGCTACTAATTTACTTTTAAATGATTCTTATAAAAATATACACATTATTACAGGTCCTAAAGGTTCTCTTAACTCAAACCAAAGATTAGAAGGTTTTAAAGAATCTTATTCCAAACATGGAATATTAATAAAAGAAGAAATGATACATACAGGCGATTTTACAGTTGACTCTGGATTGGAAATAACTAGAAAAATATTAGAATTAGATGTTTTGCCAGATGCAATCTTTTCAATAGCAAATCAAATTACTGTTGGATGTTTAAAAGCAATAAGTGAGAAGAATTTAGTTTTGGGAAAAGATATTAAATTATTCTCTTTTAATAAATTAGATGCCTCTTATATTGATACTTTTAATATTTCTTATATTGAGCATCCTGTTGAATTAATGGGCGAAAAATCTGTAACAATATTAAAAAATAAATTTGTTGGAACAAAAGGTTTAATTAGAGAGATTATGACTTATAAAATACATTATTAAAAAGGCTAAAAATGAAAATGACTTTTAGATGGTATGGAAAAAATGATAAAATCCCTTTATCTCATATCGCACAAATACCAAATATTGACGGAATTGTAACTTCTTTAATTAATATAAAAGTAGGGGAAGTATGGCCATTAGAAGAATTAGAAGAATTAAAAAAAGAAGTAAATAAATATAATTTAAATTTAGAAGTAATTGAAAGTGTAAATGTTCATGAAGACATTAAATTAGGACTTAAATCAAGAGATTTATATATTTCTAATTATAAAAAAACTTTAGATAATTTATCAAAAATAGGGATTCAAACAGTTTGTTACAATTTTATGCCAATATTTGATTGGACAAGAACTGATTTAGCAAAAGTGCTTGATGATAAATCAACAGTTTTATCTTTTGATAATGATGAACTTAAGAATTTAAGTGCAAATGACTTAGTAGAAAAACTAAGAAATGATTCAAGTGATGTAGAAATCCCTGGATGGGAAAAAGAAAGACTTGATGAATTAGAAAATTTATTTAAACTTTACGAAAAAGTAGATGAGAATAAATTATGGGAAAACTTAGAATATTTTTTAAAAGAAATAATACCATATTCACAAAACTTAAATATTAAAATGGCAATACATCCAGATGATCCTCCTTTTAGTATTTTTGGTCTTCCTCGAATTATTACAAATGAAAAAGCTTTAGAAAAAGTTTTAAATATTTATCCAAGTATTTCAAATGGATTAGCTTTATGTACAGGTTCTTTAGGACCAAACTCAGATAATGACTTAGTATCTATGATTAGAAAATTTGCATCACAAAATAAAATACATTTTGCCCATATAAGAAATATAAAAAGAATAAGTGAAAAAAGTTTTCATGAAAGTTCTCACTTCTCAAAAGATGGTTCTTTAGATTTATATGAAATTGTAAAAGCATATGCAGATAATAATTTTAAAGGTCATGTAAGACCCGATCATGGAAGAATGATTTGGGGTGAAAAAGGTATGCCAGGTTATGGTTTGTATGATAGAGCATTAGGAATTACCTATTTAAATGGTTTATATGAGGCAATTACAAAGGCTAAAAAATGAAAAAAGTAGCAGTAATAGGTGAGTGTATGGTAGAGTTATATAAAAATACAAATGGAACATTTACTCAAAAATTTGCAGGAGATACATTTAATTGTGCAGTGTATTTAAAAAGATCATTGAAAAAATCCCAAGTAGAATATATAACAGTATTAGGAAAAGATGAATTATCAAATAAAATGCTTGACTTTTTTCATAAAGAAAATCTAAATACTACATATATAGATAAATTAGAAAATAAAAACCCAGGCTTATATATAATTGATACAAAAGATGGAGAAAGATCTTTTTCATATTGGAGAGAAACTTCAGCTGCAAAAGATTTATTCTTAACAAAATCTTTAAGTAAATTAGAGAAAGATTTATTAAACTTTGATTTGATTTATTTTTCAGGAATTTCATTAGCAATAATGAGTGAAAAAGGAAGAGAAAACTTATTTAAAATAATTAAAAAAGCAAGATCTGCCGGAGTATTAATAGCATTTGATTCTAATTATAGAAAAAAACTTTATAAAAACTCAGATGATGCAAGATTTATTTATAATCAAGCAATAAATTATTGTGATATATTTTTACCTTCTCTTGATGATGAAATAGATTTATGGGGAGAAACCTCAATTGATAAGATAATTAAAAAATCAATTAACGCTGGAGTAAAAGAAATAATAATAACTTGTGGAAAAAATAATATAGTTTTTCACTCTAATGGTAAAACTTCATATAAAAAAATAAAAGAAATAAAAAACATTATAGATTCAACTTCAGCAGGAGATTCTTTTAATGGGAAATATTTAGCTTCCAGATTAAAAGAAAAATCAATAAAAAAATCAATAAAAAAAGCAAAAAAATTAGCATCAAAAGTAATCATGTTTCAAGGTGCAATAATGCCTAAGGATAATAAATGATAAATAAATTTATAAACTCACCAGTAATTCCTGTATTAACATTTAATGATGTAAATGAAGCTCTAAAAGTTTCAGAAATACTTTTAGAAGAGAATTTAACAAACCTAGAAATTACTTTAAGAACACCTAATTCTCTTTCTTGTATAAAAGCTATTATAAAAGAATTTCCAAATGTAAACGTTGGTGCTGGAACTATTGTTAATATAAATCAATTAAAAGAAGTAAAAGATATAGGATGTACTTTTGCAGTAAGTCCTGGTTTTACTAAGGCCTTAGTAGAAAAAGCAAAAGAATTAGATTTGTTTTATTTACCAGGTGTATCAAGCCCAAGTGAAATAATAGAACTCCTAGAATTAGGTATAAAGTTTCAGAAGTTTTTTCATGCAAAAAACTCTGGTGGATATGATATGTTAAATGCATATAAAAATATATTTCCAGATGTTAAATTCTGCCCCACCGGTGGAATAGGAAAAAATGATTTCAAAAAATACCTAGAATTAGAGAATGTTTTATGCTTAGGTGGATCATGGATGGTAAATACAAAAACTATGTCTTTTAATGATATAAGAGAAGAATCTAGATTTATTTCTAATGAATTGAAAATATAAAACAATCTATTTAAATGTTTATCATAATATTGATATAATATTATAAAGTATTAAACAAGGAAATAAATGTTTAAAAAGAATGGTAAACCTTTATATTTACAATTAAAATCAAAATTATTAAAAGATATTAAAGAAAATTATAAAACAGGTGATTTAATACCTGCTGAGATTAGAATTGAAAAAGAATATAAAGTAAGTAGAATTACTGTTAGAAAAGCTTTAGATGAACTAGTTCACGAAAATATACTAATTAAAAAACAAGGTAAAGGAACTTTTGTTAAAGAGCAAAAGATTCTTTATGATGCAAACTCAATAGGCTCTTTAACTCAAAGACTCTCAAAAGACAATCATGTTTTAAAAACTCAAAAAATAGAATTTGAAATTATAGAAAATGAACATTATGTGAAAGACTTACTAAAATGTGATATTTTATTATGCATAAAAAGAACAAGACTATTAGATGGAATTCCTTTTGCTTTAATGACAAATTATTTAGATTATACCTCTGTACCTTTATTGGAAAAAAATTTTAATATTGAATCATTATATACATTTTTAAAAGATGAATATAGAATTGAGTTTTATAATGCACAAGAAACTGTAGAAGCTAAGAATGCAACACAAGAAGAATCAGAAGAATTATTAATCAATGAGCGAGATGCTTTATTATCTTTACATAGGTTATCTTTTGATAAATATAACAAAGAATTAGAATACTCAGAAGTACTAATAAAAGCAGACATGTATAAACATAAAATCATTTTATCAAATGATAAAATGTCAAATATTTAAATATTCACAAAAAGATGCAAAATGAAAATAGAAGATATAAATTTTAATGAAATGTATGTAAATCAAAAAAAAGAGACTACATTTAAATCCAAAAAGAAAGAGTCTTGGAATTTAAAAGCAGATGCTATGAATAAAACTGTTCATAGGTCTATGTATAATGAAGAGTTTTTAAATCTTATAAACTTTAAAGATATAAACTCATTATTAGATATTGGTTGTGGAGTTGGTAATTTATCTTTGCTTATAGCGCCTAAAGTTCAAGAAGTCTGTTCTTTAGATTTTTCTTCTAGAATGTTAGAAATATTAGAATTAAATGCTAAAAAAGAGAATATTGAAAATATTAAAACTATTAATGCTTCTTGGTATGATGAATGGAATAATGTTCCAAAAGCTGATTTAGTTATTGCATCTCGTTGTTTAGAAGTAAAAGACATGCAAATGGCTTTAGAGAAACTTAATAATCAAGCATTAAAAAAAGTAGTATTAACCTATAAAGTAGGTGGTTCTTTTTTAAATGATGATATTTTAAAAGTTATGAATAAAAAGATAAATAAAAAACCTGACTATATTTATATTATTAATATTTTATATAATATGGGAATAAATGCATCTTTAAATTTTATTTCAAGTGAAGGAAGGTCTACTCGATACTTAAATGTAGAAGATTTTATTAAATCTGTTTCTTGGACTTTAGGTGAAATAAATGAAGACGAAAAAATAGCTTTAGAAAAATATTATTATGATAATGAAAAAGATAAAAATAGCTCTAATGATTTAATGAAATGGGCAATTATTTCTTGGGATAAGGCTTAATAAATAAATTAAATAATTAGTATGAATTATTATTAATTAATTTTAGCTATATTAAGAAATATAATTACAAAAGGAAAAATGTGGAATATAAAATTACAAGTGGAACAATAGGTGTAAGACCTAATGTTACTTTACCAAATCCTGAAATCTTAAAACTTCTTGGTGATGAAGGAATGAGACAAATTACAAAAGAACATTATGAAATTTTAAGAGTTTCAGAAATTAAAGATATGTTTCCACCTACAGATAAAGGAATTGAAATGGCAGTTAAACATGCTTCTGACTTTTTCATTCAAATCTGTGGAGGAGAGAGACATTTTGATCAAAATAGAGGAAGACCTATGATGGCCGCACGTCATTCTCCTTTTAAAATTGATGCAAAAGCAAGAATCATTTGGTTAGAAGCTTATATCACTATTTTAGAAAAATTAGATATTCCTGATGATGTTAAAGAATCATTTTGGAAATACTTAGACATTTTCTCAATTTGGATGCTTAATACTCCAGACGACAAATAATTAAACAAGCCTTTTAAGGCTGTTTAGTTATTCTCCTTCTTTCTAATAAAATTTAAAATACATTCTCCCTATAATCTCTAATCTAATAAATAATTCAAGATATTCTTTTTCTTTAAAATGATATAATTTATAAATAAACTAAGATATCCAAAAGGATGTATTATGATTAAACTATTAAAAATAAAAGATTTATATAATAAATGTGATACTTCAATTTTTACATTTAAAAGTACAAAAGATATAAAAGTAACAAATAAAATAATCTCACACAATAGGGCTTTATCTGGAATTGATACAGCTTTAGGAATAAAAGAAAATGGTTTTAATTTATTTGTAATGGGTGAAAAAGGTAGAGGTAAACATTCCCTTCTAATTAGACTTATTAAAGAAAAAACTAAAAATGATAAAAATATTTATGATTGGATTTATCTATATAATTTTGCAGATTATGATAAACCTCTTATAATTAAACTTCAATCAGGACAGGCTAAAAGATTTAAAAAATCTATGTCAAATCTTATTTCATCGTTAAAAACTAAAATAACTCAAGTTTTAAAATCAAAAAAATACCTAAGTCAAAAGAATACTTTAGAGAAACAAATAAGTGATGAACAAGATGTATTATTTAATAAAGTAAAAGAATTTGCACTAAAAGATAATATATCTATAAGTGACACCTCTAGTGGAATTACTATTTCTCCAGTTATAAAAGGCAAACTTTTATCAAGTGAAGAGTTTAATTTATTATCTTTAATAGAAAGAGATTTAATTGATAAAAATATTCTAATATATCAAGAAAAAATAGATGAAAATACAAAAGTAGAATAAGAACTTTCTAT
>JABSOL010000037.1 GCA_013215985.1 Campylobacteraceae bacterium
TTATTTAGTATGTAAAACTAAAATCTTTATATTATAAAGTTATATTAAATTATTATTTGACAACAAAAGTGTTGTCTGTTATAACAACAAATAAGTTGTCAAAAGGATTATTATGAAAAATTGTGTAGGACAAGCTGTTAGAGGAAACGACTTTTTTAATAGAGAAAATGAAATCTCTGATATATGGAATAAACTTAATAATGGAAGTCATATATTATTAGCAGCTCCAAGAAGAGTTGGAAAAACTTTATAATGTTTCATCTTCAAGATAATCCAAAAGAAAACTACCTTGTACTTTATATAGATACTGAATCAGCAGATACTGAAAATATTAAAGAATATAGATTTAATTCTCCTATTTTAAAACTATGGTGGTATAAAAATGTTGCAAACTAAATTTTCAAGATATAAGTATACACATGATGAAATGTCGGAAGATCAATTTTTAAAAAGATTTATTGTGAGAAATGATATATACGAAGATATTTTTGACGATATCAAATCATGGAATGATAATTCTTCTAATCAGCACTATATAATTATAGGTCAAAGAGGACAGGGAAAAACTACACTTTTACAAAAAATATATATTGAGTGTAAAAATGATCAAAAACTTAATAAATATTTATTATGTATAAAGTTTGCAGAAGAACAATATCAAATAAGAACATTAACTAGGCTAGGGGAAGAGATTGCAGAATATCTAGAAGATATGTATTCAAATGATTTCACTAATATCTCAGCTATCTTAGAAGAGTTTTATGAAGATGATGATTATGACTTAAAAGCATTCGGACTTTTAGAAAAAGAAAAAAATTTTTTAATTTTTCTTGATAATATTGATGAACTAATTGGCAAGTTAAGTATAAAAGAACAAAGAAGATTTAGAGAGATACTCTTAACTTCAAAAATATTTAAAATAATTGGTGGATCAACTAAAATGTTAGAACAACATTATGATTATTCACAGCCTTTTTATGAGTTTTTTAAAATTATAAAACTAAAAGGTTTTACTTCAGAAGAAAGTAAAATCTTCTTACTTGCATTAGTAAATAAAGATGAAAAAGTAAAAATAGAAAATATTATAAAAAACACTCCAAATCGGATAGAAATAATACGTCAATTAACTGGTGGAGTATCAAGAACACTTGTAATGTTATTTGATATATTTTTAGATGAAGAGGGAGATTCATTTGAAGATTTATTAAAAATTCTAGATGAAGTTACACCTTTATATAAACATAGAATGGATGATTTACCAGCACAACTTCAAGATATTGTTCATACTATTGCAATAAATTGGGATGGTATTTTCACAAAAGAGATAGCTTTAAAAACTAAACTAGAAAGTAAAACTGTATCGGCACAATTAAAAAAACTAGAAAAATATGAAATAGTAGAATCTATTACTGTAGGTAAAAATAAAATCTATAAAATTAAAGAAAGATTTTTTAATATCTGGTATTTAATGCGTTATGGAAGAAAAAAAGATAGACAAAGAGTTGAATGGTTAATATCTTTTTTAACTTCTTGGTGTAGCAAAGAAGAATTAGAAAATAAAGCTCAAGGATTAATTTCAAAATTAAAAGATGGTCAAGTAAAAGTTTCACATGCTTTTCATATGGCAGAAGCTTTAAGACATTCAGAATTAAGTCTAGATATTGAAAACAAATTAAAGAAAGAGTTAAAATTGTATTTAAAAAATATTGATTCTAATCTATATGGTGAGATTTCTGAATCTGATAATGAAATTTTACTTAAGAGTCTTCAATTAGAAAAAGACAATAATATACCTGAAGCTATAAACTTATTAAGAAAATCTAATCAAAAAAATGAAATGATTTTTATCAATTTTCAGAACTTTATTTTTTAAATAAAGATTTTAAAAATTCTGAAAATTATTACAAAAAGTGCTACCCACACCAGGATAAAAATGTGACTATATTATCATATGCAACTTATCTTTTGAAAAAAGAAAGATTTTCTATTAGTTATGCAAGAATATATGATGCACTTGAAAATGATTTTAATGAAAATGAAAAAGAATTATATTTTTATTTATATTTACTCGAACTAATTGCTAAAAAATAATACATTAAAGCAAAAGAATTTTTAGAAGATAAAGAATATAATTTTAAAGAAAAACTAAAACCAATATGGTTTGCGTTTATGACTTTAATGCAAAAAGAATATCCTACTGAAATTAAAAAAATGGGTTCTGAATTAAAAGAAAGTGTAGAATATATTCTAAGTACAATTAAAGAACTAGAAAAGATATAGTTTAATTTACTATATCTTTAATTATACTCTTTCTAAATAAACAATCTTTTCATTACCAATATAATTTTCATGTATAATTTTATAGTCTAATTCAATTAAAGTAGCATTTAACCCTACTCTCATTTTTGGGCTTATTAATAAAATTAAATAATCAATTCGCTCTTTTAAAATATCTAATAAATTATATCCACCCTCAACCATAATAAATTTATAATCTAATAATTTAAATAAATCATCTGAAATTATAACTTTGCGATCAGGAATTTTAAATAATGGAATACTTGTATCAAAAACTTTATTTTTTGTGTAAATCATAACATTTGGAGCACGACCTCCAATAAATCTTGCATCTAAAGTTGGTTTATCTACTCTTACTGTATTTCCTCCAATTAAAAGTAAATCTATTTTTTCTCTTAAAGCGTGAACATATGCTAAAGCTTGATTTGAAGATATTTTTCCACCATCAATTGTTCCATTTATTGTTTGTGCCATTTTATAAAATATAAATGTTCCTTGAGACCATTTTAAAAATGGTAATAAAAGCTCTTCGCCCTCTTTTTTCATACAATCAATACTAATATCTATATTTGCACTTTTAAGTGTTTCTATACCATTAGAAGCTTCTTTATTAATATCTTTTTGAGATATTATAACTCTTTTTAATTTTAGTTCTTTTATAAGTGCTGCACAAGATGGAGTTTTACCAATATGATTACAAGGTTCTAATGTTACATAAATTTCACAATCATTAAAAAAACCATTGTGATTTTCAATTAAATATTTATGAATAGCATCTGAAGTATTAATCATTTTCAATTGATCATTAGGAAAGTATTTTAAATATGCACTTTTAAGAGCTAGTACTTCAGCATGAGACTGTCCAGCTTCTTTATGTGCTTCAATGCTTAGTATTGCTCCATTCTTTACTAATACAGCTCCTACAGCAGGATTTGGATAAGTAAGTAATTGATATTTCCAAGCTTCATCTATTGCTAGTTTCATATAAAAATTGTCATCAATTTTCATTATAGTCCTTATATTTTTTGTAAAAAAAAAGGGAAGCTCCGAAGAACTTCCCTTTTTAATATATTTTATTTTCTACCACTCAAAGTATGTAGATGCTGAAAGAATTTGATCATAAGAAAAAGTTTTTTCTTCTGATTTTGTTTTTAAAACAATTTCATCTTCATTTGCAGATAATAAAACACCTCTATATTTTGTTACCGAAAGGTCTTTTAATTTAACCTTGTCACCAACAGAAGCAATAAAGTGCTGAGGGAATTTTAATTTTCTCTCAATACCTGGTGAGCTTACTTCTAATCTATATAAACCATTCATAGGTTCATTTAAATCTAAAATAGGAGAAATTAATCTAGAAATCTCTGCACATTTATCAAGGTTAATACCACCAACTTGTGTTACTAAAACTCTATAAATATTGTCATTATGATCTTTTACTTGAACAATATCATATAAAATTGCATCACAACCTTCAACAGTTATTTTAATTGATTCTTCTAAATTCATTATTTGCTCTTTTTATCGTTGATTTGTCTAAATAAAGCTTCGATATTTAAACTTTGCTCTAAACCTGTATCTGCTTTAAATTTAAAGTCTGGACATTTATACCATCCAGTTGAATTTAAACAATACGATTTAATTGCACCAGATGCTCTGAATAATAATTTATTTAAGGCAATGTGTTCAGTTTTCGTAAAATCACTACCATCATAATAAACTATAGCATCATATTTACCATTTTTACAGTTTACTGCAGTAATTGGTAAAGAGTTAATTCTTGAGTCATTTAGCGTAGCTAAAGCCTCAGGAATTAATTCCATTAATAAAGATTCTGTTCTTTGTATATTTACACTTTTCATTTATCTGTACCTAGTCGTCAATAGAAACTTTTTCTTCAATTTCAATGAATGTTTCAATGAAATCTCCAACTTTAATGTCATTAAAGCTTTCAAATATGATACCACACTCGTAACCATTTGCAACTTCTTTAACCTCGTCTTTGAATCTTTTAAGAGTTTTGATCTTACCAGTATAAGTAATAACACCATCTCTAATAATTCTTGCTAATCCACCACGTATAACTTTACCATCTGTAACTAAACAACCAGCAACTGTTCCAATTTTAGGAACAACGAAAGTATCTCTAACTTCAGCTTGTCCAGAACTTTCTTCTCTAATTACTGCTGACATCATACCAGATAAGGCATCTTTAACATCATCAAGTAAATCATAGATAATTGTATAAGTATTAATAGTAACACCGTCTGCTTTAGCTTTAGCTTTAACAGCACCTGTAGGTCTTACATTAAATCCTAAGATAATACAACCCTCAGAAGCATTTGCTAAAACAAGGTCAGATTCAGTAATTCCACCAACACCAGTGTGAAGAACTTTTACTTTAACTTCGTCATTTTTAATTTTCTCTAATGAACCTTTAATAGCTTCTAAAGATCCTGCAACATCAGTTTTAATAATTACTGGTAATTGTTTAATTTTACCTTCAGCAATTAATCCTGACATTTCTTCTAAAGTAACTTTAGTAGATTTAGATAATTCTTTAGCTCTTGCGTGTTCTGCTCTAGTAGTTGCGATTTCTCTTGCTTCTTTATCAGAATTTTGAGCTACCATAACTGCACCAGCTGCAGGAACTGCACTAAGACCTAAAACATTACCAGTTTCACTTAGAGTTAATTCTTTAACAGGTTTACCAGCATCATTAGTTAATGCTTTAATTCTACCGTAAGTAGTATCACAAACAATATTATCACCAACTCTAATTGTTCCACTTTGAACAATAATAGTAGCAACTGGACCTCTACCTTTTTCAACTGTAGCTTCAACAACTGCAGCTTTAGCTAAACAAGTAGGATCAGCTTGAAGTTCTAACATTTCAGCTTGGATAAGAATATTTTCTAATAATTCTTCAATACCTAAACCTGTTCTTGCAGAAACAGCAACAAATTCAACATCTCCACCCCAATCAACAGGAGTCATTTCTTTCTCCGCCATTTGAGCTTTAACCATATCCATGTTTGCAGATTCTTTATCCATTTTATTAACAGCTATAATAATTGGACATCCACTAGCTTTTGCATGTGAAATTACTTCTTCAGTTTGTGGTTTAACACCATCATCAGCAGCAACAACAATAATAATAATGTCAGTTACAGAAGCACCTCTTGCTCTCATTGCAGAGAATGCAGCATGTCCAGGAGTATCTACAAAAGTAATTTTTTTATTATTTTGTTCAACTGTATATGCAGTAATGTGTTGTGTAATTCCACCAGCTTCACCAGAAGCTACTTTTGATGATCTAATTCTGTCTAGTAAAGAAGTTTTACCATGATCTACGTGACCCATGATTGTAACAACTGGAGGTCTTGTAATAAAGTTTGTTTTATCAATTACTTCATTATGATCTTCAACATAATTAACATCTTCAAGTGCATCTTTAACAGTAACTTCAATACCGAATTCTTCACCTAAAATTTCAAGTTCATCTTGTTTTAAGAAGTCATTTTTAGTAGATAACATTCCTAATCCGAATAAAACAGAAATCACTTCAGATGCAGTTTTTCCACAAGCTTCAGCAAATTCATAAACTCTAACATCTTCAGGAATAGTAATAGCAGTGATTGCTTCAAGAATAACTTCTTTATTATATCTCTTTTTTCTTTTTCCTCTTTTAAGTCCTCTTGGTCTGTTACCAAAAGCAGAAGGTCTAGTTGTTCTGATTTGTTGAGCTGCTTGAGCTTTTTTTCTATCATCTTCAAATAATTTAGAAGTATCTGTGAATCCCATATCTAATAAAACAACTTCTTCACCAAGAATTGAATCTTGAGATGTTCTGAATTCGTCATTTTGTCTTTTGTTATGGATATTTAAAACTTTACCATGCTCTTGAGCTCTAGCAATAGATTTTTTCTTATCTTTTCGAACTCTAGAGAAATTATCTTTTTTAGAATCAGATGATCCACCTAAAAGTTCACTTAAAGATTTCATTTGAGTTTTAGACCCAAGAGTTGTATTATGATCAAAAGAAACTTCTTCTTTTGGTATAATTTTAGGTTTAGCTTTTTTAACAATTTTTAAACCACGTCTTTTTGGAATAATTCTTCTAGAATCTTTTTTATTCTTTTCAGGTTCACCTAGAGTTTTAGTTTCAGTTTTAACTTCATCTTTTTTCTCAACATTAGTTTCAGTTTTTGCATCAACTGCTTTAACTTCTTCTTTTTTTACTTCTACTGTTTTTATTTCTTTTACTTCTTCAGTTGTTGCAACTGGAGTTTCTACATTAGTTTCTTCTATGATTACTTCTTTTTTCATTGCTTTTTTAATTACAACTTTTTTCTTTTCTTCTACTTTAGGCAATTTTTTACTTTTACCAGTCATAATATAATTAGCAATTTCTTCGGCATCTTCAATTGATACTGCACTTTGTGATGTTTTAAGTTCAATACCTAAATCTTTTGCTTTTTCAATTACATTACTAGAACTTGCTCCAGATTCTTCTGCTATTTCATATACTCTTACTTTATCTGACATTCGTTAATATCTCCTTAAGTTGTACAATGTACTCATCTTTGTTTTTACACTCTCTAAAAAGTGATTTTTCAAGTTTTTTTATACTCTTTAGATTCTCTGTTTCATTTGTAACACCGAAACTTTCATCTAAGCATTGGTTACAAATATAAAAACTTCTACCATAGTTTTGGTATGGTACAAGTTTTTTATTTTCACACCTTAACCTGAGTAGATAAGCTTTTTCAAGCTTAGATCTACAAACAATACAAGTTCTTAAACTTTTCTTTAAATTTGCCAATGATTATACCTAATTCTTACTTAAATTGGTAGTTTATGATTCAACTACTAATCCTACATTATCAAAACCTGATATGAAAACCTTGAAATGTGGGAACTTCTTTCTTAAAATTGTTTCTATTCTTTTCGCATCATTTGAATGAGTTATTGAAAATAAAGTAGAACCTGAACCTGATAATGTTGACATTAATGACCCGGCTTTTAAAGATTCTTTTTGAACCTCAAATAATTCTGGCATTTGTTTCATTCTATATTGTTGGTGAAATGTATCTTGACTTGCTGCTCTTAGCATATCCCAATTTTCACTCATGAAAGCTGCCGTTAGAAGTGAAGAATGAGAAACATTAAATGTTGCATCTTCTTTTGAATACTTGTAAGGTAGAGCTTTTCTAGATAAATTTGTAGACATAGGTCTGCTTGGAACTACAATTACAGCTGCTAAGTTTTTAGGAAGTGGTTTTGTAATATATTGCACTTCATTATCTTTTACAGTTGCTACACAAAAGCCACCCATAACAGCTGGTGTGATGTTATCAGGATGCGATTCATAAGCTAAAGCCATATTTAATAACTTAGACTTTGATAACTCAATTCCTTCAATCGCATAAGCTGATGCAATTGCTGAAACAATAACAGCTGAAGATGAACCTAAACCACGAGATAGTGGAATTTGGTTTTCAAATTCAAATCTAAAATGTTTTCTTCTTTGTGTAAGGTTAAAATAAAAATCGTTGAAAATAGATACAAACATATTATTATCTTTTAACATAGGGTTTTTAGAGCCCTCACCTTTTAGTGATACAGAATGAAATTTAGCTGGTTTTATTATTACTTGGTTTTTAAGCTTAATAGCTAAACCTAAAGTATCAAAACCTGGGCCTAAATTTGCTGATGTTGCTGGTACTGTTACTCTCAAATTTATTCCTTTTATACTGCTGGTAAATTATATATGGGTAAAGTATTTGAAGTAAAAATATCTTCATTTAATACTTTGGGTAATTCAAATTGTGAGATTGTACAATCTTTATCCAAAAAGTCTATACTAATTTCTCCATCTTTGTTAAAAAAATACTTTTTCCCTAAAGCTTTTATTGGAGAATTATCATTAAAATTAAAACCAGAACAAGCTAAAAATTCTATATTTTTTGTTATACAAATAGTTTTTAAAAATACATAAGCAACTTTTATAGCCATATATGAACCAGGAGAATTTACATAAGAAATTTTATCAATTTTATTCTCAGATAAAATTTCTTTTAAAACTTCTGGTAGTAAATCAGAAGTTTTTCCCTCTTTTTCATATGTTTTTATAAGTTTATTATTTTTATATAATCCTATTTTAATAGGCTTAGAAATTGATATTACTAATACTTGATACAAATTAGAACTCATTATTTGATTTAGCATAAGCTAATTCAAACATTTTACTTTCTTCTTGTGCTTCTTCTAAATCAATTATTTCATAATTACTTGGATCTTCTAAAAGTTTTTTAGTTAATAAATGATTTAAATGGTGGCTTCCAGCATGAGCAGTATATTCTCCAATTAAAGTATATTCTAATAAAGACATATCTCCAATTGCGTCTAATATTTTATGTCTTACAAACTCATCGTGATACCTGAGGCCTTCAGGGTTAATTACTTTTGAATCGTCTAAAGCAATAACATTATCTAAAGATACGCCCTTAGCTAGACCCATAGACTGTAAAGACTGTAAATCATGTAAAAAACCAAAAGTTCTTGCACGAGAAATATTTTCTTTATATTCTTCTAGAGAATAATCTAATCTATAAGCTTGTTTTCCGATAACTGGATGTTCAAAATCAATTGAAAAGTCATAAATAATATGCGCTGATGGTTTTAAACAAACTCTTTTACCTTCAGGTGTTGTAACTTCAACTTCTTTTTTAACTTTTATAACTTTTTTAGATATGTTTTGTTCTTTAATTCCTGCTTCATCAATTAACATACAATATCCTGATGATGAGCCGTCTAATGCAGGCATTTCATCATTATCTAGGATTATTCGTAAGTTATCAATTCCATAAGCATAAATTGCAGATAAAAGATGTTCAATTGTAGAAATTACAACACCTTCTTTTCCAATTACAGTTGCCATTTTTGTATCAACTACATTTTCTACTTTTAAAGGAATAGAAACTCCTTTATCTGATCTATAAAAAACTATTCCTTGATCTTCATCTAAAGGTTCTAGTTTCATTTTAACTGCAACCCCTTTATGAAGTCCAATTCCTACAATTTCTACGCTTTTCGCTATTGTTCTTTGTTTCATTTATTATTTATCACCTTTTTAGCTTCATCTATAACATCATATATTCTAGTTTTGATCCAAGTTTTATCCATCCATTCTAAAGGATTAACTTCAATTCCTTGAATTAATACTCCAAAATGTAAATGATCACCTAAAACAGCACCTGAAGTACCTGTATTAGCAATTTGCTCGCCTGCTTTTACATGATCTCCAACTGATACATTAATTAAACTTGTATGTGCATATAATGTTTGGATTCCTAGTTTATGATCAATTATAACTGCATTTCCATAAATTCCTAAATAATCACTAAAAATCACTCTTCCTTCATTAGTAGTTCTAACTGGTGCTTTTTTATAAGAAGCCCAATCCATACCTAAATGCCAAGCTTGATCAATTTTTTCTCCATCTAAATAATAATGTCTTCTATCTGCAAAACCTGCAGCTGTTGCAGAACTTTTTAATCTTTTAAATCTTTTTATTTTAACATTTTTAACTAAATCTCTATTCATATATTTTTTACATACTTTTTCAATTGTTTTAACATTTGCATTACGTAAAATTTTATTTTGTTCTACAAAAATTTCTTCTAGTGAAGTTGGCACTTTATATGAAGATGTTTCAAGTACACCAACAGAAACATTTTTAATAAAAGACGTTGTAATATCAATATTTGAGTCTCTTATTTTTAGGTCTCTTATATATAAAGGTATTTTACTTTTTGTAATATTATTTGCTTGATCAATAGCAATTAAAGAAACTTTTGTAAAATCTTTTATAGTTACAGGCCATGCAATTACAGCAATATAATAATTCTTTTTATAAAAAGGAATTAATTCAAATCTTTGTTTTCCTGAAAAAGAAATATAAGCATCTTTAAGATTTTGATCTTTTACTTCAGCAATAACAACAGCAGAACCACCTCTTCTTATTGCATATGAATTAGAAATAATATTAACTCTTGGTTTTTTTCTATCAATGTTAATTGTATATTCTTTAGATATAGAATTTCCTTCTAAAAAATTCCACTTAGAATCATCAACAGCTTCTACTAAAATTGTAACTTTTTGTCCCTTGAAAAACATATCAAAATTAGGAGCTTTAATATCTAAAACCATATTCTTTTTAGGACTAAGTAAAACTTTATCGTACAATACAACTTCATTAACTTCGTCTTTATATGTTACTTTAAAATATTTGATTCCACTTTCATCAGATAGTTTAAGTTTTAATATATCTTTCATATTCCAAAATTTAACATTTGAAAATGACACTTTTGGGCTGTTTTTTTCAAAAATTGGTGAAAAATATAAATATACACCTGAACAAATTATGATTGCTAAGATTAATAAAAATACTATACTTCCAAATCCACTTTTTTTATTTCTCACAAATTTCCTTTATTATTATATTTTTTGCTTTTTGTAAATCTTTTGTTTCAATAATACAACCAGAAGCATTAAAATGCCCTCCGCCATTGAATTTTGAAGCAATTAAAGATACATCAATATTACCTTTAGATCTTAAAGATATTCTTACTTTATTATTAACTATTCTTAAATAAACTGCGATTTTAACTACAGCTATTGAAAATATCATATCTAAGACTTCTTCAGTTTCGTGCATTAACGCACCACTTTGTTTAAACCAAATCTCTTCAGCATAAATACTTGCGACTTTACCTTCATCATGAAGCTCTAAAGATTCTAAGATTTTTGGCATAATTCTATATTTTGCTAAAGAATCTCTTCTTAGTAAATTAGAAGCAATACCCGAAGCATCAGCTCCACACTTAACTAAAAAGTTTATTTTTTCATAAGTACTTTCATCACATCTTGCAGATGTAAAAGCTAGCGAGTCTTCATAAATACCAACATAAAGGCAAGTTGCAGCATTTTTACTAATATATAAACCATTGAATTTAAAAAAATCATATACTATTTCAGCAGTAGATGCTTTATTTATATCAAGTAAGTTTATAGTTCCAAATTTATCATTTGATTTATGATGATCAAAGTTAATTACTTTCATGTTTTCAGGTATCTCAAAACCAAGTCTTGATCTTGCTCCACAATCAACTGTAATTATTAGATCATATGATTTAGGAAATTTCTGAATCATTTTTGTAAAATGAGCTAAAAAATCTAATCTTTTTGGAACATCTGATAAATCAACATTAAAAACTTTATGATTAATTTTATTCTCATGAAAATATGATGATAAAGCTAAAGCAGAAGAAATGGTATCAGCATCAGGAGAAACATGAGTTACAATTAATATATATCTAGACTCAGATATTAATTTTAGTGAATCTTCAAATGCAGAGGTATTTAACTTATTATTTAATATAAAATCTTTTTTCATAAGTAAGCCTAGGTAAGAATAATTAAAAATATTATTCATTTTTTTGTATTATAACAAAATTGTACTGACTATTAGTTAATACTTATAAAACAGGTGTAAATAATTTACACCTATTTTAATTTCTTAAAAATTCTTTTTAATCAAACTTCATTGAAAAGTCTAACCAAGTAGCTTGGTGAATTATAGATCCAGAACTTAAAGCATCAACACCAGTTAAAGCATACATTCTTACAGTATCAAGAGAAATATTCCCAGATGCTTCAACTAAAACATGAGGATGATGTCCATTTCTATAAATTAAAACTTCTTTAATATTTTCAGGTTTCATATTATCACACATAATAATATCAGCCCCAGCTCTCATAGCAACTTTAACTTGATCAAATGTTTCACATTCAATTTCAATTTTAGTAACCCAAGAAATTCTTTTTCTAGCACGTACTATGAATTCTTCTAAGTTTGTAATAGTTCTTAAGTGAGTATCTTTAATCATTAAACAATCATCAAGTCCAAGTCTATGATTAATCGCTCCACCAACTCTAGATGCATATTTTTCAAATTCTCTTAATTGGGGCCTTGTTTTTCTAGTATCTAACATAACTACATCTAAGTCTTCGATTTTTTTAACAAAAGCATTTGCCATAGTAGCAATTCCACTTGCATGTTGTAAAAGATTTAAAAAAGTTCGCTCGCTAGATAAAAGAATAGAAGCTTTACCTTCAAGTTCAGCAATAATATCACCTTTTTTAAGTCTATCACCATCTTGTTTTAAAAACTTACAATCAAATCTTTCAGTTCTTGCTAATACTTTTGCGTATTTAACACCAGCTAAAATTCCATCATCTTTTGCAATTGCTCTTGCTTTGAATCTACCTTTAGGAGCTATATCAAAAAATAAATCTCCTCTTCCGTTATCTTCAATTATTGCATTTTTTACAAACTTCTTTATATGTATCATACTTCGAACATCCTTTCTAAAGCTACTTTAGCCCATTTGATTACTTCTTTATCTACAAATATCTCATTTTCTTTTGAAACTGTATCATTTTTAATATCCAATAATACTCTATGAACTTCTTTTAAAGTAGTTTCATTCATAGTAGGACATTCAGGTTTTGTAGAAGATAAAATATATGTGTTTTTAGTTCTTAATCTTGAAACCATATTATATTCAGTTCCAACTGCAACTTTTTGATCAATAGGTAATTCTTTTATATATTTAATAAGTTCAGATGTAGATCCTACAAAGTCAGCATGTTCACAAATACTAGGATCACATTCAGGATGAACTGCAATTAAAATACCTTCGTATTTTTCTCTATAAAACTCAATATCTTCTACTGAAAACAGTTGATGTACTGAACAAAAGCCGTTATAACAGATAATATCGGCATCAGCTAAATTTTCATCAACACCAATTACAGCTGATTTTAAATTCATTTGTCTAGCAAAGTTTTGTCCTAAACATCTATCAGGTACAAATAAAATCTTTTTACCAGATTCTAATCCTCTTTCAATTATTTTGAAAGCATTAGATGATGTACATACTAATCCACCCATTTCTCCAACTCTTGCTTTTACAGCTGCGCTAGAATTAATATAAGTAATAGGTAAAACATCTTCTTTTTTAACACCGGCTTTTTCTAATGTTGCAATACTTTCATCAAAGTATAATTCATCAATCATTCTAGCCATTGCACAACAGGCAACTTTTGGCATTATTACTCTTTTATGAGGTGCTAAAACTTTAACACTCTCTCCCATAAAACCTACTCCACAAAATATAATATTGTGATGAGGAGTTAAAACTGATTTTTTAGCTAATTCTAAAGAATCTCCAGTAATGTCAGCAACATCGAATACTTCATCTCTTTGATAAAAGTGTGCAACGATAGTTACATCTAATTCTTCTTTTAATTTTAATACTTCTTTTTTTAAATCCACTTTTAACCTTTTTTCTATATTTAACTTATGTATATTCAATTTTTTTACATATATTTATATGTATCTTTTCTAATGCGAATATAACTAAATTTTAGTTATAATCCATTTAAATTATAAAGAATTAATTAAAATTCAGTATTTAAAGAAAGGTTAGTATGGATTTCATAAATGAAAATATACTTTTTTATTTAGCAGCTTATTTAATAGGATCAATTCCATTTGGTTTACTTTTAGCAAAAACATTTGCTGGAGTAAATATAAAAGAACATGGTAGTAAATCAATAGGTGCAACAAACGTATTAAGAGTTGTAAAACAAACAAATCCAGGACTAGCTAAGAAATTAGCAGCAGCTACTGTTATATTAGATGCAATTAAAGGAACATTAGTTTTATTATTTGCTTTATATTATGGTGTTAGTGAATCTACTTTATGGGCAATGGCAGTATTAAGTATTATTGGACACTGTTATAGTATCTATTTAGGACTTGAAGGTGGAAAAGGTGTAGCAACCGCATTAGGTGTATTTTTAGTTCTAATTCCACTTCCTACATTTATAGGAGGAATTGTTTGGGCTTTTTGTGCAAAAGTACTTAAAATTTCATCTATCTCTTCATTATTAGGACTAGCAGCTGTAGTAATTTCTGCGGTACTTATTAATGATGGTTTAAATGTAGGCTCGAACGTACCTGTTTATTTTATAACATTCATTATATATTATAAACATATTCCTAATATTATTCGCTTATTTAAAGGAGAGGAAAAAAAAGCTATCTAAACATAGGTTTTATTTCCGAATGAAAAAAAGCTATCTAATATAGTTTATTTTTTATAATGAAAAAATGATCTATAAAGATCATAGATTAAAATAAAGGGCTATTTGTTTAGCCTTTTTTTTTGTACAAAATATGCGTAAGTATCAAAAAATAACATAAGGTAAAATATGAAAGTTAAAATAACTAATCTAAAATTCAAGTGTATCATTGGGATTCTCCCTAAAGAAAGAATAAAAAAACAAAAAATAATTATCAACACTAGCTTTAAATATAACTTTAAAAATGATGTATTTATCAATTATGCAGAGGTTACAAGTGATATTGAGTCTATAATGAAAGAAAATAACTTCAAATTAATAGAAGATGCACTTAAATACCTAAATAAATTTTTATATAATAAATATGAGATTAAAAAACTAAAAATAGAAATCATAAAACCTACAATACTTGATAATTGTGATGTTTCGGTAAGTATTTAATATATTTTAGGTAAATAAATTAAAACATTTTACATGTAATTATTAGACAATTTTCACTAGATTTAATAATTTTTTTCTTCATTTAAGTTAAATTTAAAAATTATCCTTGTAAACTTTTCCCAACGGTATCAAGAAAGTCTCTTTAAGCCTTTTAGGACAAAGAGCAGTTCGCGCGTCTTGATAACTGAATAAAATAAAATTTCGAAATTTTAGGAGAACAAATGAAAAAATTAGTAAGAATGAGTTTAGTAGCAGCAGTAGCAGTAGCAGGTTTTACAACATCAGCATCAGCAGTAGAGGGTTTATCTACATCTGGTAAGTTTGTAGTTAAAGTTCAAGCAGCAACTGATAAACTAGCTGATAATACAAAGAGTTTACATGATATTGATTTTGATGTTAAATTAAATCAAAAAATTAATGATAACTTATCTGGTGTTGTAGTTGTTCAAGGTGATTCTAAGCAAAAAACTAATGAATCTGCTTCAAAACAAAACATTAATATCTCAAATGCATACTTTAACTATGATAACTCTGGGTTTAATGCAACTTTAGGTTTACAAGATATTAATACTCCAGTTACTGATGGTGAATTAGGTGCTGGTCTTTTAGTTACTTATTCTCCTGTTGAAAATGTTACTTTAGCGGCAGCTCATTTTTTATCAAATGAGATTGTTGCAAAATCTGATATTTCTGCTTTAGCATTAATTGTATCTGCTGGTCCAGTTAACTTAGAATTATGGAGAACTTCTATTTCTGGTTATAAGGCAACTACTTCTGCAACTATTGGTGGAACATTTGGTCCTGTATCTGTAGATGCTCTTTATGCTGTAACTTCTGATGAATCAGGTGCTAATGGTGATGATGGTAAAACTGCTAAAATCTCTTTAGGTTTTGATGCTGGTGTTGCTGAATTTAGAGCGGCTTATTATACTACTGATAAAAAAGGTGGAGCTTTAGCTACTGATACTGGTGCACAAACTGCATTTGAATTAGATGAATTTTCTTTAACTGGTGAAGCTGATGCTAAAGCATTCATGATTGGTGCTACTGTTCCTGTTTCTGATTTTAATATTTCATTAGATTATCTTTCTGCTGATTACCTAGGAAACATGGATGCTAGTGAATTAGCATTTGGTGTAAATACTAAAGTTGCTAAAACAACTACTGTATCTGTTGGATACTCTATGGTTGAAGTTGAAACTGAATCAGTTACAACTAAAGAAGAAAATATTGCTAGCTTCAAAGTTAAATATACTTTCTAGTCTATAGTTATATTCTAAAAAGGGCTGAGATTTATCTTAGCCCTTTTTTATTGTTTATATGATATTATTCTTCAAACAAGGATTAAATATGATTAAACTAAAGCTGACAAAATACTTATTACTTATCTCAATCTTATTCACTTCAAATGCTTATTCTCAAGAAACTTTATGTTACAAAGAAAACTTAAATTCTATCTCGGATATTGAAAAAGTTAAACTTAATGGCGGAGAATGTCAAAATAAAAATACAATAAAAGATATGCAAAAGAAAGAATGGATTATTAATGATATAAAAATCACTCCTAAAAATGGTAAATACACATTTATATATATATTTAAAAAGAATTTAGTAACTAAAAATACTTTATCTGCTGTTGATTTAGATAAAAAGATATTAGAAGGTATTCTAATAGATAGACAAAATACTAAAAAATTAAATATTAAAAAAGAAATTACTCAAAATTTTAATGATGGTAAAAAACTATATATATTAAAATGTCAAAGATGTCATGGGGAAGAAGCGAATAAAGTTGCTTCAAATGTTTCAGCTAAACTTTCAGAAATGACTTATCAAGAAATGGAAGATGCAATGGTTGGTTATAAATTTAACGATTATGATAAAGGTCGAGCTATTTTAATGAAACCATATTCAGAAATATCAAATAAAGAATTAAAAAATGTATTTGATTACATACAAACTATAAAGAAGTAAAAATGGACTTATACGAATATTCAGAATTAATAAAAAAACTTAATATTAAACTTAAAAATATCACTGGTATTTTAAAACCAGATGAGATTTCAAAAAGACTTAATGAAATTAAAGAACTTGAAGAAGAACAAGAATTTTGGAATGATGTAGAAAATGCTACAAAAATAGGCATTGAAAAAAATAGGCTTTTAAGTAAATTAGCAAAATTCTCAAAAGCTAATGATGCTCTTGAAGGTACAAATGAACTTTATCAATTAGCTAATGATGAAAAAGATGAGGAAACATTTGAACTTTTATTTGAAGAAGCTAAAGAATTAGAAGAATTAATTCTTAAAACTGAAGTTTCTGTAATGTTATCAAACCCTGATGATGCATCAAATGCAATTGTTACTATTCATCCTGGTGCTGGTGGAACAGAGAGTCAAGACTGGGCTGAAATGCTTTATAGAATGTATTTAAGATGGTCTGAGAGATCAGATTATAAAATAGAAATACTTGATTACCAAAAAGGTGATGAAGCAGGAATCAAAGATGTGTCTTTTATTGTAAAAGGTGAGAATGCTTATGGTTATTTAAAAGCTGAAAATGGAATTCATAGACTTGTTAGAATATCTCCATTTGATTCTAATTCAAAAAGACATACTTCATTTGCATCTGTAATGGTAAGTCCTGAAGTTGATGATGATATTGATATTGTTATAGAAGATAAAGATATTAGAATTGATACATATAGAGCTAGCGGTGCTGGTGGACAACATGTAAATAAAACAGAATCAGCTATTAGAATTACTCATATTGCTACAAATGTAGTAGTTCAGTGTCAAAATGATAGATCTCAGCATAAAAATAAAGCTTCTGCTATGAAAATGTTAAAGTCAAGACTTTATGAACTAGAATTAGAAGCACAAAAAGCTAGTAAAGATGGTGTTGAGAAATCAGAAATTGGTTGGGGACATCAAATTAGATCATATGTTATGCAACCTTACCAACAAGTAAAAGATACAAGATCTAATATCGCATACTCAAATGTAGACGCTATTTTAGATGGTGACATTACAAAAATAATAGAAGATGTATTAATAGCTACATCTAAATAATGTAAATCCTTAAAATTAAGTTACTAGATATTCTATCTAATAATTATTTTATTTTAAGGTTTACTCACTTATATTTATACTACCTAATTTTAAGATTAACTCTTAAAACATTAGATTTAAGCTTTAGATACTTATTATACAAGTAAAACAATATATTATTTTTCAATACTTATCATAATATTATTTAAATTTATTTTTCCATAACCATAATAATTATTTCTACCTTTATAATATTCTAAGTTTCCAATTTTATCTGCTGTATTCTTTAAAATATTTTCAATTTCAATTCTTGATAAACTAGGTTCTTTTTCTAGCATCAATGCAATAACTCCCGATACAATTGGAGTAGAAGCAGAGGTACCTATAAATCCTTCTGCACTATCAGCTAGAAGATAATTAAGATCTTTTTTACCTTTTCCAATTGGACCCATAATATCTAAACTTGTAATACCAACATATTTTCCACCAGGAGCAAGAACATCTAAATTTTCTCCAAAATTACTATAATCAGCTCTTTGATTAAACTTATTACTTGCACCTACACTTATTACTTCATTAATATTTGATTCATCACCGATTATACTTTCATCTTTATTTCCAGAAGAAAAAACGATAGAAATTCCTTTTCCATTTCGTCCATTTTTTGCTAAGTCAATAATTGTTTCTTTTACTACTTCAGATACAGTCCCCGTACCCCAAGAACAGTTTATAATATCAGCACCCCATTCTGCTGCTTTATTAAATATTTCAATTGTATCTTCATCAGACATTACATCTTTATACTTTAAGAAGAAAATCTCTGAATCAGAAGCAATACCTTTTATTCCAATATTATTTGACCTAGCAGCAATAATTCCTGTCACTGAAGTACCATGGTTTCCACCATAATCAGGAGAAACATTACTTGTATCATTTACCATAGAATAAGATTTAACAATTGCATTTTCTAAGTCTTCATGATAAATATCTAAACCAGAATCAATAACCGCAATTTTAATACCTTTACCAGAATAAGTTTTTAAAATATCAGAAGGATTAATATGAGCATTTGCATAAATATCATTATAATAATAAAATTTTAAATCTTTATTTATATACCATTGTTGAAAAAAATATTTATCCTTAAAAGGAGAAGAAACTACAGAAGTAATTGATTCTCTCTTATTACCAGAACTTAAATCATCCTCGGAAGATGAAGATTCAGAACAAGAAGAAAATAATATAGTTGATAAAATTAAAAATAAGTATTTCATATTATCTACTTTTTATTTGTTTAATAAAATTAGGCTGAGCATATTTAATATCAGTTTTTAAATATAACTTATTAGCTATATTAAGTGTTAAAGATTTATCTTTTGTTTGAAATAAATAAATATCATTAGGATAAATTTTTAAAACTTTTAATTCAAACTCATTTATATAAAGATTAATATTTTTTGAAGACATAAACTTTACGAAAATCTTATTTTCTACGCCTAAAATATTTTCATTATCAGTCTTATAATAATCAATATCTGAAATAGTTCTACTAATCTCATTAGTTTTAACTAAATTAATTTTCTTATTATTTTCGGTATAAAAATATT
>JABSOL010000038.1 GCA_013215985.1 Campylobacteraceae bacterium
TATTATTTTGAGAAGTTATAGAGCCATCGTTTACTATATATTCTTTACTATTTAAAGATACATTTTTATTTGAGTGTATTTTCCCTTTACTATAAATACCTTCACTTTGAGAAATTATTTTAATATCTTCTGGTGCACTTAACTCATCTAATGATATATTACCATCAGTACTTATTGTAATTCCACCTAAACTTGCTTTTACTTCAGGAGGCAAGTTTACTCCTAGACCTTTACTTGTACCAACAAGTGATATTCTATTTGCATACATTCCACCTAAAGATGAAGAATCTAAAAGCAAGTTTACATTAGCATTCGATGATGATCTTATTTTATTGGAAGCATCTATTTCATTATTACCAAGTTTTATTTCAAGATTCTTTGCATTTATCGTAGCATTTACTTTTAAACTTTGAGAATAGATATAAGTAGAATCTTGATTTAATGTATTTAGTCCATCACCTTCAATACTGATATCACCTTTTGAAACTGAAAATGAATTTAAAATACCTTTTGATACATTTACTTTTCCAGTAGTTAAAGTAAGGTTTGATGTATTTAAAAAACTTGCTCCATTTATACTCATACCATTTGGATTAGCTATTATTAAATCTGCTTTTTTTCCTGCAATCTCCGTTGCACCATTTAAATATGTTTTATTAGTACTTGTTATTTCATTTAAAATTACTTTTGCGTGTGAATGTAAATGTTTATTTCCTTGTATATACTCACCACTTTTTAGTTTTTGTATCTCATTCATAGAGTTATTTAAAATTAGTCCATTTGAATTTACATTATAATCTTTAAATTTATTGTGAGATAATCCTAATGATGAAGGATTTGCTATATTTACTATTGGTATTCCAGTTCTACTCTTATCAATTTTTGTATTAGTACTTCCATCAGGAGTTAGATTCTTTGCTTGTGTAAGTGTAGGCGATAGCACTAAAAAAAGTGATATATAGATAGAAGTAGCTTGTTTTAAAATTTGTAATTTCATTCTTTACCTTTTAAAATTTAATATTTAAATTATAATTAAAAATACTATGTATTTTTTGATCTTTTTTTATATGTTTGATAGCTTTTTCCCAGGTAAAATTACTTGATAAAGTTTTTGCATTTGTTTTTATACCTATAGTGGATCCATATATTTCACCGCACATATCTATATTGTCATCTTCACATTTTACTTTTCCATAATCAAGACCTACAAATATCGATATATCTTTTAAAACATTGTTATTTACATTTACATTAAAAGTTTTAGTTACATCATTTTTAATGTAATATCCATTATTTCCAGAATAGTTTGGACTTGAATATCCTCTTACAGTATATGAACTTCCAACTTTTAATTTATCATTATTATACAAATGATCATCTGTTGTTTGAAGATGGAAATTTGAAGATAATACATATGTATTATCGTTTAAATAATAGTTTAAACTTGCATCTAATGTATGTTTCAAAAATTCTAGTTTTTGTCTTCCTTTATCATCTGATTCTTGAGTATTAAAAGAGTTATCCTCTTTTGCTCCAAACCATGAGGTACCTTTATAGAATGTATATATTGTATTAATTGTTCCCCAGTTTTTGATATAAACATGTGATAAAGAAGCTTCAAATAATGTTGTTTTATAAGATGAAACTTCTATAAGTTCATTTATAAAATAATTTTTTGTATCTTTATGATAAATAGAAAATGATCCAGTAAATTTGTTATTCTTATTTCTATTTAAAACTTTAGAAACTCCAAATTTACTACCTTTTGTATCTCCATTTGACAAATAAGTACCATTTAAGCCTATTACTCCTGTTCTATATGATGTATATGATTGTGTCAAGTCATAAATATAACTTCCAAGAGGAAAAGAATAATTAAACTCGCTCCCTTTAGTACTTTGATACTCTTTTTGTATTGAGGTACCATTCAATTTATATGTAAAAATATCATTTATTCTTAATACATTATCAAAAGAAAGTACCGCTGTTAAATTAGGATTCTTATCCTTTATTCTTTTTTCACCACTTACTCCCAAGGTTAAATGAATTGGAAAAGTTTTCTTTGTTTTAACTTCAATAATACTTTTGCCTTGAGTATTTGAAGGCATTATATTAAAAGTAGCATCACTTGAAGGCACTCTATTTATACTTTCTAGGGATGTTTCCAAGTCTCTTAAATTTAAGGGTCTATCTTTTTGAAAGATAAATGCTGTTTTTATTCGTAGCGAAGATTCTTTAGTTTCTTCATGAATAATATCCTCTATCTCTCCATTTAAAATTAAAATATAAATTTGCCCATCATTTATATTTTGAGGTTTTAAATAGGCTTTAGTAGTAATATAACCATCGTCCAAATATTTAGTGGAAAGCGAATTAAGAATATTTTTTATTAGTTCTTCAGTTATACATTGATTCAAGTATTTTTTTAAAAGTTTATTTTTATTACTTTTATTTAGAACTTTATAATTAGATAAATCAACTTGTTTTAACTTTTTACATGGTATTTTTTTTATAGGTTGTTTAAAAGTTGAACTTTTTTTCTTTTTTACTCTTACTTTAATTCTATTTAAATATCTATCATTTTTAACTTCATATATAAGTAGTTTATTTTTTGCAATAAAACCAATATTTCTTATCTTACACCATCCATAGATATCACAATATAGTAATTCATAAACTTTATTTTTACTTACTTTAAATAATACATTTGCATTAGGATGAGCATATTCTCGTACTAAAATATTCTCTTTTACTGGTCTAACTAAAATAGTTCCAAAAAGTGTGATAGGTAAATAAAACATTATAATAAGAGTTACACGCAAGAAAATTCCTTATAAACAACAAAATTTTTCAGAATAATACCGAATTATACATTAAATTGTTATTTAATAGTTATATTATACAAGATAATATAAATAACAGGATTAATTCAATGATAAAGTTATTATTTATAAATTATTATCTTTCATCACTTTAACTAACAAGCTAGATAAAATACTTTCCTTGGAGTATTATTTTTGCTAAAAAGTGAGATATTTTTACTACAAATAATGATCAATAAAGATTTTAATAGCTAAAACATCTTGATGAACCTGATATTTATATAACTCCATTTCTTTTATCTCTTTTTACTCTACTTCATCGTAATGGAGTGCTAACCTAAATTCATACTCGTAATTTACCAATTATGAGATAAAATAAAATGAATGAGGTTAATATGAAATACAGTAAAGAATTTAAAGATTCAACAGTACAGTTAATTTTTAATAACAATGAAAGTGTCGTTAATATTGCCCAAGATTTGGGTCTAAATCCAAAGACTTTATATCATTGGGTTACAAGTATAAAAAAGACCACAATATACCCACAAGAGAATCAAGATTCGTAGAAAATAAAGAAAGTGACTTAGAAGAATTAAAACGCCTAAGACGAGAAAATAAGATATTAAAGCAAGAGCTTGATATTTTAAAAAAGGCAGCAGCACCCCAAGAGTATTTCCTCACTTCGTTCACAGCACATATTTTGCACAAGAAGTTCTATAAGATATGCTTGGATTTTAGAACATAAATATAGTTTTAGTATAAAAGTTATGTGTAAAGTAATGAAAGTTAATTTATCTTCTTATTATCATTGGATTAAAGCTGGTTGTGTTATTAAAAAAACTGATAAAAAAGTTAATGAATTAATTGAGGTTATATTTATTCAAGGAAGACTTAACTATGGGACTCGCAGGATTCAAGATAAAATTCTAGAATTATATGGATTAATCATTTCAAGAAAACGAATTGCAAGTATTATGAAAGATATGAATTTAAAAGTAAAAATGAAAAGAAGATATAAAAATATAACTGATTCTAATCATAATTTACCAATAGCTGCAAATATACTAAATAGAGATTTTTATGCGTCAAATCCAGATGAAAAATATGTTGGAGATAAGAATATTAATAAAAACATATTTAATATATGTTTTTTTAATGTGAAATATATCCCAACAGGGGAAGGATAGTTATATTTAGCAACTGTAATTGATCTATATTCAAGAAAGATTGTTGGTTGGTTGGTCTATGGACGATACTATGAAAGTATCATTAGTAAATGATGGAGTGGTAACCTAAATTCATACTCGGAATTTATAATAAGATTTTCTAAGTGATAGTAGCAGAAATGAAGAGAAATTGAATTAGCCTTAAGCTAATTCAATTTAGTCATTAATTGAGATATAAATTTCGATTACTTTTTCTTTTAGATATTTTTCAAAATCTACAGTATAAGATCTTGTATATTCATTGTTTTTTTCAAAATATTCCCAAATCTCAGCCCATAATTCAGCTACGATTTCTGGTAATTCACCTTCTTTTTTAAATACTAAATATTTTTGGTTTTCAACTACAATAGCATTTTTATTTTTTGTAACTTCTTGTGCAATTGTAACTGTAAAATCTCCATTAACATCAGATTCATAAGAAGAATATACTCCATATAAATATGAATCTTTTGATTTGTTTAATGTTTTTCCGTTAATATTTTTTTCAACATAATCATCCCATAAAGTTGGGATTTCTGCTGTAGTTTCATTTAGTTCATTTTTATTATTTGTTTGAGCTGAAATACCTGCAAACATTATTTTTTTTATTCTGTGAGTTTTCATTTTTGACCTTGTTATCTCTTGATTTTATGCATTATACTTAATTATTAGGCTTTAGCCTATAAAAGCTCTATATTTTAAGAAGTAGTTTAGTAAAATCACTTTTTAATTTAATATTGAATAAGGGAGAATATGAATAAAAATAAAATTTTCGGCTCTATGTTAATTATTGCTGGTACTACTATTGGTGCGGGGATGTTAGCTTTACCAATGGTAAGTGCTGGTCTTGGTTTTGGAACTGCTGCTTTAGTAATGATTGTTATTTGGGGATTAATGACTTATACAGCTTTACTTATGATTGAAATACATCAACATGCTCCTGTGGATGCAACTCTACATACTTTAGCATATAAACATTTAGGTAGAAAAGGACAAATCATAGCTAGTTTTTCTATGATGTTTCTATTTTATGCCTTATGTGCTGCGTATATTGCAGGTGGTGGTGGACAAGTTCAAGAAAAACTATCAGGTCTTTTAAATATTGAATTACCAGCTTATGCAGGAGCTATAATTTTTACAATTATCATTGCATCTGCTGTTAGTATTGGTACAAAATCTGTTGATATATTAAATAGAGGATTGTTTTTTATTAAAATGATTGCTTTAATTGTAATGTTAGCATTTTTATTCCCATATGCTTCAATGGAAAATTTAGTTCAAATGCCTGTAGAGCAAGGATTAATAATTGCAGCTTTACCAGTTGTATTTACTTCATTTGGTTTTCATGGTTCAATTCCATCAATTGTTAAGTATATGGGAAAAGATACAAAAGCTTTAAGAAATATTATGATTGTTGGATCATCATTACCTTTAATTATTTATCTTTTATGGCAAATTGCATCTCAAGGAGTTTTATCTCAAGATGTATTAATGCAAAGTCATAGTTTAAATGCTTTTATTGGATCATTATCTTCATTTTTACATAATTCTCAATTAAGTTCTGCTGTATCTATTTTTGCGAACCTTGCACTTGCTACTTCATTTTTAGGAGTAAGTTTAGGTTTATTTGATTTTATTGCAGATGTTACACATAAAGAAGGTGCTAATGTTAAAAAAATCCAAACTGGATTAATTACATTTTTACCACCTTTAGCTTTTGCATTATTTTATCCACAAGGTTTTATTATGGCTTTAGGGTATGCTGCATTTGCTTTAGTTGTACTTGCAATATTTTTACCAGTTGCAATGGTAAAAGTTCAAAGAAAAGAAAATATACAAGACTCATATAAAGTTGCAGGTGGTTCATTTGCACTTAATATTGTATTAGCAATTGGTATCTTAATTATCATTGTACAAACTCTACAAATACTAAAACTTATTCCTTCTTTAGGATAAAACTAAGCTATAAACTTTTAAGTTTATAGCTTAATCAATTCTCATCTTTTTTCCAATTTTATGATACACTTTAATCAAAAGGATTTATATGTCTTTAGAATCAATGATTACTTTTTTCTTAGCTATTTTTATATTCTCAATTACTCCAGGTCCTGGCGTATTTGCTTTAATATCTAATTCTTTAACTAATGGTTTTAAAAGCTCAATTCCTCTAGCCTTAGGTATGACTATAAGCGATATAGTATATTTAATACTTGCTTTTTATGGTTTAGTATCAATTGCACAAAACTATGCACAAGCTTTTGATATTATTAGAGTTTTAGGAGGAATATATTTAATTTATCTGGGATATAGAATATTCTTTACTAAAGCGGAAGATAATATAAAAAATAAAAAAGAATCATATAAGTCTTTTATAAGAAGTTTTCTAAAAGGTTTTTTCATTTCTGCATCTAATCCAAAAGTAATTATATTTTATATTGCTTTTTTACCAACATTTGTTGATATCAATAATTTAAGTAAAAATGATATGATTATTTCTTCTTTTATTACATTTTTTGCTTTAATGTTAGGTTTACTTTTAATTTCATTTTGGGCTAATAAAGCAAAAAAAGCTCTGAAAACTCCTAAAAGTATTAAGATTTTAAATAGATCTGCGGGATCAATTATGGCAGGAGCTGGATTTTATTTACTAAATGAATAAAAACAATTATTTACAAGATAAATAATTGTTTTTAATATATTCTTTATATTAATCTATTGATAAGTTTCGCATAAAATTAGCAGCTATCATAGAGCTTCTTTCTTTAAAAGCATTAGCTATATTTTCTTCAAATATCTCATCTAAAGTTTCAAAGAATATTTTTAACCACATTTGAAATGTTTCTTTTTCTAAGCCTTCAATCTGAACATGAGGTGCAAAAGGAGAACCATTATATGTCCCCTTACCTGTTGCCATTGAATACCAAAAGTCACTAATTAAAGTCAAGTGTTTTTGCCATACTTTTGAGTCCATTCTTTTACCTAATTTTTTTATAAAAAAAGGAGCTAAAACTTCATTTTCTAAAACTTTTGTATAAAAATTATTTACTAATAAAGATATATTGTCTTGAGTAATTTCTTTTTCTAACATAATGTTCCTAGAATTTTATTTGATTATTTCCCAGTCTTTAAAAATTGGCTGATAACCTTTTGATCTTATCATAGCCGATATTTCGTCAACACTTCTTTCATCTGAAATTTCAAATTGAGCTGTTGATTTATCCACATCTCTATATCCACCTACATCAGTTTTTGAACCAGCTGAGAATTTTGTAGCTGCAATATCAATTAAATTATCTCTAAAATTAGCTACTTCTCTTGTTGATACATTCATTCCAATATTTGGCATATATAATCTATATGCTAACATAAATTGAACAAAAGTTTTATCATCTATATTAAATTTTGGAATAAACTCACCTGCTGCATTATTAATTCTAGGCATAGAAATAGAAATTTCACTATCATAGTATTTATCCATTAAAAACTTAGCATGAATTGCAGATATAAAAGCTTCAGAATATATATTTCCAAGTCCAAATAAACAGCCTACATTAATAGATCTAATACCAGCTTCACATCCTCTTTGTGCTGCATCTAATCTATATGAATAATTAGTTTTTTCTCCAGATGTATGAACAGTAGGATAGATCTTTTTATCATATACTTCTTGATAAATAGTTAAACCATCAACACCTAAATCTTTTAATTCTTTATATTCACTTGTCTCTAAAGGATATACTTCAATTGCAATTGATGTAAAGTATTTTTTTAATACTGTTACTGCCATTTTTAAATATTTTAAATCTGCTTTTTTTGAAGCTTCTCCTGTTAAAAGTAAAATATGTTTAATTCCAGTTTTTGCAATTTCTTGTGCTTCTAAATCTAAGTCGTCTTCACTTAAATGTTTTCTAACAATTTTATTCTTTTTTGAGAAACCACAGTAAGAACAATCACTTGAGCAATAGTTAGAAATATAAATTGGTAAATACAATTGTATTACTTTTCCAAAATGTCTAAGTTTATGTTTTTTAGAAATTTCAGCCATTTCTTCAATATAAGAAAAAGCTTTTTTGCTTAAAAGGTTTAAAAAATCATATTGATTTAAATGTTCTTTTTTTAAAGACATTCTAATATCAGAATCACTTACATTTTCTAAATATTCTTCATAATTAAAGTTTTCATACTCTTTTAATACATCATCAAATTTCTCAAATGATGATATATTAAGCATTTAAAAATCCTGTTAAAGGTGAAGATGCATTTGCATGTTCATTTTCTTCTGCCATTTTACTTAAATAGGCCATTCTTCCAGCCTTAACTGCTAAATCAAAAGCTTCTGCCATTAGTTCAGGATTACCTGAGTTTGAAATTGCAGAATTAACTAATACAGCATCAGCCCCTATTTCCATGGCATGTGCAGCTTGTGAAGGTTTTCCAATACCAGCATCTACAATAATAGGAATATCAATATTTTCAATTAAAATTTTAATCATATCAATAGTTTGCATTCCTAAATTAGATCCAATTGGTGAACCTAAGGGCATAATAGCAGCAGCTCCTGCCTCAACTAGTTTCCTAGCAGAGATTAAATCAGGCATCATATAAGGTAATACAATAAAACCTTCATCTGCTAAAATTTTAGTAGCTTTTATAGTTTCTTCATTATCAGGAAAAAGGTATTTATTATCATTAATTACTTCAATTTTAATAAAATCTCCACAACCTGCTTCTCTTGCAAGCCTTGCTAATAACACTGCTTCTTGCGCATTTCTTGCTCCTGAAGTATTAGGTAAAAGTTTAATATCTGAAGATATATAATTTAATATATTTTCTTCTTGTGCTTTTATATCAACTCTTCTTAAAGCAACTGTTATCATTTGTGAATTTGATGATTTTAGAATTTTTGGTATCATATTTTTATCAGGGAACTTTCCAGTTCCCGTAAATAGTCTATTCGTAAATTCAAAACCACCTAATATTAATTTATCTCTCATTTTTTATCCTGTAAATTATTTATATATTTGGCTTCCGCTTGCTACGAAATTTTCAGATTGTTCTTGCATTCCAACTTTAATTGCTTTATCCATGTTTTTTTCACCAATTTTTTTAGCATAATCTTTTACATCTTGAGAAATTTTCATTGAACAAAACTTAGGTCCACACATTGAACAAAAATGAGCTACTTTTGCAGACTCTACAGGAAGTGTTTCATCATGATATTCACGTGCTCGTGTAGGATCAAAACCTATATTAAATTGATCATACCATCTAAACTCAAACCTTGCTTTACTCATTGCATTATCTCTAATTTGAGCGCCTGCAAAACCTTTTGCTAAATCTGCTGCATGTGCTGCAATTTTATAAGTAATAATACCTTCTTTTACATCTTCTTTATTAGGAAGTCCTAGGTGTTCTTTTGGAGTTACATAACATAACATGGCAGTTCCATACCAACCAATTTGAGCAGCACCAATTGCAGATGTAATATGGTCATAACCAGGAGCAATATCTGTAGTTAAGGGCCCAAGTGTATAAAAAGGAGCTTCAAAACATTCATCTAATTCTTTTTGCATATTTTCTTTAATTTTATGCATAGGAACATGACCAGGTCCTTCAACCATTACTTGAACATCGTGTTCCCAAGCAATTTTAGTAAGTTCACCTAAAGTTTCAAGTTCTGCAAATTGTGCTTCATCATTTGCATCATATAAAGATCCTGGACGAAGCCCATCACCTAGAGAAAATGAAACATCATAAGCTTTCATAATTTCACAAATTTCTTCAAAGTGTGTATATAAAAAACTTTCTTTATGATGATGTAAACACCATTTAGCCATAATTGCTCCACCACGAGATACAATACCAGTTAATCTATTTGCAGTCATAGGAACATAAGCTAATCTAACACCTGCATGTATAGTAAAGTAATCAACACCTTGTTCAGCTTGTTCAATTAAAGTATCTCTATAAACTTCCCAAGTTAAGTTTTCTGCAATACCTTTTACTTTTTCTAAGGCTTGATAAATAGGTACAGTCCCAATAGGAACAGCTGAGTTTCGAACAATCCATTCTCTTGTTTCATGTATATTTTTACCT
This sequence comes from Campylobacteraceae bacterium, assembly GCA_013215985.1. Taxonomy (GTDB): domain Bacteria; phylum Campylobacterota; class Campylobacteria; order Campylobacterales; family Arcobacteraceae; genus NORP36. The sequence goes on from JABSOL010000038.1 coordinate 10,124, forward strand.
GTTGATAAATCCATAACATTATCTCCACCCCATCTAGTTGCCCAAATCATTTTTCCAACCTCTTCTTCTATTCCAGAAGTAGTTGCAGAGTTTCCAATATTTGCATTAATTTTAACCATAAAGTTACGACCAATAATCATTGGTTCAACTTCAGGATGATTAATATTTGCAGGAATAATTGCTCGACCTGCTGCTATTTCGCTTCTTACAAACTCAGGAGTATAATAAGTGGGCATATTTGCCCCAAAACTCTCACCCTTATGCTGTGAAGAAATAAGTTTATCATTTTTATAGAATTCTGATTTACAGTTCTCTCTAATAGCTACATATTCCATTTCAGGAGTAATAATACCAGCTCTTGCATAATGCATTTGAGTTACATTTTTACCTTCTAATGCTTTTCTTGGTGCTTTTAAATTTGGAAATCTTAAAGTATCAAGATCAGATTTTTCTCTTCTTGCATGAAAATAATCAGAAGTAAAATCTTCTAATATACAGGAATCATTTCGCTCTTGGATCCAATTAGCTCGTAGGGGATTTAAGCCCTTATGTAAATCAATTTTAACATCAGGATCTGTATAAGGTCCAGTTGTATCATAAACATATAAAGGTGGGTTTTGTTCTATAGAATTATCTGAATGTACAGTTTCGTGTAAAGTAATTTCTCTCATTGGAACTTGTATATCAGGACGTGAACCCTCAACATAAAATTTTTTTGAATTTGGTAAGTTTTCTATATATGAAGAATCTATTTTTTCTAGATTTTGCAGCACTTGACTCATTTGTAATCTCCTTTTCCTACGCCCGCATTACCGGGATCAGGTTCAATGAAGCCAGATTAAGGACTTCTTAGGGTATTATCTCAGCCTTTCGGCACCCCCAACAACAATGATAAAATATCTTGAAAGTATACATAGGAAATCATAATTTAAACTTAAGAGATATTATTTTTAATAAAAATCACTAATAATATTGATATAAAGAAGAAAATAAGTAACAAGATAAATAATTGTAGATAATGAAGTTAAATATATAAAGTTTAGATATATTTGTGATAATAAAAGAAGTATAAATTACAAGGTAATTAATTATAAATAAATATAATCAATTAACCTTTTTTAATTAGCTATTTATGCTAAAAGCATATTTAAAGCTACAAATATAGAGATAGTTCCAGCAGATGCAAATGCAATATTTACAGTTTTTTTAGACTTTAATAAATTCTCATTAATGTATAAAATACAAGCTCCAAAACCTATAAATACAAGCATAACACCTAAAGTAAATGCTAATACTAAAGTTAGATCAACAGCAGATGCTTCAACTAAACCTAAAGTAACTAACATTCCTCTAACTCCTCCAATACCCATTAAAGTACCAATAGTAAAAGCAGAAGCAATTGGAATATTATTATCTTGATGCTCATGTTTTTTACCAAAATAAATATGAATATGTTCTTTACCTTTATGCATATGTTTATTAATATTAATTCTATTTGTAAAAACCATAAATAATAAATATATACCAATTAATAAAATAACTGACGCAGATATCATATCTCCGTATCCTAATAAACTCTCAGAAACATTATAATATTCTAGAATTTTTGCAAAAAGCAATAATGATATTCCATGTCCTACTGCAAATAGTGTTGTAATTAACATTGTTTTTTTCTTATTCTTACCAATTGAGAAATCAGCTATTGCTGTTAAATGATCTGGGCCAAAGGCGTGTAATATTCCATACCAAAATATCAAAATTAAACTTATATTTTCCATGTGTATCCTTTTTAAAAAAGTATTATTACAAAAATGATATTAATTCTCAATATAATTTAAGTTTTTTATGCTAAACTTTCTGAAATTTAGTTTTAGGAAAGCTTATGAGTAATAATACATTAATAAACCATAATTTAGATTTATCTAGTTTGTTAATATCTAATGTTGATGATAATCAAACATTTAAACAATTGTTATTAAATGGTGATGATATTAATATACAAAACAACAGTGGATGGACTATTTTATTTGAAATGATTATGAATAATAAGTCAAATAAAATTAAAGATTTAATTAAAAATGGTGCTGATATTAATATAAGAGATAAAGAAGGTAGAAATGCACTTTTTTGGGCAGTATACACAGATAATGTAAAAGCAGTAAATATATTATTAGAATTAAATATAGATTTAATTGTTAAAAAAGACACTAATTTACATGCACTTCAATATGTTATTTATAAAAATAATCTAAGATTATTAAAAGTTTTAATTAAGTACGGTATAGACATTAATTACAAAGATGAAAATGACTCTAGTGCTTTAATCTTTGCAGTTATTCATAATAAGATCAATTTAATTGATTATTTATTAGAAAATAATGCTAATATTAATCATGTAGACTCATTTGGTAATTCTGCCTTAAGTTTAGCCTACGAATTAAGAATATATAGAATGATAGAAAAATTAAAAGGATAAAGAATGTTTAAAATAGAAAATGTGAAAGCTCATTGTGATGTACCTTGTGGAATTTATGACCCTATTACAGCTCAGATTGCAGCACTAAGTGTAATTAGAATGATTGATTTAATGGAAGCATTAGAAAAAAATGATTCTTTAGAATATATTAATACTATTTCAAGACATGTTACTGTTAAAGAAACAGAAGCTGAAAAAGTTAAACATGAAGTTAGAATTATTTGGGGAGATTTTATTAAAGGTCCACAAATTGAAGCTTACCCTGAAATTCATACTTTAGTTCATAATATTATGATGTTAGGATCAGCTAATAGACAACATGTATCAAAAGCTAAAGCTTTAGAATTATTAGCTGCTGTTAATAGATTTGCAGAAATCTTCTGGGCTATTAAAGGCGTAGAAACTAAAAAAATTAAAGCTCATTATTTACCAAATGAAGAAATTATTGTTCCTGCATAATGCTTAAATTATTCAGAATAGATGGTTTTTCGCTATATCCACTTTTAAAAGAGGGACAAATAGTATTATGTAGAAAAATCTTCTTTTTTGATAAAATTAAAATCAATGATTTTATTTTATTTTCACACAGCAAGTATGGAATGATGATAAAAAGAGTTAAAGAAATAAATGATAAGGGTTATTTTCTTCAAGGAGAAAATGCCTTTAGCATTGATAGCAGAAATTTTGGAGAACTTAGTAAAAAAGAACTTTTATACAAAGTCATCTACAAATTCAAAGATAAATAAGCTAATATTTATTTAATTTAATTAAAATCATTAAAAATATAAAAAGTAGAATAAATGACTATACTAAATTACAAAACTCTGGGAAATGGTCCCAAACACATTATCTTTTTACATGAACTTTTAGGTGATAATAGAAATTATGAAAGTATATACCCTTTCTTAGATTTAAAAAAATTCACTTATATATTTGTTGATTTAAGAGGATATGGTTTATCAAAAAAAATAACAGGTTTATATACTTGTGAAGAAGCATCAACTGATCTTAAGAATTTAATATCACACTTAAATTTAGAAAAAGTAATTATACTTGCTCATTCAATGTCAACTATGATAGCTCAAAAACTTGCATTAATTGATAAATCACATATTTCAAAACTAATTTTAATAACTCCTATTTCACCAGCTGGTATTAAAATACCTACTACCTCTTCACAAAAGCTTTTAACTGACATGAAAAATGATGATGGAAATATTGAAGACATTGTTATAAGTGCTAGTAAGAGATATAATCAAGCTTGGAGAGATTATAGAATAGATATAGCTTATTCTTCATCAATTTTAGAAGCTAGAGTTGGATATATGAATATGTATTTATCTACTGATTTTTTAGAACTTGCAAAAGAAATTAATATTCCTATTAAAATAATTGTTGGTAAATATGATTTTCAAATATTTGCATTAAAAACTGTAAGTAGAATTTTTAACTCTATTTATAAAGATTTAGAAATTATTGAGTGTAACGAAGCAGGACATTATCCAATGATAGAATGCCCTGCTTATTTTGCTTCGAGAATAGAAGAGTTCTCTAATTAATTACAAGAGATTTAATTATAAATAATTATATCTTCTTGTAATTATTTATTTAAATCTCTATTTTAATTAGTCTGTTTATTTTAAGATCTTCTATTTTATCACTTATGCTTTTCACAAAATCCATAAAATGATCTGTTTTTGCATGAGCATCAAGAGCATCTTGATTTTCCCAAGTTTCTACAAATGCAAAAGTATGTTTATCATCAATATCATTATGTAAATCATATTGTAAACAACCCTCATCATTTGCAAGAGTATATTTATATACTAATAATAACTCTTTATATACTTCTAAATAGAATTCTTCTTTTATTTTTATTTTTGCAACTACTACAACTTGGCTCATTTTTGCCCTTTAATATTTTTTCTAATTATAGTCAAATCTTTTATAAATATCTAGACTCTAAATGTTCTTTAAAATGTTTTGTATTTAAGACCTCACCTGTTGCTTGTATCATTAACTCATTTGTTTCATATATACTTGCTTTGTCCCAAATATTCTTTTTCAAGAACTCTCTAACCTCAGCTAAATTACCATTTTTTATAGATTCATTAATATTAGGTTTTTCTATTTTTAATCTTGAAAATAATTGAGCTGCTGTTAATGACCCTAAAGTATAAGATGGGAAATATCCAAATAAACCCTCAGTCCAATGAACATCTTGCATACATCCATTTTTATAATCACCTTTATTATCTATATCTAAATACTCTTTCATTTTAATATCCCATAACTCTGGAATATCTCTAGCTTGTATTTTTTTATTAATTAAATCTTTTTCAATTTCATAACGAAGCATTATATGTGAAGCATAAGTTACTTCATCTGCATCTACTCTAATCTTACTCTTTTGTACTCTTGTATATATTTTATTTAAATTATCAAGTTCGAATATAGTTTTATTTCCAAATGTTTCAATAATAAGGGGTCTAATAGACTCTAAGAACTCGCTACTTCTTCCTAATTGCATTTCAAAGAATAAACTTTGGCTTTCATGTATTCCCATAGATCTAGCATGTCCTAAAGGTAAAGATACATATGCAGATGGTAAATTCTGTTCATATGAAGCATGACCTGTTTCATGTACTATTCCCATTAACGAAGATATAAAGTCATTTTCATCATATCTAGTTGTAATTCTAACATCTTCAGGAACTCCTCCACAAAAAGGATGATTAGAAGTATCTACCCTTCCTTTGTTAAAATCAAAACCTAGGTGTTTCATTACCTTAATACCTAATTCTTTTTGTTTGTTTATATCATATGTATTAGTATCTTCTTCATATGTATAAGACTTTTGTTTTTCAATTACATTTTGAGTTAAATCTGGTAACCAAGATTTTAAATCATTAAATATAATATCTAAGTCTTTTGTTTTTACACCTGGTTCATACATATCTAATAATGAATCATATGCTGATAAATTATTTGAAGCAGATCTAATACTAGCTTCTTCCCTTGATAAATTAAGTACTTCTTCTAAATTTGGTAAAAAACCTTTCCAATCATTAGTAACTCTTTGATCACCCCAGGCATGAGAACATTTTGAATTAGCTAAACTTTGAGCTTTTACAAGTGATGCTGGTAAAACTGTTTCTTGATTATATACTCTTTTTATTTCTCTTAAAGAAGCTTTTTGAATAAAATCAAGATTCTCGTTTTCAGCATTGTTTATTAAATCAGCTATTTTTGCATCAGTTGATATTTCATGTAATAATACTCCAAACTCAGCCATTGCATTAGCTCTAGCAGTACTTGAACCTTTTGGCATAAAACTTTGTTGATCACAATATACAATTGAAGACATATGGTTTAGATTATGTATTTTTTCATAATGTTTTTTTAATAAATTATAAGCTTTCATATTTACCTTTTAAATGTTTTTATTATCTTATCATAATTACTAAGTACAATAAATAACTATAGAGTACAAAGTTTATTGTTTTTTATTTTGTCTTTAGTATCTACTACTATTAGTATATGGTTAAAAGAATAATGTTCTAGTTTATGTATTATCTTATTCTTTAACTCTTCTATTTCACTTATATGATTTACCTCATCACTTACGACTAAATGAAATGAAATAAAGTTATATTTTGAACTAGGTTTTGATATATGCAAATCATTGTATTCTATTACCCTTGAATCTTGTAAAATAATATCATCTAACTCTTTCTCTTTTATATCTGTTATATTGATATCCATTAACGATAAAAAACTTTTTTTAAGTAGTCCATATGAATGGAATAGTATATATACAGAAAATACTATAGTTAAAACAGAATCAATATAATAAATTTCAAAGAAGTAAATAAAGATACCTGCTACTATTACACCAAACGATATAAGTGCATCACTTAACATATGTAAATAAGCAGATTTAATATTAGCATCGTCCTCATCATTTTGAGAATGACAGTGGGAGTGATTATGTTCATGTGAAGCGCAAGAAGATACTCCCATGTTATTTAATAAATAAGCAGATATACCATTAGCTATAACAGCCACAGTTCCTACTGCTATCATATATAGGGGCTCTATAATTTCAGGATTAAAGAATCTCTGTATTGCTACATATATCATTACAAACATAGTTACATATAAAAACAATGTATTAACAAATGCAGCCATCATTTCAGCTCTTAAGAATCCAAAGGTGTATTTAAACGTTGAAGTCCTGCTTCCTAGTCTTAATGCTACATATGTAATAACAATAGCTATTACATCACCTGTATTATGTAAAGCATCTGCTATTAAAGCAAATGAGTTAGAGATTAATCCAAATACAACTTCTGATATTATAATTACAAGATTAAATACAATAATCCATAAAATCTTTTGTTCATTCATTATTTTCTCCTAAATAGTATACCCCCCTATACTATAATTTAAGATATTAAAATGTCCTTAAGTGTTTATTATATTTATTTACAAGGTAATTAATTGGATTTAAGTATAAAGTTTGAGAGTTTAAAAGAAGTAAAAAAGATTATAAGAAAAGGGAAAAATCCCTTTTCTTTTTAGAAACTTTCCCATTCATCATTTGTTTTATCTTGAAATGATCTATCATTAGATACAACATTTGATCGTGATGCTTTTTCTATTACTCTTTGTTCGCTACCTTTAAAGTTTGTATTTCTAGAAGTTTGTCTAGTTTGTACATTTTTACTTTGTACTAAAGCTTTTGGTCTGGCAGTAGAATTTGAATTCATATCTTTACCATCAAAGTCTTTTAAATTAACATCATCAACAATTTGTTTTGACATATCAGATACTGCTACTGCTATATCATTTGCTTCACTTGCTGCTTGTGCAATTTTTTGAGTTTGTCTATCTTGTTGTGTTACTGCATCATTAATTTGTTCAATTCCAGTTCTTTGTTCTTTAGATGCATCTTCAACATGTTTAATTAAAGAAATTGTTTTATCCATATTTTCTCTTAATGCTTTATACCCATGAATCATTTCAGCTGAAATTCTTTTTCCATCAGTAGTTTTAGCATTAGCACTTTCAACTAAAGTTTTAATCTCTTTAGCAGCTTCTGCTGATCTGCTTGCAAGATTTCTAACTTCTTGTGCAACTACTGCAAATCCTTTTCCTGCTTCTCCTGCTGTTGCTGCTTCTACTGCTGCATTAAGAGATAAAATATTTGTTTGGAAGGCAATCTGGTCAATAATAGAGATAGCATCGTTAATAGCTGTTACTTGTTCATTAATATTATCCATTGACTCAGTTGTTTGATTTGCTAATTCATTACCCTCTTCTACTGAAGTCATAACTTTATTTGCGAAATGTGACATTTCAACAACAGATTCTGTATTTGAAATAATTGTAGAAGTAATTTCTTCTAAAGCTGCTGCTGTTTCTTCTAATGAAGAAGCTGCTGATGTTGAAGATTCGTTTAATACATTAACATTTGTTAATAAAGTATTAGAAGACTCATCTAAACTTAAACCAGTTCTTTTATTTTCAACTAACATGGAAGTAATTGAAGTACCTAAGTTATTAACACCATTTGATAATTTTAATAAATGATCTTTAGTTTTTTCATTTTTAACATTAGATGTATATTTATAATTTGAATATTCATCTAATACAGATAATACAGAATTAACATTTTTTTCTAAATTATTAGCCATAGTATTAAACACAGATTTTAATTCTGTTAATCCTAGATTATTTACATTTATAGTAATTCTAGCTGCGAAATTACCTTGACCAAAATCACTTAAAGTAGAAATTGTTTCTTTTCCAAACATTACACTTTCTTCAACACCTTTTTTAGTCTTAAGAATATTCTCATTAACAATTTTAGACATATCAGCAATTTCATCTTTAGAACTTTCATCTAATAATTTTACATCTGATACTTCTTGATTTACATATTTAAAAAAGTCTAATAAACCATGTTGGAAATTATCAAGTCCAGACATAATACTTTTAATAATATACATAGATAAAAGTACTGAAACTATAATTGCAAAAAGAACAGCTAAGATAATAAACATTTTAATTGAAGATGTATACTCATCTTCTGCAGTATTTGCAAGTTGAAGTTCTTTTTTTGTAATAACAATTAATTCATTAATTTCACTATTGATCTTACTTACTGTTCCATCAATAAAAATATCAACTTTTTCAAATTTATCAGCAGAAGCATTATTAATAACATAAGAAGGAAGATCTTTTTTAATTAAGGCTTCCATACTATCAAAATCATGAAAGATTTCTTTAATTATTTTTATTTCATCTGCTCTATTATCTTCATGTAATAACTTATCTTTAGTTTTATGCATTTCTTCAAATAATTTTTTACCTTCTGCATAATATTCAGTAGAAACTTTGTGAGTATCTTTTTCAACAATTAAATCCATTGCTAATAAAGACATAGTAGTATTTAAATTCTTTACCATTTGCAGTTCTACAAGTTTCTCATATCTATCAATTTTTGTTAAAGATATCTCATGAAATTTATTTACAGTATTAAAAACATATAGTGCAAAAAGCACCAATATTAAAACAATAGTACCAAAACCAAAAGAGAGTTTACTTTTTATAGTCATTCACGATTCCTTAGCTAATATATAATTTATCTTACATATTATAACAGTATAAGACTTAGTAAAAAGGAAATAAGTTCTAAGATTTTACTTCGAAATAACTATATACAGAAAGATGTAGTATTAGTATTAGTTTAATACATATTTAATTATTTTTTGTCATATTAAATACATATTAAAAAATAAAAATTTATAATTTTATTTACTAGGAATAAAGTACAT
>JABSOL010000039.1:0-7103 GCA_013215985.1 Campylobacteraceae bacterium
AAACTTTAAGTTGTTAAAGATCATCCATTTCTTCGTGTGTGTCACACTTGATTTGGATGGGAATTATAGGGTAAAGTTCTTTGGATGTCAAGGGCTCAAACATAAACGTAGCTTAAATTGATAAATTCGTAAATATATGCTTTCTCATATTAAATATCCACATAAATATTTATTCAAAATAAATGAATATTAATGTAAATTTTGTTAATTTACTGTTTACTCTTATTAACTACACTTTAATCTTATAGTTTAAAGTAAAACTAAACATCAAAATAATAGAATAAGTATTATTTATAAATAAAAGGACATATAATGTATAACAGAGATTATTTATCGAATAACTCATCTCAAAATCATGCAAAAGATTCTTCTAACGAAAGAATGATGAGTTTCTTAAAAGCTACTTATCAATTATTCGCAGGATCTTTATTAGCTGCAACTGCTGGTGCATATATTGGGCTAGATATAGTACACCTTCTAATGGGACCAGTTAAGTGGGTTTTATTTGCAATTGAATTAGGACTTATATTTTTCGTAATTCCTAGAGTTAAACATACTCCTGGTTTAAACTTAGCTGCTTTATTTGCATTTACGTTTATTTCTGGACTTACAATTGCTCCATTATTGGCATCCATTTTTGCTATGCCTGCAGGTGCTTCAATTGTTGGACAAGCATTCTTAATGACATCAGTAGCATTTGGTGGAATTTCAATGTTTGCTATGACTACTAAAAGAGATTTCTCATCTATGGGTAAAATGCTATTTATTGCTTTAATTATTATGATTGTTGCTGGTATTTCTAATATCTTCATTCAATCTTCATTAATGCAATTAGCAATTGCTTCTGCTGGTGCTTTACTATTTTCTGCTTTCATTTTATATGATACTCAGCAAATAATGAAAGGTAACTATGATTCTCCAGTAGAAGCAGCTTTATCTTTATACTTAGATTTCTTTAATCTATTTATATCTTTACTGCAAATTCTTGGAATCATGAATTCTAAAGATGACTAAAACTAACTCCTTAGGGAGTTGGTAAGTTTATATGGAAAAAAATGAACTAAGACTAATAGATGCTAACTTAAATAGACTACGAGAAGGGATAAGAGTTATTGAAGATATTTATAGATTTATCTATAATAATAAAACTATGGCTAAAAAACTAAAATCTTTAAGACACAAATCAAGAATAAACCTAAATTTACAACTTCTAGATTCAAGAGACATTATCAATGATGTATTAAAAGAATCAACATCATCTGAACAAAACAGATCAGATATTAAAGCTATATTAATTGCAAACTTTAAAAGAGCCCAAGAAAGCTCAAGAGTACTAGAAGAGTTTACAAAGTTGCTTTCGTCAAGAGACTCAGAAAACTTCAAACATATAAGATATGAACTATATGACTTAGAAAAAGAACTTACAAATATTAAAGTTTAATAGCTTTAATAAATATTACTTCAAATTCCAAATAATTTAAATTATAAGTTTTAAACAAATGTTTTGCTTCTTTAAAAGATAGATTAGAATCTCCACTTACACCTGACTTTTTAATATAATCAAATAATTCTCTTTTATTTGAAAACTCCAAATTATAAGTTAATACTTCAAATGTACAATCATAATATAAAGAGAAAGCTTCTTTTATACAATCACTATCTAATATTGGAGATTCTTTAGCTGTAATGTTTTGTATAGCTTTAAATGTATTAGAAGTGAATAATACAGCGTTTATTTCATTAGAAACATATGATAAAGCCTTAATAATCTTTTTTAAGTCCATAGACCATTGAAGAGCAGAAGAAGAGATAACTAAATCAAATTTTTTATCTTTTATAAAGTCTAAAAAGTCTTTTGAATCAAATGAAAAACAAGAAACTGAAGTATTTTTATCTTTAGGATGTAAATCACACATCTCTTTTGAAAAGTCAATTGCAGTATAAGAATCTACATTCCAACTTATGTTTTTGTATATTTGGCCTGATCCAGAACCTAATTCTAGTATATTTTTAGGTTTTTTTGTAATATCTCGAACTAAAGCTTTTGCTACTAATTGTTGAATAATATTGTATGAATTGTACTGATTTGCGTATTTTGAGAACTCTTTTTGAACTGACAACTAATCTCCAAAGTATGTTAATTATATATTTATGTCAAATTTTAACTTTATTTTAATAAGTTTTTGATAAAATAAGCTCCATTTTGAAATAAGGACAATAGATGACATCTACTCTATTAATTATACAATTTATATTAGCAATACTTTTAACAATAACTATTTTGTTACAAAAAAGTTCAAGCATTGGACTTGGAGCTTATAGCGGAAGTAATAATTCTTTATTTGGAGCAAAAGGTCCTGCAAATTTTTTAACAAAAGTAACAATGTTTTTAGGTTTATTATTTATAACAAACACTTTAACACTTGGTTATTTTTATAATCAAGAAAAATTAAACTCGGCTGTTGATTCTGTAAAATTACAATCATTAATTCCAGCTGCTAAAACAACTGCACCTGCTGCTCCAGTAGCACCTGTAGTACCACAAAAATAATTATTAGAATATAAGTACTTAAGGTATTTATATTCAATAGTTCCTCATATACATGATATTTAGCCAAGCCTGATGCATAAAGAACTTGTAACAAGTAAAATAATGCTATAATGCCTGCAATTAAAATAAAAAAAACAATTAAAAACCCCTAGGAGAAAACATGTTAAACGAAGTTTATACTGAAACAAAAGAAAATATGGAAAAATCTCTTGATTCATTAAAAAGAGATTATAAAACACTAAGAACAGGAAAAGTTACTGTTTCAGTTCTTGATGGAGTTAAAATAGATTATTATGGAACTATGACTGATTTAAATCAAGTTGGTTCAGTTCTAGCTATTGATGCAACTACAATTGCAGTTAATCCTTGGGAAAAAAACCTTTTAAGTGATATTGAAAAAGCAATCCAAAATGCGAATATTGGTGTTAATCCAAATAATGATGGTGATATTATCAAATTATTTTTTCCACCAATGACAGTTGATCAAAGAAAAATAAGTGCTAAAGGCGCTAAAGTAATGACTGATACTGCAAAAATTGCAATTAGAAATATCAGAAAATCTTCTAATGATAAAGTTAAAGCTTTACATAAAGATAAAGAAATTACTGATGATGAGTTAAAAAAAGCTCAAGATGAAATTCAAAAGATCACTGATACATTTGTATCTTCTGCTGATTCTACTTTAAGATCAAAAGAACAAGAAATTTTAACGGTTTAATGATGAACGTAGAAAAAATTTATAAAGATTCTAATGCATTATTAGAAGGTCACTTCAAATTAAGTTCGGGTAACCACTCAAAATTTTATTTACAATCAGCTAAAGTTTTAGAAGATCCTAAAACTGCAAAACTATTAGCAGAAGCATTAGCTAAACAAATCAAAGAATCTGGTATTAAAGTTGATGCTGTATGTTCACCTGCATTGGGTGGAATAATTTCTGGATTTGCATTAGCAACAGCTTTAGATGTAAGATTTATTTTTGCAGAAAGAGTTGAAACTGTTATGACTATTAGAAGAGGTTTTGAAGTAGCTAAAGGTGAAAACTATGTAATATGTGAAGATATTATTACAACTGGTGGATCAGCTTTAGAAGCTGCTAAACAAGTAGAAGCTCAAGGTGGAAACGTTGTAGCATATGCAGCTTTAGCTAATAGAGGTTTTTGTTCAAGAGAAGGTTCTTCACTTGAATCAACTACTTCTTGTAAATTGCCTTTAAATAAACCTTTATTTGCACTTGATGATTTTACATTTGAAATGTATTCTCCTGAAGACTGCCCTTTATGTAAAGATGGTAGTGAAGCATATAAACCTGGTTCAAGAGGTAACTAATGAGCCGTTGGAGAGATATAAAACATACAGAAGTAACTAAAACAATAGATAAAACTATTGTTACAGAAACTTTTGTTTCTATCTCTTCACGTTTTAAGTCTTTTTTACTAGACTCTTTTCTGTTAACTACTCCTATTGTATATGTTGTAATGTATTTAATAATGGGTGATGGCACTGCTTTTGCTGAAAATAGAGGTACTGGATGGTTAATTATCTTATTATTTCATATGCCACTTATTTTAATACTGTGGAAAGTTAAAAAACAAACTCCAGGTTTAAGAGCATATGACTTAATACTTGTTGATAATAAAAGTGGAAATAATATTTCATTCTTACAAGCATTTTCAAGATATATAATAACAACTTTATCAATCATCTCATTTTTTCTATTATTTGTAGCATTTTTTAGAAAAGATAAAAAAACAATTCAAGATATTCTTAGTAATACAAAAATAATCAACCAGTAAAATGGTTTTTTTTAAACTAGCAGCTTTTTATTTCTTTTATTTTGCAGCAGTTGGAGTTTATGTTATTTTTATGCCAAAAGTTCTTCATGATTTAAATTATACATCAGCACAAATTGGAATTCTTTTCGCACTTGCTCCTTTAATGAGATTCATAACACCATTTATATTTCTAAAACATATAAAATTAAATGCTAATGTATTTAAACTAGCACTTTTAGCTTCTCTTATTTCTTCATCTTTATTTTATCTTACGATAGATAATTTTTATGCTTTTATGATTAATAACTCTATTCTAGGAGTTAGTCTTAGTTTAATTCTTCCATATATGGAAATAATAGCTTTAAAAGATTTAGGCAAAAACAATTATGGGAAAGCAAGATTATTTGGCTCAATTGGATTTATGCTTGTAGCACTTGTATTAGCTAGATATTTATCTAATCCATATATGGCTTTACATTTTTATTTAATAGCTAATATATTCACTGTAATAATTTCTTTATCTTTATTAAAACATGATGTATCTCATAAAGAAAATAATACGAAAACTAAGTTCTCATTTATTAAATACTGGCAGTTTTGGCTAAGTCTATTTTTTATGCAAATGAGTTTTTCTGCTTTTTATAACTTCTTCACTATATATGAAACTGAAAATATGATTTCGCTAGAAACAATTTCTTATATGTGGTCTTTTGCAGTTCTAATGGAAATTTTTATGTTATATTTTCAGGCTCCTTTATTAAAAAAGAATCTTAAAAATATAATATTATTTTGTATATCTTTAACCGTTATAAGATGGTTATTATTATTCTTTTTTGCATCTAATGAAATGGTAGTTTATTTCTCACAAGCTTTACATGCTTTCTCTTTTGCATTATATCACTCTTGTGTAATTATGTTTTTATATACTCTATATGAGAATAAAAAACTAGCTCAGCAGTTTATGTATGGCGTTGCATATGGTTTAGGTGGTTTTATTGGTGGAATTGTATCAGGTTACTTATATGGAGAATATTTATTCTTATATTCAAGTATATTTGCATTATTTTCATTATATTTTATGTCACAAGTAAAAAAAGAAAAAGAATTAACTTATTAATTCTTTTTCTTTTTATCTAAAATTAATCAATTATATTCATAATTAATGTCTTAACATTATTCTTTTCTATTGTTTCACATATTTCTAGATTATCAATCTTTAGGTCCATAAATTCAGAAAATGAGTTAATATTATTTAAAGCAAGTTCTTTTAATAATACACCTCTATAATGTTTGGCCCAATGAGAAACTACTTTTCCATCTTTTAAAAATTTAAATGTAAGAACTTTTTTATTTTTTGTTTTGTAGAATTTTTCATAAAACCCAGCTCTTAAATCAATTATTTCATCATCTAAATACTCGTCTAAAGATTCTGAAAAGTTTTCTAGATAATATTTTTCAATTGCAGTATTAGGAAGTTTTGAGCCTTGTTTAAATTTATAATCAGGAATTAAATCATTTGCTTTAATTGGCCCAAAAAGATTTGAGAATAATATTACTTTATTATCAACATATTCTTTTGCACTATCATTCAAAGAAGTATAATTTAAAGCATCAAAAGCTACACCTTCATATCTCACTATTGCTTTTAAAGTCTTTTTATTTACTAAAGATTCACTATAACGTTCAACTTCAGACATTTTTTTTAAAGAGAACCACTTTGATAATTCATCTAAATCTAAACTTTTCACATGCTCTTCATATTGACTTAAAATATTTTCTCTTTTTGAAAATAAATTTTCTAAAAAAAAGTTACTTTTGCAAAAAAACTTGTCGTCTCCACCAGAGTTTTTAGTCTCAGCAGGTGCTAATAATATATTCATTGTTTTCCTTCTTCTATAAAAATACCATCGAAATATAACCATTCATCATTTTCTTTTATAAATTTTGACTTTTCGCAGAATGATACATCTTCATCATTTTGTTCAAGAAATGCAATAAAAGTTACATAAGATTCTTTTTCGCCATTTATTACTTCAGTTATTTTAAGTTTATTAAATTTTGTATTGAGAGTAAATAATTCTATATCTTCTGTCCAAGAAGAAATATTAGAAGTATAATCTTTATTTAAAGAATGAGTAGTTTTTATAATGTATTTAGTTAAATTTAAAGCAAAAGCTGCAAATCTAGATCTCATTAAAATCTCTGCAGTTTTTGCTTTAGCACCGTTGTGATAGATTTTACAGCAGTGTTTGTATTTTTTCTTGCTATTACATAAACAAGGTGTATTAGGTGATATTTTCAATATTTACTTTCTTAATTTTTTTGTTTATTGTAGCTAAATTTAACTAAGCAATAATCAATAAAAACTTATTTCTTGCTTTTCATCATATTCATTGATTTTGATTCTTTTTTACTTTTCTTTTTAACATCATTTTTAATGTTAGCAATAAGTTTTGGCCCAAAACCTTTAATTTTTGATAAATCATTAAGATTTGTAATCTTATTAGATTTTCTAAATACAATTAAAAGTTCTGCTTTCTTCTCACCTATACCTTTAATTGTCATTAATTCATTTTTACCTGCTGTATTAACATTAATACTCGCTAATAATAAAAGTGCAGACAAAAACATTCCAAGAATAATTTTTCTCATATCTTTCCTCCTTAGTAATTTAACAAGTATAAGATAATGAATCTTAATTTAATAATAAATATTATTATTAAATCTATTGCTTTTATTTATTTTTATATGTATAATAATTAAAATCAAAAGGAAGA
>JABSOL010000039.1:7113-19388 GCA_013215985.1 Campylobacteraceae bacterium
TATGCAAACTATACCTTTAGAACTAATCTCAAATGTAATTTCAATTTTTATTTTACTAATGATTGGGAAACAATATTTATCTTACAAAAAAACAATTTCTGTTCTTACTAAGTTAAAAGAATTAAAAGAATCATCAAAACTTAATTTAGAAGATAAAAACTATATAAAATTAAATATAGAAGAATATGATAAAAAACTTATTTATCAAAAATCTTTAAATAAACTTTTATATCCAATTTTTGTAATAATTGCAGCAGCTATGACTTTATTGTTTCCTTTCTCTGAAGCGCTAATACATTTTAATATTATAATTGTTGCATTTATTTATATAACAATTATAAAAATACATTTAAATAATACTCTTAACTTTTTAAAAGTTTTAGATAAATAAAGAAATCTCTACCAAGAGATTTCTTTTTTTCCTTCTTTTTTTAATAATTCATTTGTTTTTGAAAAAACTTTTGATCCAAAAAATCCTCTATATGATGATAAAGGAGAAGGATGTACACCTTTTAAAATATGATGAACATCAGTATTTATTAGTTTTTCTTGTTTTATAGCATTAGCACCCCATAAGATAAATACTACACCTTCAAGTTCTTCACTTATAGTTTTAATAATATTCGCTGTGAATGTTTCCCATCCTAGTTTATGATGAGATTTAGGTTTTGACTCTTCTACCGTTAAAATAGTATTTAATAATAAAACACCGTCTTTAGCCCAAGGAATTAAATCACCATCTTCACATATAGATACTCTTTTCATATCATCTTCTATTTCTTTTAATATATTTTTCATAGAAGGTGGGTTTTTAATATCTTTTGGAGTTGAAAAACTTAAACCATGAGCTTGATTCGCGCCATGGTAAGGATCTTGTCCAAGAATTACAACTTTAACATCTTCAAATGCTGTATAATCAAATGCTGCATAAATTTTGTCTTTATTAGGGAAAACTACTGAATTTTTATATTTTAAATCTATTTCTTTTTGTAATTTATTAAAATAATCTTTTTTTTCTTCATTTTTTATTATTTCATTCCAAGTCATATCTTTCCTTCTTTTTTTGATTGTATCAAGATTATTGTAAAAGAAAATTAAGACATTAAATTATGCTATTAGTAATAATATTGTATATTATAAATATACAATTTTAAAGGGTTTTTATGGATAATGATTTATTAAAAAACAATAATTTTGCTAATGCATTTTATTTTATGGCTTTTTTATTTTTAGTGATTTATTCTATCTCTAATTTATCTTCACTTTTATCTTCAATTGCAATATCTTTTTTAATTTGGTTTCTAATTAATGCACTTGCTTCAAAATTAGAAACATATAAAATATTTCAAATTAAAATAATGAATAAACTAAGTATACCCTTTGCTGTAATAATAATATTTTTCACTATATTTGAAATTTCAGGTTTTATTGCACTTAGTATTAGTGATTTATCTACATCTCTTGTAGGAATTGATGAAAAAATTTATTCAGTTATTAACCAACTATCTTTATCATTCTCAATTGATATTAAAGAAGAACTTAATAAAATATTTCAACAAATATCTATAGCTGGCCTTATAAATAAGGCTTTAGGTTTATTTTCATCTGTATTGAGTAATAGTTTGCAAATTTTACTTTATGTTTTATTTTTATTATTAGATCAAAGATATTTTGAGGCTAAACTAAAAGCTTTATTTCCTAATAAAAAAACAAGAGAAAAAACAGAAATAATTTTACATAATATATCATTAAATATTAAAACATATATTTATATAACTACAAGTATTAGTTTAAGCACAGGAGTATTAACTTATTTACTTTGTACTTTATTTGACTTAGAAGGTGCTGGACTATGGGGGTTTATGGCATTTGTTTTAAACTTTATTCCAACAATTGGAAGCATTATTGCAGTTAGTATTCCAGCATTATTTGCACTTATTTCATTTTCTGATATTTCTTATGCTTTAATTTTCATTCCTTTATTAATATCTATACAATTTATATTAGGAAATATTATTCAACCAAAACTAATGGGTGATAAATTAAATATTTCACAATTTGTTGTAATATTTTCTTTAGTTGCCTGGGGTATGATGTGGGGTACAATAGGTATGTTTTTATCAATACCATTAATGGTTATTTTATCAATTATTTTATCTCAATTTGAGTCAACAAGGGTCTTAGCCATACTTATATCCTCTGATGGAAAAATACTTTCAAATAAAAAATAATTATTTATTTACTAATTATTTACTTAGTTTGTAAAATTTACCCTTATACAAAGTAAATTATGTTATTTTAAGATATATAAAGGGAAATAATGAATTATAAAAATCTTTTTGATATGTTTTTAAAAACATGTAAACAATATAACAACGAGCTAGCGTTTGTTTATAGAGTGAAAAATGCTGAATATAAAATTACTTATCAAAAATTATATACAGATGTTTTAAACTTATCTTCTGCTTTTCAAGAACAAGGAATTAAAAAAGATGATAAAGTTATGTTTGTGTCTGATAATAGATATGAATGGATTTTAACAGATTTAGCTTTATTATCTATTGGAGCAATTTCTGTGCCAAGAGGTACTGATACACCTTCTCAAGAGTTAGAATATATTATGACACATTCTGAATGTAAGTTTTTAATTTTAGAAACTAAAAAAACTTTTCTTGAATATGAAGAGATGTTAAAAACATTAAAAATTGAAAAGATATTTTTAATAGAGAAAAAAGAGCATGATTCATATTTAACATATAAACAAATACAAAAAGATATCAATCCAACAGATAAAGATATTGAATACTTTGACAATTTAGTAAATGCTCATGATAGTAAAGATACATTTACAATAATTTATACATCAGGAACAACAGGACAACCAAAAGGTGTAATATTAAATCATTCTAATATGCTTTATAATATTGAAGTAGTTCCAGAAATTATTGATTTAAATAAAGATGATGTATGGTTATCTATTTTGCCATCTTGGCATGTGTTTGAAAGAGGAGTAGAATATACTGCCATTTCACATGGTTGTAAAATAATTTATTCTTCAATTAAAACATTTTCACAAGATTTAGAATATTATAAACCAACTCTAGTTGCTACTGTTCCAAGACTATGGGAATCTATGTATTCAAAAATTAATACAAAACTTTCAAAAGATCCTAAAAAAGCTAGTATTTTTAATAAACTTGTAGATATATCAAAAGCTTATAGATATAACATGCGAATATTAAAAGATCAACTTCCTAGATTTAAAGATGATACTTTAAAAGAATCTATTTGTAAAAAATTTCTTCCATTATTAAAAGTAATATCTTTATATCCGTTAAATCTTTTTGCTAAGAAAAAACTATCTTTAGTTCAACAAAAATTTGGTGGAAAAATGAAACTTGCAATTTCTGGTGGAGGAGCTTTACCTGAGTATATTGATGAATGGATCGATGCTTTAGGAATTAGAATTGTAAATTCATATGGAATGACTGAATGTGCACCTTCAATTGCTGGACGTGCTCTTAATTGTGATATTTTTGGAACATTAGGTAAACCATTAAGAGGAACATCTTTAAGAATTGTAAATGAAGCTGGTGAAGAACTTAAAGCTGGTGAAGTTGGATCTATTCAAGTAAAAGGTCCTCAAGTTATGAGTGGTTACTATAACAGTGAAGAAGATACTAAAAAAACATTTACAAAAGATGGTTACTTAAAAACAGGAGATCTTGGAAAACTAACAATTTCAGGTGAACTAATTTTAACTGGTAGATCAAAAGAAATTATTGTTTTAGCAAATGGTGAGAATGTTGATCCAAGTAGAATTGAATCTGCTATTTCTATCATGCCTTTCATTAATGATACTATGTTAATTGGTCAAGATAAAAAAGGTCTTGGTTTATTAATTGTGGCAGATTTTGATGGACTTAAAGAATTTGTACAGGTAAAATTTAATAAAGCTATTAAATCATTTGAATGCGTAATGAAAGATCAACATATTGTTAATGATATTAAAAAAGAATTAAATGAACTTTTACAGAAAAAACATGGATTCAAACCTTTTGAGAAATTACAAAATATTCACTTTTTAGAAAAAGAATTTAAAATGGGTGAAGAATTAACAAATACTTTAATGAAAAAAAGACTTATTATTGATCAAAAATATAAAGAATTAATTGATAAGATTCTAAAATAATATTAATAATCAATATAAATTCTTAGAAAAAGCAATAAGTGATAAAAACTTTATCGCTTTTTTTTATGAGAATAAAAAATATACAAATATTAAAGCTTCAAAATTAGAAAACTATTCTTTAACCACAAGTAATGGTATTTTTGACTTTAATAAAATGAAGAAAATAAATATTTTAAAAGAGAGATTTAATGTATAGACCAGTGAACTGTGAATTTTATGACCAATTAAATGTTATTATACAAAGACAAATTCCAACAACTATTATTTATATAAAAAAAGAAAATGATAGTGAAGAATTTACTGCAAAAGATTATATTAAGTCAATGACTCTTGAGAATAATGAAGAATTTTTAGTATTAAAATCTAATCAAAAAATTAGACTTGATTTAGTTCATTTTTTAAATGGAAAAAAATATAAAAAAGACGAAGACGAATAATAAAATAGAAGTAAAACTTCTATTTTATACTTTTATTTCAAAAAACATTTCTTCAACTTTTTCATATACAGCAACTGAACAAGAAATTTTTTGAGCATTTTCATAATCTTCAAATTCTTTTAAAAATAGTTTTTGCAATTTTTCTACATTAGTAGTTTTAAATACAAAATAACCTAAAATATCTAAAGATCGAGCCCCTGCTTTTTCAATCCCAAAACTGTCAAACTTCCATTCAACACCTTTAGCATATAAAAAAACTTCTTCAAGTCTTTTTTCAAGTTCATTTCTTACTTCATCGTTATACTCTTTTAAATGAATATAAAATGCTACATTTGTATTAGTTTTATCTTGAACTAATTTTTTTTCTTCTACACTAATTGCTTCATCAGAAGCATTAATTTTACTCATGTATTCTCCCTATACTTTAGTATATTAATAGTAGCATATATATTATTTAATAATGAATGATTTATTTTAAATTAAATATTCTCCTATAATTTTCTTCTAAAGGTGTTTTATCTTTATACTCGATAATATCACCTATTTCAATTTCTATAGTTAAATTTTTAGTTCTATTTTCTATTGCTTCTTTAAGTACTTCATTTACATTAGTTCTAATATAAACAGGAAGCATAGGTAATCTATTTTTTAAAGCTATAACTCTAGCTCCTTCTTTAAATTCAGATAATGAAGAATCTGTTTTATTTCTAGTTCCTTCTGGAAATATAAAGATTGATAAACCAGAGTTCACAACTTCTTTTGTTTTTTTAAAAAATGGAATCATACTTGGAGCTTCTCTATCTAATAAAATTGTTCCTGCATTTCTTGTAAATGTTCCAAAAAAGAAAGAATTATATAACTCTTTTTTAGCAATCCAAAAACCTCTAATCTTTGTATCTTTTAGAGCCATTTCCACAACAATAGGATCTAAAATACTTTTATGATTAGATAATAATAAGTATTTTTCATCTTCTGGAAGTTTTTCTTTATTAATTACTTCAACAGTAATATTAAGTTTTTTCATTAAAGTAATTGCATATAAAGTTCTAAGATCTAATTTCTTTTTTAGATCTTTTTCTTTTTTAATCATAAAACCAAATTTATTCGTTAAATATAATGAGTAAATAGCCATTGATATTTGTTTTAAAGTCATAATTATCCTAGTTTTTTCTAATTGTATCTAAAATAATTTGATTAACTTCTTACCTATTTTTAAATAGTTTTCATTTGAATCA
The DNA here is from genome assembly GCA_013215985.1 of Campylobacteraceae bacterium. GTDB lineage: Bacteria > Campylobacterota > Campylobacteria > Campylobacterales > Arcobacteraceae > NORP36. Next base: position 12,978 of record JABSOL010000039.1, read on the forward strand.
TATAATCCCATCATCATTAATGAACCTTGTGTTAAAGCAATACATTCTTGAGCATAAGAAACAGAAGTTTTTTCTTCATATTCTTCATTTAGAATAAATACTAAAGCTTTTTCCCATGATAAGAAATAATCTTTTATTTCTTGTTTGAATTTATCATTTTCACTTGCTAATTCTAAAGAAAAGTGTCCAAAAAGGCACTTAGATTTATTTTCTATAAAATATTCATCCAGTTTTTGAATGAACAAGGTCATTCTCTCTTTTGTAGTTAACTTAGTATTATAAGCAATTGAAAAAATATTATCATTGAAATACTTATGTACATACTTTAATGACTCTAATCCTATTTCTTCTTTTGATTTAAAATGATGATATAAACTACCTTTTATTAAATCACATTCACTTGCAATATTTGACATTGAAGTATTATGATAAGATTTATTCTTAAATAAATTTATAGATTTTTCTAATATTTCTTCTTTTCTTGTTATTTGCATAAACCAACCTTTTGTTTGGATAATTATAACAAAAAATAATTATATTATAATAAGTTCTATAATTTATTTATCGTTTTATATAAGGCTAATAAAGATGCTTTACCAAGCTCTATTGACCTTTTATCAGACCATCCAAATTCTATATTCTCTGATTCTTGTGTATCTTTAAATGGCATTTCTAACGTCATTGCAAGGCAGTTAAATTCTTCAGCAATATAATTTGTTCCAATACTTAGGTCTGCTTTTCCCTCTTCATCTTTGTCATATCCAATTTTAGTTTGGAAATCGGGACTTACTTCGCATAAGGCATTTTGAAAAAAGTCTAAAAGATTTTGTTTACTTTCATTCCATGATGGAATTCCTTCCGAACCTGCAATAAAATTATAAGCTAATTCTTCATCCCCATGAACATCTAAGCAAAAGTTCATACCAGTTTGTTTCATTTTTTCTCTAACGAGATAAACTTCTGGAGATTTTTCCATACTTGGATTTAACCATTCTCTATTTAAATTAGCACCAGATGCATTTGTTCTTAAATTACCTCTAAAAGAACCATCAGGATTCATATTGGGGACAATATAAAATACTGCTTCTTTTAGTAGTTCTTTTGAAACTGGATTATTTTTATCTAATAAAGAGTCTAATAAACCTTCAATTAACCATTGGGCCATTGTTTCACCTGGATGTTGTCTTGCTATTATCCAAAATATTTTTTTATCTTTTGCGTCTTTTCCTACTTTTAGTAAATCCATATCTCTTTTATCCAGAGTAAAACCTAAGTTCTCATAAGAAACTAAATCACTCATTAAAGATTTAGAAATTAAGTCATTATGCATTTCTTGACTATAAGGTGTAAAATATGAATAATATACAATATCATGTAATGGTTTATGAGAGATTATTAAAGTTTTATCATTATATGTACTTTGTACTCTAAACCAAGTTTTTCTATCATATGAAGCAACAGCATTATAATTATGCCAAGCATTTGAATAAGAAGTTTCACTAGCATTTATAATTTCTATTTCGCAAGAAACATCTTTTGCTTGAGATAATTTAAAATAAAACCACTGATGAAAATCAGATTTATTATCTTTTTTTATTTTTACTTTTATTTCACCAGAATCATTTATACTAGCACAGTGAATATTTCCACCATCAAAATTACTTGAAATTGTCATAGTTATCCTATTTGTAAGATTTTACTAATAGCATAACATAAAATAATAATATTTTATTTCAAATAATTTATATTTAGATTAAAAAGTATTATTTGAGTATTTTATACAATATTTAAACCACTACCCTATGATTATGTCTTCGTACAAACACATAAATACCATACAAGAGCATAAGACCTGAAGCAATAAATATTAGACCTTCATATCTAATCATACTTACATCATCACTTACGTAAACTAAAGATAAACCTGTAAAAATTCCATAACTTGCAAATAATAAAATGTATATTACATTTATTATCTTTTGAGCAGGAACTAATTCTCTTTTTCTTTTAAAATGTGTAGTTAGAACATAAATAACAATACTAACACTCATAAAAATTATTCCAGATAATAGATAACTACCTTCTTGGAATAAGTCATTTACTACAAAATAACCCAACACGCCTAGAAACAAAATTAAAAACAAATATATACCATTTTTCATCATAAATCCTTTAAAATTAATTCTAAATCTCATACAATACTTTTCTACTTCATTATAGAAAAAACAACTTCTTTTAATAATTATATATATTATTAAAGATTTAAAGTAAGCATTTCTTAATAATTAAAACTTTTTTACGATAAACTAAAAAAAAAGGAAGAAAATGACATCTGATGACTTAATGAATACTGCTTTAAAACTTGCAAACTTAAAAGAAATTCCATGTGATTCCTGTATATCTTATCCTGGATCTAATATTAAAAGAATTTTAATTGGAATTGATATGGAAACTCCTGAATTACTCTTAGCTAAAAGTTTAGATTATGACTGTGTTGTATCTCATCATCCAAAAGCAGATTCAAGTGTAATTGATTTTGCAGAAGTTATGGATGTACAGATTGATAGAATGATAAAATCAAATGTACCTATTAACAAAGCTCAAAAAGTACTTAGAAAACAACAAAACAAAATATCTCCTTTAAGACATGCTTCGAATTATGACAGAGTAAGTTCTGCCGCAAGATTAATGAAAATGGCTTATATGAATATTCATATTCCTGCTGATTTTATAACAGAAAAAATAGTTCAAGATCATATAGATAAGACTTTTAAAAATAATGAAAGAAAAAAATTAAAAGATATTATAAATGTATTAGATGCTATGCCTGAATATAAAAACACTTTAGCAAAAGCTAAAATATCTGTCGGATCTTTAAATGATTATGCTGGAAAAATTGATGTTTTAATGGCTGGTGGAACAAATGGTGGTATTGACGTAATAAAATCATATTTTGAAGCAGGTACTGGAACAATCATTTGTATGCATTTACCTTTAGATGTAAAACAAGCTGTAATTGAACAGAATATTGGAAATGTAATTATTGCAGGCCATATGCCAAGTGATTCGATTGGTTTATTAAAAATTGTAAATGAGTGGAGAAGAGAAGGTATCGAAGTTACAACAATGTCAGGAATTATTGAATAATAATTATTCACTATCAAGCATTAAAAGATGTTTTCTTTTATGATAAGTCAAAGCTAATAAAATACAATATTTTAACTCTTTAAGAGCTATTTTTTCATCTATTTGGAATTTAATAGCTCTATTATCTTCAAAAGTAAAAATATCAAAGAATAAAACTCTAAATGTTTTTACAAGTTTAGTTTTACAATTAAAATAAATTCCATACTCATTTTTTTTGTTTTTATTGTAAGCTATTCGAATAGTTGATCCATTTTTACATAAATAGGAGAGCTCACCCCATTTAAGTTCTTCTTTTAAATCTTTTATATTTTCTTTATTAGAAATATCTATTATTAATTCTCTTAAAAATAAAAGTTTATTTTTAATTTTTATTGGGCAAGAATCAAGTACATCTTGAACTTCCAAACTCATTTCAGTCATTTTATTCATCTTTTTGCCAAATAGAAAATTCATTTCCACCTGGTTCAATAAAATGAAAACGTTTTCCTCCAGGAAAAGAGAATATATCCTTATTTATAATTCCATTTTCTTTTTTTACTCTTTTTTTACTATCAGTTAGATTATTAGATAATAAAACCAATAAAATTGAATTATTTTTTATATCATCTTTTTTTTGATAAAAGCCACCATCAATACCTTCGTTATAAAAAGCTATATATTCATCAGAAAAATTAGTAAACTTCCAAGAAAAAACTTTCTCGAAAAAAACTCTAGTTTTTATTAAATCTTTTGAAGCCATTTCAATATAATTTACTTTTTCATGTTTTTTCATAATAATCCTTCTTATAAAAGATTATCATAAAATAATATATATATTTATTAAATAAATATATATTTTATAACATACCATAAGGTATGGTATGATTACTCAAAGAATTAAAATGAAAAAAGACGACTGGTTAGATCTAGCTCTTAAACTTTTATCACAGAATGGTGTAAAAGCTCTTAAAATAGACTTTTTATGCGAAGAAATAAAACTAACAAAAGGTTCTTTTTATCATCATTTTAAAAATCATAATGTTTTTATAGATAAATTATTACTATATTGGTATAAAACACATACTTTAGATATTATTAATGAAATAAAAAAATATGAAGATAATGTAATTAAACAAATTGAAATAATAAATGTATTCAAAAGATTTAAATGTAGAAATTCATTTTAGAGCTTTAGAAAATACTTTTGTTTATAAGTATTTAGAGAAAGTTGATGAGATAAGAATTCAAATAATTATTGATATTCAAAAAAAATTATCTCCAAATACTACTTTAGAAGAGATTCATCTTTTAGCTACTTGTATTTACTCACAAGTTATTGGATCATTATTTCTTTTTCCAAAAATAGAAGTAAAAAAACAAAAAAAAATGGATGAATATTTTTTAGATCTATTTTTAAAATCAAATTATTAAGGAAAGAAAATGATTGAGACTATATTAACATTTTATATATTTGTAATTATGTCTGCAATTACAAAAATACATATTTATTGGATGGGTGGTGGCGTTTGGCCAGGTACAGATAAAAATGATTTAATAAATAAAGTTTTAGGACAAGGAGATGTTTTTCCTTCTTTATTATCTTGTATCTTTGTAATTATTGTTTTTATTTTAATGGCTTTATTTCCACTTATTTCATATTTTAAAATAGATTTAGGATTAATAAATAATTATATAGAGTATTTTTATTTATTTTTTGCAAGTATTTTGTTATTAAGATCAGCATTAGTATTTATTCCAAATATAGAAAATAAAGTACATAAACTTTTTATAATTTATAATACAAAGTATTATTCTCCTTTATGTTTTTCTTTATTTATTTCTTATTTTGTTTTATATCTAAAGTATTAATAAAGATAATAAACAAGTCCTTTTAGGACTTATTTATTTAATAACCAAGAGTTTTTAACAGCTAAATCAACTTCATTTTCAACATAAGACCATAATTTTGGAGATAATTCTTTTAAATGGGAATTTCTTTTTAAAACTTGTGATTTTGAGATTTTATGCTCAACCCAAGTTCCCCCTTCGCTTCTCATATTAATAAGCAAAGGTAAAAGCCTATCAATAGATTTTGCAAATATAGAATCAGAACTTTCACACTCTTCAAACTCTAACCATAAAGATTTATATTCATCTTTTTGATTAATAGGAAGTATTGAAAAAAGACGTTTACAGGCAGCAAGTTCTTTAACTTCTTGCTCTTTTTGATTAGAATCTTGAGCAAATGCAAATAAATCTCCTGCATCAATTTCAATAATATCGTGAATCAATAACATTTTTACAACTCTTAAAATATTAATTTCTGCCATTGCATATTCTTGTAATAACATAGCAGAAAGCGCAATTTGCCAAGAATGTTCAGCTGAGTTTTCTCGTCTATCATTATCACTTTTTACTCTTGTTTGTCGATATACAGCTTTTAATTTATCAATTTCCATTATAAAAGTCAATTGTTGATCTAAGTTATTCATAATATTCCTATTTAATTAGTTTTTTCTCTAAAGTTTTTCTAAATGCTGGAGCTAGTTCTTCACATTCTAGTATTTCAAGAATTTCTTTTTGTTTATTTTTATAATCACGCAAAACTTGATTAATAAATTCTATATTTATTTTTTCATATTTTCTTGATATTAATTTAAATGTATCATTTTTAGAAATAAATCCTTCTTTTATTATACGTAAATAAAATCCTGTTTTATTTTCTTTTAAAACTAAAGATGTAAGTTCTTTTATTCCTATAATAGAAGATATTTTAAAACAAGGTTCTCTTGGCTGTGAAACTTCTACAATAATTTCACCAATAGAAAACCTATCTGCCAAACAAATATCTTTATCTTCAATATTATCTAAAGTAATATTTTCTCCAAAAGAGCAGACATCTAAATTTAAATTGTATTTTTCTTCAAAATGTTCATATGCTATTTGTGTAAAAACACAAATAGCTTTATGCTCACCACCATGATGTTTTTTATCACTTTGAATATCATTTTCTAAACCCATATAATTCACAAATACTTTATCATTAATAGATATTTTTTTATATGCACTATTAAACTCTTTATTATTTTTAATAAAAAGCTCTTCTTTCCCTGAATAAATATCTAATATTTTAAGATTTAACATTATTTTTCCTTAAATCAATTATAGTCAAATTTCATTTATAAAATTAATATAATTTTTAACTTTTATAAAAAGGGAGTAGATTAATCTTCTATATTTTATTTATATTACATAATCTTTATATATTATTTATTAAATTAAATT
>JABSOL010000040.1 GCA_013215985.1 Campylobacteraceae bacterium
TCCAAAATTGAAGTTTTGATACTGACATATTTTGTATTTAACAAAATTATCACTCAAAATAGACGAAGAACATAAAAATATTCTTCATGCTTATATTGTATTTGTTTTAAAAGAGTTTGTTTCTCTTTTTTGAAGTATCATATTCAGTTTGAAAAAATTATATTTTTACAAACTTTAAGTTGTTAAAGATCATCCATATCTTCGTGTGTGTCACACTTGATTTGGATGGGAATTATAGGGTAAAGTGCTTTGGATGTCAAGGGATGGAACATAAATGTAGCTTAAATTGTAAAATTTACAATTTGTATCTTTTTTTATTATTTTTAATCCAATTATTATTCTATTTATCTTTACTTAAAATGTAAATTCTGATACTTTACTAATAAAATTATAATAATAGGAAAATTTCAAATGATTATCAAAGCCCATATATATGTACTTATTGCTAGTATTCTTGTTGCTGGATCTTTTATAGCATCTGCTAAACTAGCAGTTCTTATAGATCCTTTTTCATTAATCTTTTTACGCTTCATTATATCTATTATCGTTCTAGCTCCTTTTATAATAAGAAAAAAAGATTTTATTTCTAAAATAAAACACTCTTTTTTTAGAGCATTAATCATTTCTTTGTTTTATTCATCTTTTTTTATATTAATGTTTAAAGCACTTCAAAGTACATCAGCTTTAAATACAGGAACACTTTATACTTTAGTTCCCCTATTAACTGCAGTTTTATATATCATATTTTTTAAAGAGAAAATAACAATAAAACAATACTTTATTTATTTTATGGGAATACTTGGAACTTGTGGAGTTATATTTAAAGGTAATTTTAATTTATTATTAACATTCACTTTAAATAATGGTGATTATATTTTTCTAATCGCATTAGTTTTTATGTCATTTTATTCAATATCAATGAAGTTATTTTATAAAAATGATGATACTTTAGTTTTAGTATTTTGTACTCTGTTAGGTGGAGCAATTTGGACAGGATTATCAGTGTTATTTTTAGATATTAAACTTGAGTGGCATTTAGTACAAAATGAATATATATTTTACATGTTATATTTAGCAATTGCTGCTACTTTATTTACAACTTATTTTTATCAAAAAGCTACTATTCTTATAGGTCCTAAAAGTGTTATGTCTTATATATATTTAAATCCAGCTCTTGTAGTATTTCTTTCTTTTATTTATGAGCAAAATCTAATTTCTCTTGAAGTTTTTATATCTATACTAGTTTCAGCACTAGCAACAATAGTTTTACAGTTTTCACTTCATAAACAAAGATAAAATCTTTGTTTATACGTGGAAAGTTTGTTTTGTTTTACATACGTGTGGAAACAAACACTTATCACAGTCTGGTTTTATTGCTTTACAAGTATATCTTCCAAATAAAACCATTGCTTGATGAAAAATATGTAAATCACCTTTAAGTTTTTTAACTAAATGTTTTTCAGTCTCTGCAACATTTTTCCCATCACTTAATCCTAATCTATGAGCCACTCTAAACACATGCGTATCAACAGCCATTAAATTTGCACCTTCTGCTTCAATTAAAAAAACATTAGCAGTTTTGTTACCTACCCCTGCTAAAGACATTAATTGTTTTTGAATATGAGGAATATCACCTTCAAAATTTTCAATTACAGTATTTGCCATTTTAATTATATTCTTAGATTTATTATTAAAGAATGAACAGGATTTCAATAAATCTTTTACATCATCTAAATCAGCCTGAGCCAAATCAAATACATTAGGATATTTTTCAAATAAAGCAGGAGTAATGATATTTACTCTTTTATCTGTACATTGAGCTGATAATATAATTGCAATTAATAATTCATAATCATTTGTATAAGCTAATTCTGTAACAGCATCTGCATATTTTTCAACAAATGCTTCTTTTATAATTTGTATTTCTATTTTTGTTGCTTTTTTAGCCAATTTATCCCTTTTTATATATCTGCTTAATTGTACTCATAAATTTTAAATATAAATTTAATTTTTTACTTTAAATATTAATTGTTCTTTTTCCAATCAAAATCCATTTGTTTAGCCACTTTTAAAGAGAGTTCCCTATTTGTAAGTTTTGATAATAAATATAAACTCATATCAATACCTGCTGATATTCCAGCAGATGTAATTATTGAGCCTTGATCTACCCATCTAACATTTGAAATAACATCTAAAGATGGATAATCTTTTTTTAAATCATCTATATCTTCCCAATGAGTTGTAACTTTATGATTAGATATAACTTGTGCTTTTGATAAAAGAAAAGCTCCTGTGCAAACTGAGGCTATGTATGAAGAGTTTTTTGATGTGTTTTTAATCCAAGATATAACTTTTGTTTTTTTAGCTCTTGAGTATGAACTCCACCAACTACAATTAAAATATCAATGAAAATATCATCTTCAAAAGTATAAGAAGTATTTACAGAAAATCCACCACGAGCAAAATAGTTTTTTTATTCTCAGATATTAAAAAAACATTAAATTTATCATCTAAAAATATTGAAGCAGTAGAAAAAACTTCAAAAGGTCGTGCAAAATCTAAAACTTCAGCATTATCATAAATATAAATTCCTATGTTTTTTACAATTAATCCTTTTAAAATTCATAATCTCTTAAAACTTCACAAATTCTAACTTTATAATTCTTGACCAAATCTTTGAGCTTCTTTATGTTCAATATTGTTTTTCCATTTAGAAATTAATTCTAGATCTCTCCAATAAGAAACAGTTATACCTATATCTTCACGTGTAGATTCAAAACCTAAAAATCCATCTTGTGAAGATAAAAGTTTAATCATACGAGAAGACATTAAAGAATAAGAGTTATTTTTTTCTTCATTTAGTAAAGAGGTAAAAATAACAGCAAAATAAGGTGCACTTGGAGTATCACAAATTAATGACATGTTAATCCTTTACAAAAAAATTCAAAGAAGATAAAACTTATATTTTTTTAATCTTCTCTATTTCATCTCTTAATCTAATTGCTTCTTCAAAATGTAAATCTTTTGCAGCTTGTTTCATTTTAGCATTCAATTCAATTAAAATCTTTTTGCGCTCAGATGCTGGCATTTTTTCAACTTTTTCTTTTTTCCAAGCCAACTCATCATATTCTTCAAGTTTTAAAGAACCATCTAAAGCTCTAACAGTTGAAGTAGGAATAATTCCATGTTTTTTATTATGAGCATCTTGGAATTCTCTTCTTTTATTAGTAGTATCAATAGCATATTGCATAGAACCTGTTATTCTTTTAGCAAATAAAATTACTCTACCATTTACATTTCTAGCACCCCTACCCATTGTTTGAATAAGTGCAGTACGAGATCGTAAAAACCCTTCTTTATCTGCATCTAAAATTGCAACTAATGAAGTTTCAGGAATATCTAAACCCTCACGTAGTAAGTTAATACCAACTAAAATATCAAATTTACCAAGTCTTAGTTCTCTAATAATATGATTTCTTTGAATTGCATCAATATCTGAATGCATATATTTGATTCTTAAACCAAGATCTGCATAATAAGATGTTAATTCTTCTGCCATTTTTTTAGTTAATACTGTAACTAATACTCTCTCTTTTTTAGCTACTGTTTTTTTAATCTCATCAAATAGTTTTTCAACTTGAAATTCTGAATCCATTATTTCTATTACTGGATCTAATAATCCTGTTGGTCTAATCACTTGTTCTGCTACAACAGAACTCATATCTAACTCTAATTCATTAGGAGTAGCTGATACGAATAAAAAGCTTGGTGCTTTATTTATAAACTCATCAAATTTTAAAGGTCTATTATCTAAAGCTGAGGGTAATCTAAATCCATAATTAACTAAAGTTTCTTTTCTGCTTCTATCTGCTGCATGCATTCCACGAAATTGAGGTAGTGATACATGTGACTCATCAACAATTAATAAAAAGTCTGTTCCTATTTGTTCAAAATAATTCATTAAAGAATAAGGTGTTTCACCTGCTTCTTGTCCGGTTAAATACCTAGCGTAGTTTTCAATACCTTTACACATTCCAGTACCTTCAATCATTTCTAAATCAAACTCTACTCTTTGTTTTAATCTTTGATGTTCAACTAATCTATCTTCTGCTTTTAAGAAGGCTAATCTCTCACCTAGTTCTTCTTCTATTTTTTTAACAGCAATTGCTAATTTATCATTTGAAACAACAAAAGGATTAACAGAATAAATAGTTACTGAATTTACTGTTTCTGTTTTATTATTTGTTAAATACTGATGTTTAGTAATAGATTCAACTTCATCCGTAAAAAACTCAACACGAATGAACTCATCTAAATAATAAGCAGGATAAATATCAATTACATCACCGTTTACTCTAAAATCACTTCTATCAAAAAACTTATCATTTCTTTTATAACCCATTTCTACAAGTTTAAGTAATAAAGTTCTTTGAGAATACTCAAAACCAACTTCTAGTTTTTGAACCATTTTTTGATACTCTTCAGGATTACCTAAACCGTAATTTGCTGATACTGAAGCAATTACAATAACATCATCAAAAGATAATAGTGATGAAGTAGCAGATAATCTTAGTCTTTCTAATTCTTCGTTAATAGATGAATCTTTTTCAATAAACAAATCTGTTCTTGGTATATATGCTTCTGGTTGATAATAATCATAATATGAAATAAAATATTCAACATGATTATTTGGGAAAAACTGTTTAAATTCAGAATATAATTGAGCAGCTAGAGTTTTATTATGAGTCATAATTAATGTAGGTTTTTGAGTAGCTTCAATTACTTTAGCCATAGTATAAGTTTTACCAGATCCAGTAACACCTAATAGTGTATTATACTGATTACCTGCATTTATAGAATCAGATAATTTTTCAATAGCTTGGGCTTGATCTCCTGCTGGAGAATATTTACTTACTACTTCAAACTTTGCGATTATTTATCCTTTTTAACATTCTTATCATTCTTTTCATACTTAGTCTTTATAAAACCTTCTTTTATTAGAACATATTCATTTGAACATAATAAAGATGGTATATTTATATAAAATCTATTTTCATATTCAATTTGATCACCTTGGTGATAATGTCCTTCTATTACAATATCTGAAGAGTAATTATTAATTTTTATTCCTATTAAAGATTTAAAATCTTTAATTTTATGGCAAATTGATTTTTTCATTAATGAATAATATATTTTTGAAGCCAGCTTATCTTTTCTATCAATTAAATTTATAAAAGATAATAAAATTCTGTTTCTTATAATAGAACAATATATATCATAAACTTTGCCAACGTAAAGATCACCATGTGCTATTTGTATAGTTTTATCTTTATATTTTGCATCTATTGGTTGTTGTGCTCTTGTATATATTCTTATATTAGGAAATATTTTTTGAATATTATAATCATGATTTCCTTCTAAATATGTAATTTCAATACTTAGAGCTAATTCATTAATTAATTCAATTACGCCTTTGTTCTTTTTAATAAAATATTTTGTTTGGAAAGTTAGGAAATCAAAAATATCACCCATTAAAATTAACTGAGATGTTTTAATCTTTCCACTCTTAATATCTATTAAAAAAGATTCTAAGATTTGGTTTTTTTCATTGTAGTGAGTATCTGCTATAAAAATAGCAGACTCTTGTAAATTAAGGCACATAAGCAAGTATTGGTATTCCTTCATTTTCATCAAATCCGCACATTAAGTTTGCATTACAAACAGCTTGTGAAGAAGCACCTCTTAATAAATTATCAATTGATGAATTTATAAATAAGGCTTTTTTATTTTTTGCAACAAATATATCACAAAAATTTGTTCCCGCAGTAGCTTTAATATTAACTGGTTCTTTTCTAACTCTAACAAAAGGTGAGTTTTTGTATGCATCTTCTAAGATCTTTTCAACATCAACATCATCTTTTAATGTTGCATATACTGAAACTAACATTCCTCTTGTAACATTAATTAAATGAGGTACAAAATTAATAGCTAATTCTTTATTCTCTAATAATCGAACTTTTTCTTCAATCTCAGGCATATGTCTATGTTTAAAAGGATTATAAGCAAAAATATTCTCATTTATATTACAAAAATGTGTACTTTCACTTAGTTTTTTTCCAGCCCCAGATACTCCAGATTTAGCATCAATAAAAACAGGTGAGTTTTCATCTATATATGGAATAAATGGTAAAAGTGCTAAAAGTGAAGCTGTTGGATAACAACCTGGGTTTGCAACTAAAGAAGCATTTTGAATATCATTTTTATAATACTCAGGTAAACCATAAACTGATTGTGGTAAATTAGCCTTATCTTCGTGTTCACAATAGTGTTTTTCATAAGTATCTAACTCTAATCTATAATCAGCAGATAAATCAACAACTTTAACACCAAGAGATATAAGTTCTTTTGCAAAACCCATAGATGTTTTATGTGGAAGTGCTAAAAAAGCTAAAGATGCACAAGCTGCAATTTCTTTAGCATTAGCTTTTTCAACATTTGTAGAAATTACACTTTCTAAACAAGGATGAAGTTCGTTTATTAAAACTTCTCCTGTTGAATTTGCAATATATGTAATATTAAATTTTTTATGATTTAATAATATTTTTACTAGTTCAAGTCCTGTATAACCACTTGCACCAATAATTGCTACATTAAACATCTAAAATGATTTCTTTATAACAAACAGATAATACTTCAAAAGATTTACTTCCACCTGGTAATTTAGCGTTAATTTCATCACCTTCTTCTTTTCCAAGTAATTGTTTAGCTAATGGTGAATTAAATGAAATTAAACCTTTTTCAGCAGAACTTTCAACTCCACCTACAATAGTATAAGTGAACTCTTCTTCACTATTAATATCAAGAATTTGAACTGTTGATCCAAAACTTACTTTCACATGATTTAAAGTTGTAGGATCTACAATAATAGCTTGAGAAATAATAGCTCCTAATTCAGCCATTTGGATATCAATTAATCCTAATTTATCTTTTGCTGCATGGTATTCAGCGTTTTCTTTTAAATCTCCTAACTGTCTAGCTTCATCTAAAGCAATTACAGTTTCAGGTCTTTCTGTTTTTTTATAAAATTCTAATTCTTTTGTGATTTTATTATAACCGACAATTGTCATTGGTTCTTTTTGCATTTAATCTCCATATATTTATATTATTCTTTATTATTTGATATAATAGCTGAAAATTTATAAAAGAGTAAATATGGAAAGATTTAATAGGACTATAAAACTATTTGGAAATGAAAATTTCGAGAAGTTTCAAAATACAAAATTAATACTTTTAGGTGTTGGAGGTATTGGTTCATTTGCATTAGATTCTTTATATAGAACTGGTTTTACACAAATTACTATTGTTGATTTTGATACATATGAAGAATCAAATAGAAATAGACAATTAGGAAGTGATGATAATATTGATAGAATTAAAGTTGAAGTTCTACAAGAAAAATATCCAGGAATAGAGATTATTAATTTAAGGATTACAGAAGAATGGGTTGATACTTTTGACTTTTCATCTTATGATTATATTTTAGATGCTATTGATGATATTCCACCAAAAGTAAGACTAATTCAGAAATATTATAAAAAACTAATTACAACAAGTGGAGGTGCTAAAAGAATTGATCCTTCAAAAATTGAATATATATCAATTTGGGATACTTTTAATGATCCATTTATTAGAAATATAAAAAAACAATTAAAGAGACGAGGATTTAAAAAGAAGTTTAAAGTTATATTTTCTTCTGAAAGTCCTTTATGTATTGAAAAAGGTAGTTTTATGGCCGTTACTGCGGCCTTTGGATTGATGATGTCATCGCTTGTAGTTCAAAAAATATTACAAAAGTAACAATTTTTATTAAAAATAACTACACTTTAAGACAAATGAATATATAATTTAATATAATTCTAAAAGGATCATTATGAGTAGCATGGGAAGCAGTGTTGAACAAATGACACAAGGGCATTTAAGAAATGTCCAACAACTAGCCGTTTTTTATACAGGAAACAATAATATTTATGCAATTAATATTGCGAAAGTTAAAGCTTTTATTATTCAAGAAGAAGTAACAATTACTGATACTCCAAAAAGTTCTAATGTAATTGCAGGTATTGCAACTATTAGAGGGGAACCAGTTACTTTATTAAATTTAGATAACTGGTTAGGTTTACCAGCTTTAAAACTTGAAGAATATAAACTAATAATTTTTTGCGAATTTAATCATAAAAAAGTTGGTTTTTTAATTAAAGATATGCTTGATATTGTTGAAAAAACAACAGAAGATTTAAGACATACAGAAGAGCAAAACTCTAAAATTACATATACTACTTATGTAAAAGTTCATGATAAAGATGAATTATGTACTGTGTTTAATGCAGAACAGTTATTAAGAGATATTGGGTGGACAGATAATGGTGATGAAGCATTAAACAGATATGTGGATGCTCCTTTATCTTCATCTAAGGTTATTTTAGCAGCTGAAGATTCAGGTGTTGCAAGAGAAATTTTAATTAAATTCTTTGAAAAAGCAAAATTATCTTATGAAATATTTAAAAATGGTAAAGATTTAATTGAAAGAATTGATGAAATTGATCCAGCTAAAATTGGTTTAATTATTACAGATATTGAAATGCCTGGAACTGATGGTTATCAAGTTGCTCAATATGTTAAAGGTTCTTCAAAACTAGAACATATTCCTATTATTGTTAACTCATCTATGACAACTGATTCAGTTAGACAAAAAATGAATATTATTGGAGTTGATGGATTTGTTGGTAAAACAGATATTTCAACTTTATATAATATTACAAAAGAATTACTTCTTAAGTAATTCTTATTAATATAAGAAAAGCCTTAGCTTCTCTTATATTAACCACTTTTTAAATTCATCTATTTGAACTTTAGTTTGTTTTGTTGAAGTTCCTCCAAAAGAAGTTCTTGCATTCATTGAAGCTCTTAAATCTAAATACATTACAATTTCTTCTGAAATATTTTTAATTTCATCATTTGAAGATCTAATTTCTTCTAAGTTTAATTCACTCATATCTTTATTTAATTCATTTGCTTTTTTAACTACGTCTTTTGTAATATAATATGCTGTTCTAAAAGGCATGTTTTCTTTTGTAACTAAATAATCTGCTAAATCAGTAGCGCTTAAGTGCCCTACTTTACAAGCATTTTCCATATTATCTACATTCACAATCATAGTTTTAATTACTTCGCTTAAAATACTTAAAGAAATTTCAATTGTTTTAACAGAATCAAAAACACCTTCTTTATCTTCTTGAGTATCTTTATTATATGCTAGTGGAAGACCTTTCATAACTGTAAATAATGAAATTAAGTTTCCATATACACGTCCAGTTTTTCCTCTTAATAATTCAGGAACATCAGGATTTTTCTTTTGAGGCATAATTGAAGAAGTAGTTGCATACTCATCAGACATTCTTAAGAATTGAAATTCATATGAAGACCATAAAATTAACTCTTCTGAAATTCTAGAAATATGCATCATCGCAGTTGAAATATTAAATAAAATCTCTAATGCAAAATCTCTATCTGAAACTGTATCTAAAGCACAAGATGTAGGTTTTGAGAAACCTAATAAATCTGATGTTTTAAATCTATCAATATTATGTGGAGTTCCAGCTAATGCAGCTGATCCTAAAGCAGAAACATCATTTCTTTTATATGAACTCTCAAATCTCTCATAATCTCTTTTAAACATATTTGCATAAGCTAGCATATGATAACCAAAGTTAATTGGCTGAGCATGCTGTAAATGAGTCATACCAGGGATCAAAGTTTCTGTATGTTTTGAAGCTAAGTCTACAAAAGTATTTACTAATATTTTTACTTGTTCCATAATTGAAATATTTTTTTCTTTTACATATAATCTAAAATCACTTGCAACTTGATCATTTCTACTTCTTGCAGTATGAAGCCTTTTACCAGCCTCCCCTATAATTTCAGTAAGTCTTGATTCAACTGCCATATGAATATCTTCATGTTCAATTTTAAATATAAATTCACCAGATTCAATTTCAGCTTTTACTTGTAATAAACCTAATTCAATTTCTTCATGATCTTTAGAAGTAATTATTCCTTGATCTCTTAACATTGTACTATGAGCTATTGAGCCACGAATGTCTTGATCATATAATTCTTTATCAAACATAACCGAAGCATTAAATTCATCTAAAAGTTTTGCATTAGTATTTTTTAAAATTTGTTCTTTCACTATTCTAACCTTTATTCCTGAGTTTTTTGCATTATAACATATAAGTTATTAGGAATAAAAGTTATCTTTATGAGAAGTTTGATAAATCCATTGGATCTTTTTTTGCAATAATTGAGTATTTTTTAATAGCACCCAAGCAATTAATAAAAAAATAAAGATTTGATATAATAAATAAAATTGCAGCTAGGTGTAAAAATATATCTTTAAAAAATGCGGCTAAAATAAAACAAAATAAAGAAGATACAAAAAAATAAAAATGTATTCTTATATGTTTCTCAATTATCATTTCTCTCATAGTGGGGATTTTAAAATGACCTTTTGAACTTAAGTGAAACCAAGCTAAAAAAGGAATAATTTTATAAACCATACCTTGTAAAAGTGCATACAAAAATCCAAAAGCAAAAATTACAGCTAACAAATAAGATGAGTATGAAGGAATAAATAACCAAATTAACATTGAAAGGATAAACATTACAAGTGATAATTTCCAATACCATAAAGTTACATCAAATACTGGTCTTCTTCTATTTGATAAAGAGTATAAAGCATAAAATGAAAATATTATAAATAAAGATGAAAGAATAATTTTTAAAGCTAAAATATTGATTTCAAAAATAGTAAAAATAGAGAAAACTATTAATAAAATAAATATAATTAATGGAAACTTGTTTTGTAAAAACTTAGGAAAATCAGGAGAGACATAAAACATAGGAATTATTTGAAAAGAAACTCCCATAATAAGTAAAACGGCAAACCCTAATAATGCAAAAATCATATGTGCATTTAAAAATAGATAATGTTTTGAACCTATGTCATTTGATATATGTCCATATATTAAATATAAACCTAAAATTACTGCTATAAATCCTGCAAGTGAAAAAAGCTTCATAGCATTTACTGTAGAAGTAATATATTCAACTTTAAATAATAATTTAATTGCTATTAGAAAAAAGGCAAAAAATGAAATAGTTAAGAAGATTCCAGCAAAAGGTAATAAGAGTTTTATTTCAAATAAAAATGCTATACAAAAACTCAAAGTTCCTAAAATTAAAGATATATGTACAATAGAAGCAAAAAGTGATGACTTAGGAATTATGGCTCCTGCGAGTACTGGCATCATTTGTTGCATAGCCCCAAATATAATCATAGCCAAGATTCCTAAAGTAAATAAATGAACTAACGTAATTGCAGTATTTGAATATTGATTTGTCACTAATTCATAAGGGGAGAAGATTATTACTAAACCTATTATTATTCCAAATAGAGGAGCTGATAAAAAGAAACGAAATGGAACAGAAATATTTGGAGCTTGAGCTAGTGATAATCCCTTATTAAACATTAGTTTTTTTCTAATGCTTTCATATTAGATACAATACCTTCAACATCTGCACCTAAATGTGCATCAGCCATTGCATATAACATTTGTTCTTCTTTCATATTATGCTGTTGCATTAACATCATTAATGATTCACTTAATCCAAAAAAATGATCTGCATTCTTTGCATCAACATCTTCTTTCATTTGTCCTAAAACAGATCTCATTTGCTCATGTTCCATTCTCATCATTGCAGTAGGTCCGCCAGACATTCCTGTTTTTTCTTCAAAAGCTGGAAACATAATAGTTTCTTCCATTGAAAAGTGATGGTTTAAATCTTTTAAAAAGTCTGTAAAAAGTGTGTTTGTAAGATCCCAGTTATTATCTGCTACTGCATTTTCAAGTGAAGCAAAAACTTCATCACAGTCTCTATGATCTTTTGTAAGATAAGTACTTATAGTATCCATATTTTGGCCTTTTTTTTGGCCTATTATAGATAAAGAGGGGTTTTATTGCATTGATTATTATCAATAAAGAGATAAATCTCTTTATTGGTAATTAATTAGATAGGTAAGATTCTAATGTTTTCGTCTACTTTATCTTTTAATACAGATTCAATTGCATATAAAGTTCCAGTTGATCCAGAATCACAACCGTTACAAGCACCTAAGTATCTGATATAGATATCGTAATGAGGAATATTTTCTTTAATATCAATAATTTCCATATTACCACCATCCATAACTAACATAGGTCTAATATCAGCATCTAAAACTTCTTCAACTGCTTTAAGTCTTTGAACAATAGTCATAGTATCAAATGTTGATTTACCTTGTTCGCTAGCATCAGCTGCATTTTTAAGTTTATCATTTTCCATTTCTAATCTTGTATCTTTTAAGATGTCAACTAAATAATATTCTTTATCTTCGTGTCCACCTGGTTTAATACATGATTTACAGAAAGCTCCAGCTTTTGTATAATCAGTAATTTCCTCAACAGTAGTTAAGTTATTAATTTTAATTACATCTTGAATCATACCTAAAGTAACTCTTGCACATTCACATACAATAATTTCTTGTTCAAAAGATTCCATATCAACACCCATGTATTCAGATGCAGCTTTTTTAATAACATCATAAGCCATAACTGAACAATGCATTTTTTGAGGTGGAACAGCAGGAGTATCTGGATGATCTCTTAAAGCAAATTCAACATCAATATTAGTAATTTGTACAGCTTCTTCAACTGTTTTACCAATACATAACTCAGCCATAACATCAGAAGATGCAATTGCAGTACCACAACCAAAAGATTTGAATTTTGATTCTTCAATTACATTTGTAGTTTCGTTTACAGCCCAGTATAATCTAACTGCATCCCCACATGATTCAGCACCAAAATCTGCAATAATTAGTTTAGTATTTAATTCTAACGCTCGCTCTTCTGTAATTTCACCTTGGTGAACTGGATCATCCATTCTTTTGATTACTTGGTTTGAATATTCATCCCAGATTGAACCACTTATTAAATCGCCTTTTGCCATATTATGTCCTTCTATTTTCTTTTTTATTGTTTTTTAATATTTTAAGAATTCTTCTATATTTAATAGAAGAATATTATTTTATAATTGTGAGTTGTGAGACTCTGGTGCATAAGCAAAAGATGATGAAATATTTCTTAATCTTGCTATTGCAGTTTTGATTACTTCAATTGCGTAATCAATTTCTTCTTGTGTATTAAATCTACTTAAAGATAATCTAACACCTGTATGTGCTAATTCGCTATCACTACCGAATGCATTCATAACTGGATTTGCTTCTAAGTCTTCACTTGCACAAGCAGAACCAGTACTAGCTCCTATACCTTTTTGATTAAGATCCCAAAGCATTGATTCACCTTCAACACCTCTAATAGAGATTAATGAAGTATTTGGAGTTCTATTATCTTTTCCGCCAATTACAATTGTTTCAGAAATTTCTAAAATTGCATTTTCCAATTGATCTCTTAAACCTTTTACAAAAGTTTGTTCATATTCAATAGCTTCTGGAGATGTAGCTAATTTCATAGCTAAACCCATACCTACCATAGATGCAACATCAACTGTACCAGCTCTATGTCCACCCATTTGTTCACCACCGTGTAATAATGGAGTTAAAGAATAACCTTTTTTAACATATAAAGCTCCAATACCTTTAGGTCCGTGGAATTTATGTGCTGAAATAGATAAATAATCTACATTACATTTTTGAACGTCAACTGGAATTTTTCCAATTGCTTGTGTTGCATCTGTATGAAATGGAACATCAAATTCTTTACAAATTAATCCAATTTCTTCAATCGGAAAAATTTTCCCAGTTTCATTATTTGCCCACATAATTGTAACTAGAGCAGTTTCATCTTTAATATATTTTCTTAAAGTATGCGCTTCTAATACACCCTCATCATTAACAGGTAAATAAGTTACACTTACACCTTGAGATTCTAAGAATTTTAATGTTGCAGTAATTGCTGGATGTTCAACTTCTGTAGTAATAATATGATTTTTATTACCATTTAAAATTTTATCAATCCAAATACCTTTAATAACCATATTATTAGCTTCAGTTGCATTTGCTGTAATAATAATATCATCATTGTCATGAGCATTTATACCTTCATATAAATAATCTAATGCTTCAACCATTTTTGGATGAGTTCCTGAACCAAATCTATGTAAAGAGTTTGGGTTTCCATAAATATCAGTTAAAAAAGGTTTCATTTCTTCAAAAACTAAAGGGTCAACCATTGTAGTTGCATTGTTATCTAAATATACTTCCATCATATTTTTTTATCCTAAATTTTGACTAAGCTAATCTTGAGAATCACTCTCAAAAGCCCGTCAATTCATTAATTTAGAGAATTATAATCGAAATAGGATAAAAATTGTCTTAATTAAAAACATTAGCAGAAATAATTTAAAAATTTAGAAAAATAAGTATTTAATTTAATGCTTTTTCTAATTATATTTTTTAATGCTTTTAAAGTTTATTATGAGATAATTACAAAATTTAAAAGGAGTTTCTATGTTTAAAAATTTATTTGCTATTGTTTTATTATCACTTTTATTAATTTCTTGCTCAGAAAAAGAGATGAAAAATGATAAATTAGTTGTTGGAATGGAATTAGCTTATCCACCATTTGAAATGAGTGATAAAGAAGGAAATCCATCAGGTGTTTCTGTTGATTTCGCGAAAGCACTTGCTAAGTCAATGAATAAAGAATTAGTAATTGAAAATATTGCTTGGGTTGGATTAATTCCATCACTAAAAACATCAAAAGTTGATTTAATTATTTCATCTATGACTATTACAAAAGAGAGACAAAAATCAATTGATTTTTCTATCCCTTATGCTCAATCGTCATTAGCAATCTTAACTAATAAGAATTCTAATATTTCTTCAATTGCTGATTTAAACCAAAAAGGCAAAACTGTTGCAGTTAAAAAAGGTTCAACTGGACATATTTATGCAAAAAACAATTTAAAAAATGCAAATGTTTTAGTATTTGATAGTGAAAGTGCTGCTGTTTTAGAAGTAGTTCAAGCAAAAGCTGATGGTTTTTTATATGATCAATTAACTATTTATAAAAACTGGAGCAAGCATAAAGATACAACTAATGTTATTTTAAAATCTTTTCAAGATGATTTTGAATACTGGGGTGTTGCTATTAAACAAGGAAATGATAAACTGATAGAAGATGTTAATGCTTTTATTAAAAAAGCTAAAAAAGATGGAACATTTGATGAATTATCGAAAAAATATTTAACAGATGCTAGAAAAACATTTGATGATTTAAATATTCCATTTTTCTTTTAAGGATAAATGATTAAGAATTATTTTATAAACGAGACGAATATTAAAGAAGATAAAACACTTAAAACAAGTGTTTATCTTTTTAATGTAGTTTTTTTGGCGGCTTTAGTTTTTCTATTTTTTTATTTTATGTTCAAAAATGTTAATTATGATTTTGACTTTGTAAGTGTTTTTGAGTATAAACAAAAATTTATTGATGGTTTTTTTGTAACTATTTTCATATCTTTTTTTGCACTAATATTAAGTTTTCTTATTGGTTTATTTTTTGCGTATGGAATTAATTCAAAACTTATAATTTTAAGATTTGTTTCAAGATTTTATATTGAAATAATAAGAGGTACTCCTCTTTTAGTTCAAATTCTAATTTTCTTTTATGTATTTGCTAATGCTATGGGTTTAAATAATAGATATTTAGTTGGTATTGTAATCTTAGCCCTATTCTCAGGTGCTTATGTATGTGAGATAATTAGAGCAGCAATTCAAAGTATTGATAAAGAACAATATGAAGCGGCTGAGTCTTTAGGACTATCAAGTTATCAAATGTATAGATATATTATATTTCCACAAGCATTCAAAAGAATGTTACCAGCTTTAACAGGACAATTTGCTTCTATTATTAAAGATTCATCATTATTATCAATTATTTCAATAAATGAATTTACTATGAATGCACAAGAAGTTAATGCTTATACATACTCAACACTAGAATCTTATATACCTTTAGCTTTTGGATATTTACTACTTACTTATCCAATTTCTTTTTATACTGCTAAATTAGAAAAAAGAATAAAATAAATAAAATATTAATTTAAATATGCTACAATCTTAAATAGGACAAAAATACTCCTATTTAGGATTTAATTATGAATAATGAAATTAAAACACTTATTAATGAAAATTATAAACTTGGATTTGAAACTTTAATTGACTCTGAGACTTTTCCTCCTGGACTAAATATTGAAGTAATTAAAGCAATATCTTTAAAAAAAGATGAACCCTCATGGTTATTAGAGTTTAGACTTAAAGCTTATGATTACTGGCTTACAATGAAAGAACCTACTTGGTCATCCTTAGAATATGCAAAAATAGATTTTAATTCCATATCATATTTCTCAGCACCAAAAGCTGCTTTAAATTCTTTAGATGAAGTAGATCCAAAAATATTAGAAACTTATGAAAAACTAGGAATTTCTTTAGATGAACAAAAACTTCTAGCAGGTGTTGCTGTTGATGCAGTATTTGATTCTGTTTCTGTAAAAACTACTTATCAAAAAGTTTTAGAAGAAAAAGGAATAATATTTTGTTCAATTTCTGAAGCTGCCAGAACTCATGGTGAAATAGTCAAAAAATATCTTGCAAGTGTAGTTCCTGTTAGAGATAATTATTATGCCTGTTTAAACTCAGCTGTATTTACAGATGGCTCATTTGTATATATTCCTCCAGGTGTTAGCTGTCCCATGGAACTTTCAACTTATTTTAGAATTAATGCTTTAAATACAGGTCAGTTTGAGAGAACTTTAATAATTGCAGATAAAGATTCATATGTTTCATATAATGAAGGATGTTCGGCTCCTATGAGAGATGAGAGTCAATTACACGCAGCCGTAGTTGAACTTATTTTATTAGAGAATGCTCAAATTAAATATTCAACTATTCAAAACTGGTATGCAGGTGATGAAAATGGAAAAGGTGGAATTCTAAACTTTGTTACAAAAAGAGCAAAATGTTTAGGTGATAATTCTAAAGTTTCTTGGACTCAAGTTGAAACAGGTTCACTTCTAACTTGGAAATACCCTTCATGTATTTTAAAAGGTGATAATAGTGTTGGTGAATTTTATTCAGTAGCAATTACTACAAAAGCCCAACAAGCTGATACTGGTTCTAAAATGATACATATTGGTAAAAATACAAAATCAACTATTATCTCAAAAGGTGTATCAGCTTTAAGAGGAAAAAACTCTTATAGAGGATTAGTAAGAATGGCCAAAAATGCTGATAAATCTAGAAACTTTTCATCTTGTGATTCTTTGCTTTTAGGATCGTCTTGTTCTGCTAATACTTATCCCTATCATGATATTAAAAACTCATCTTCTATAGTTGAGCACGAAGCTAGCACTTCAAAAATATCAGATGAACAATTATTCTTTTTAAAACAAAGAGGAATAAAAGAAGAAGATGCAATTTCTATGATTGTAAATGGTTTTTGTAAAGAAGTATTACAAGAATTACCAATGGAATTTGCAGTAGAAGCACGAGCTTTATTAGATATTACACTAGAAGGTTCAGTTATATAAAAATTTTAAAGGAGAGGGTATGTTAGAAATTAAAAATTTGTCTGTATCAATTGAAAATCATAAAATATTAAAAGATTTTTCCCTAAATATAAAAGCAGGAGAAGTACACGCACTTATGGGACTTAATGGAAGTGGAAAATCTACTTTAGTTAAAACTATTGCTGGTCATTTTGAATGTAAAATAACTGCTGGAGAGATTTTATATAAAGGTGAAAACTTAAAAGATATAGAAGTTGAAAATAGAGCAAATAAAGGTATTTTTTTATCTTTTCAGAACCCCTGTGAAATAGAAGGTGTTAATAATTCATATTTTTTAAAATCAGCTTTAAATGCTAAAAGAGTATATGAAAATAAAGAAGAATTAGATACTTTAGAATTTGCTAAGTTATTAAAAGAAAAATTAGATTTTTTTAATATTGATAAAAGTTTATTAAAAAGAGATTTAAATGCAGGTTTTTCTGGTGGAGAGAAGAAAAAAAATGAATTAATTCAAATAATGATTTTAAAACCTGATTTAATTCTTTTAGATGAAATAGACTCAGGACTTGATATTGATGCAATCAAAACAGTGTCAGCTGTAATTAACTCACTCTTAGATGGAAAAATAGCTGTATTAATGATTACACATTATGATAGATTATTAGAAGAAATAAAACCTGATTTTGTACATATTTTAGATAAAGGAAAAATATCTTTAAGCGGAGATCATTCACTTGCTTTAGAATTAGATAAAAAAGGTTTTGAAGGTATTGGGAAAAAAGATGAAAAATATAATTAAAAATGATTTCACTTATATAGATATTATTAAAGATAATCAAGAAATAATAATTGAGAATAAAGATAATAATACTATTGTTTTATTAAATAAAATCAAAACTAAAAATTTTTCTCTTAAAATC
>JABSOL010000041.1 GCA_013215985.1 Campylobacteraceae bacterium
CAATAAGAATAATTGTATTTTCTTTTTCTATTTGTTTTATTTCATTAAACTCTCTATTTACAAAAGCAATATATTCAATATCTAATGTATACATTATCTTTATCATTTTAACTTTAATTTCATTTGTATCTATAATATTATTTTGAATAAGTTCTTTTGCTTTGTTTAAAGATTGAGATATTTTTAAAGCTTCAACTCTATGTTCTTTTGATAAATAAATATTTCTTGAACTTAAAGCTAATCCATCTTCTTCTCTTATTATTTCACATTCAATAATCTTAATATCTAAAAATAAATCTTTAACCATTTGAGATATAAGTGCTAATTGTTGAGCATCTTTTTTTCCAAAATATGCATATGTAGGACGTACTAAATTAAATAATTTTAATACAACTTGTAATACTCCATCAAAATGACCTGGTCTAGTTTTTCCTTCTAATATATATGAAGATAATTTAGGTGCTTTAATTAAAACTTCGTCTAATCCTTGATACATCATTTCTTTTCTAGGCATAAAAACATAATCTACTTTATTATTTTTACAAATTTCTATATCTTCTAAATCTTTTCTTGGATATTTATCTAAGTCTTCATGTTCTAAAAATTGAGTAGGATTTATAAAAATCGAAACTATTATTATTTCATTATTTTCTCGTGCTTGTTGTATTAAAGATATATGTCCATCATGTAAAGCTCCCATAGTTGGAACAAAACCAATGCTTTTATTTATACTTTTTCTTACTTTTATTAATTCTTCTATTGTATTTATTATCTGCAAATTTTATCCTTTTTGTTGTGAATTATAACATACAATATCAATTTCATAATACGTGTTAATTAATTATTTATATGATATTATTACTTTAATTATTTATTAAAGGTTCATTATGAAAATCATTTTTTTATTTGCATTTATAATTCTATTTTCTTTTGATAGAATTAACGCTAATGAGATTATTAAAATATCTACATTCCCTTATAATGGTTTATTTAATCAAATTTCTCAAGAGATTCTTAAAAAGGCATATGGAAAAAATGGTTTTTCTGTTGAATTTATAAAACTTCCTCCACGTCGTGCATTGATGTATACTAATAAAGGAAAAGCAGATGCAGAACTAAATAGAATTAAAGGAATTGAAAAAACTTATAAAAATTTGATTATGGTACCTACTGTATTACAGACAGTTAGATTTGTAGTCTTTTCTAAAAGTAAGGATTTAGATATTAAATCATGGAATGATTTAAAAAAATATTCAATTTCTTATCAAAGAGGTGTTAAATTATTAGAGATAAAAACAAAGAATATGAACACTAGTCCAGTTAAAAGTACAAAAGAAGCTTTAGAGATGCTAAATTTAGATAGGGTAAATATTGTTGTATCAACTTATTTATCAGGCTCGATGTATTTAAAAAAAGCTAATTATACAAAAATATACCTTTTAGATAAAGAATTAGATCATATTCCTTTATATCACTATATACACAAAAATCATAAATATTTAGTACCTATAATTGATAAAACATTAAAAAAGATGAAAAGAAGTAAAGAGTTTGATGAGATTATTAAAAAAGTTAAATTAAGAAATGGTTTTTTTAATTAAAATATTATACTCATAATATTTATATTTGATATAATATGAAAAAAGGTTTTTAGTGATTGGAATAGATATCGTTAGTATTGAAAGAATAAAAAAAATGTTTGATAAGTTTGGAATAAAAGCATATCAAAAGTTCTTAAGTGAAGATGAAATTATTTTAGTTAAAAAAGTAGAAACAGCAGCTGGCTTTTGGGCCGCAAAAGAAGCAGCTTCAAAAGCTTTAGGTACTGGAATTGGAGCAGATTGTTCATTTCTAGATATTAAAATCTCAAAAACAAATAAAAATGCACCATTATTAACTTATTCCCAAAAAGTATTGAAAAAATTCAATATTAAAAATTCTTATGTTTCAATTGCTCACGATAGTGGTTTTGCAACAGCAATAGTACATTTAGAGAAAAACTAATTTCTCTAAGAATATTTATTTTTAGCTAAAAATCTTTCTAAAATGATTTTAGCTGCTAATGAATCGACTCTTCCATCTCTTTTATATTTAATTGTTCCTTTCATTAAATCTTCTGCTTCAATTGAAGACATGTTTTCTTCTTGAAACTCGTAAGGAATATCTAGCTCTAAAAGTTTTGTGAAATGTTGAATTCTTTTTTGCATGTCTTCACTCGCAGATGGAAGTCCAATTATTAGTTTATCTATTTCCCATTCTTTTATAAACTTATTTACATCATTTGCTGCTTGATTTCTATTTTTTCTTAATATTGCAGTTTGAGGTGTTACTATATCTGAAGCTAAACAAATTGCTAGTCCTATTCTTTTTAAACCTATATCTATGGCTGCTAATTTCATTTATGCCCTTTATTATTTTTTAAATTATTTATTTTTGCATTTAGTATAATTTCGCTATTATACTATTAATTTATATGATATAGGAATAATATATGAAATTAGCAGTATTTGATTTTGATTCAACTTTAATGGATGGAGAAACAATTGATTTTTTAGCACGCGAGCTTGGATTAGAGAAAAAAGTATCTGAAATCACTGAAGAAGCTATGTCTGGTAGACTTGATTTTTTCGAATCATTAACTACAAGAGTATCTCTTTTAAAAGGCTTAGATTATAAAAGAGTTATAGATGTTTGTTCAAATCTTCCTTTAATGCCAGGTGCACTTGAGCTAATTCCTAAACTGCAAGAAAAAGGTTATAAAGTTGTATGTTTCTCAGGTGGATTTAGAACTGCTACACAAGCAGCTTCTAAAATCTTAGGACTTGATGCTGATTTTGCAAATATTCTACATGAAAAAAATGGAATCTTAACTGGCCTTGTTGGAGGAGAAATGATGTTTTCTTCATCAAAAGGTGAAATGATTCAAAGAGTACAATCTTTAATGGGTATTTCAAAAGAGAATACTTTAGTTTGTGGTGATGGCGCTAATGATGTTTCAATGTTTAAATATGCAGATAAGCGTATAGCATTTTGTGCAAGAGATATTTTAAAAAAAGAAGCCAATATTATTATTGATAAAAAAGATTTAACAGAAATCTTAAAAAACATTTAGGAGTTATTATGAGTTTAAAAAAAGATATTAATTTTTCACTATGGTGTGATTTTATAGAAAGAGAATTTTTAGAAGGTCAATTTCAAGACCTTATTTCTCAAAATGTTATACATGGCGCAACATCTAACCCAGCTATTTTTGCTTCATCTATAAGTAATTCTTTTGCATACAAGCAACAATTAGTTATGTTACAAGCAAATAATGAGAAAAGAATTTATGAAGAATTAGCAATTAAAGATATTACAAGAGCAGCTTCTTTACTTGAACATCTACATGAAGAAAATGAAAATGATGGGTTTATATGTTTAGAAGTTGATCCTTTTTTCTGTGATGATTCAGAGGCTACAATTGAAGAAGGAATTAGACTTTATAACTCTATTGGAAAAGATAATGTTATGATTAAAGTTCCTGCTACAAAAGCTGGATATAAAGCTATGAAAAAACTTACATCTTTAGGTATTCATGTTAATGCAACACTTGTCTTCTCACCTGACCAAGCTGTTAATGCAACAAAAGCTTTAGATGAAGGAATTAAAGAATCAAATAGAAATACAAAAGCAGTAGTATCTATTTTTGTATCAAGATTTGATAGATTATGTGATTTAAAATTTACAAGTAAAGGAATTCCAACAGCTAGACTTGGAATTATTAATGCTACAAAATGTTATCACAAAATAAATGAGTTTAAAAACTCTAATATTAGAACTCTTTTTGCAAGTACTGCTGTTAAAGGTGATGATTTAGAACAAACTTATTATGTTGATAATTTATTATTCCCTAATTCAATTAATACAGCCCCTTTAAATACTATTGAAGAATATATTAAAGATGGTAAATCTGAAGAATCTGAAATCTTATCTTTAGAAGAGTGTGAAAAGTTTTTGGTATTATTAGAAAAAAATGGAATTAATATAGAAGGCATATACAATGAATTATTAAATGATGGTTTAGAATCATTTAAAACATCTTTCGAAGACTTATTGTCAAAATTACTTAACCACTAAGGATATATATGATTACTTATTCTACTGTTTATGAATATGAAGAACAACTAAAAGATTTTATAGATTATCATAAAATCGAAGATAGTAAAAAAGTTTTATTACAAATATTTACAGCAACAGTAGAAGAATCATATATTCAAAGATTAATAAATATTATTAAAAAATATCTTCCTAATATAAATATAATAGGAACTTCTACATCAGGAGAAATAGTAAAAAATATTTCTTCTTCTGATACTACTGTTCTAACATTTAGTGTATTTAAAGATACTATTATTGAAACTAATATTTTAGAAAATAAAGGTGATAGTTTTGAATTAGCTTATGATTTATTATCTTCTATTGATAATTTATCAGATGTTAAACTTGCTATTTCATTTGCTGATGGTTTAAATAATAATGGAGAAGAATATTTAAAAGGATTTTCAGCTTTTAAAGATGATTTAATTATTTCTGGTGGTTTAGCAGGAGATAATTATACTTTCAAAAAAACTCTTGTTTTTAATGATAAAAAAATTATATCTTCTGGTGCTGTAATAGCTCTATTTCATAATTCGAATCTTAATATATTTACTAACTACAACTTTAACTGGCAATCTATTGGGAAAAAACATATTATTGAAAAATCATATAAAAATAGAGTTTTTAGAATTGAAGGAAAAACTGCAAAAGAATTTTATTCTTATTATTTAGGTGAAAAAGTAGCCCAACTACTTCCTTCGATAGGATCTGAATTTCCTTTAATTATGAAAATTAATGGTATTGATGTAGCTAGAGTTGTAATGTCAAATAATGAAGATGGTTCTTTAATATTTGGAGGAAATGTTCCAGAAGGAAGCGAAGTTAGATTAGGTTTTGGAAATGTTCAAATGATTTTAGATCATTCAAAAACTAATATTGAATCTTTAAATAATAAATCCATTGAATCAATATTTATATATTCTTGTGCAGCTAGAAAACTATTATTAAAAGATAATATTGATGTTGAATTAAAAGCATTCTCACAAGTAAGTGATGTTAATGGTTGTTTTTTATATGGTGAGTTTTATTCTTCAGATAATACTAATCATTTTTTAAATGAAAGTATGACAATTTTAGGAATTTCTGAATCAGATGAAAAAATATCAATAAATTATAATAATGAAGAAATGATAATAAATGAAAAAAGTTTATTTGAATTTTATAGAATTCAAGGTTTATCAAAACTAATTACTCAAACTACTAATGAACTTGAGAGTTTAAATGAAAACTTAGAAAAAAGAGTTGATGAAGAAGTTAGCAAATCAATTGCAAAAGATGCAATATTAGAAGCAAGTGCTAGAAATGCTCAAATGGGTGAAATGATTGATATGATTGTTCATCAATGGAGACAACCTTTAAATGCTTTCTCTACAGGTATCTCTTCACTTAAGTTTCAAGCTGAGAATGGAATGTTAAGTGATGATACTTTAATAAACTCTGCAAGTACTTTATTAGAAAATGTTACTTTTTTAAATGATACTATTGAAGATTTTAGAAATTATTTTAAATCATCAGATAAAAAAGAATTAATAAAACCTCAAAAACTTATTGCAAAAACCAATATTTTGTATAAATCACTTTTAGTAAAACATTCAATTACCTTAAATGAAAATTATTCATATAATGAATTTATATCTGTTCCTATTGGAAAAATGATGCAAGTTATTTTAAATATAGTTAAGAATTCTGTTGACGCAATTGTAGAAAAAGATATTAAAAATGCAGAAATTAATATTTCTACTTTTAAAGAAAAAGATTATTGTATTTTAGAAATTGAAGATAATGCTAAAGGAATTCATGATGATATTATTTCTAAAGTTTTTGACAAAAGATTTACTACAAAAAATGATCAAGATGGAACGGGAATAGGATTACATATGAGTAAAAGCATTATGAATGTTCATTTAAACGGTGAATTAGAAGTACGTAACTCTGCAAAAGGTGCTGTGTTTATTCTTAAAATACCATTGTTATAATAAGT
The DNA here is from genome assembly GCA_013215985.1 of Campylobacteraceae bacterium. Classification (GTDB taxonomy): domain Bacteria; phylum Campylobacterota; class Campylobacteria; order Campylobacterales; family Arcobacteraceae; genus NORP36. Next base: position 6,119 of record JABSOL010000041.1, read on the forward strand.
AATTATATCTACAATCCTTAATTATTCAGCTTTATTTAGATAAACTAATTTATTATTAAATAAAAGGAGACATATGAATAATTGGGAAAAGGGAAGCTGGAGAGACTTTCCTATTAAACAACAACCACAATACCAAGATTTAGAATTGTTAAAAAAAGTTGAATCAGAGCTAAGCTCATATCCTCCTTTGATTTTTGCAGGGGAAGCAAGAAGCTTAAGAGAAAAACTAGCAGAAGTTGAACAAGGTAAAGCATTTTTACTTCAAGGTGGAGATTGTGCTGAATCATTTGATGCATTTAATGCAAATAATATTAAAGATTTATTTAAAGTAATGATGCAAATGGCTGTAGTTTTAACATTCTCAGGAGGCTGTCCTGTTGTTAAAGTTGGAAGAATTGCTGGCCAATTTGCAAAACCTAGATCTAGTGATTACGAAGAAGTAAATGGAATTTCTTTGCCTTCATATAGAGGTGATATTGTAAATGCTATTGATTTTACAAAAGAAGCAAGACTTCCTAATCCAAAAAAACTTATTAAAGCATATAATCAAAGTTCAGCAACACTTAATTTATTAAGAGCATTTTCACGTGGTGGAATGGCTGATTTAAATCAAGTACATTCTTGGAATTTAGACTTTATTAAAGGTAATACTTTAGGTGTTAAATATGAAGAATTAGCTCAAAAAATTTCTGAAACATTAGAGTTTATGAAAGCCTGTGGAATTACAAGTACTAATACTCCTCAGTTAAATGAAACAACTATTTTTACTTCTCATGAAGCATTATTATTAAATTATGAAGAATCTTTAACAAGACAAGATTCATTAACTGGTGATTGGTACGATTGTAGCGCTCATATGTTATGGATTGGTGATAGAACAAGAGAGTTAGCAGGTGCTCATATTGAATACTTTAAAGGTATTCAAAATCCTATTGGATGTAAAGTAGGTCCTACTATGCATGAAGATGAATTAATTCAATTAATTAATACATTAAATCCAAATAATGATCAAGGTAGATTAAATTTAATTGTACGAATGGGTGTAAATAAAGTAGCAGACATTTATCCTAAACTTTTAAAAAGAGTTAAAGATGAAGGTTTAAATGTATTATGGTCTTGTGATCCTATGCATGGAAATACAATTAAAGCAGATAATGGTTATAAAACTAGAGACTTTGATTCTATATTAAGCGAAGTTAAACAATTTTTCCAAATTCACAAAAGTGAAGGAACAGTTGCAGGTGGTATTCACTTAGAAATGACGGGGCAAAATGTAACTGAATGTACAGGTTCACAATCAGCTGCAATTACTCAAGAAGGTCTTAAATCAAGATATCATACCCAATGTGATCCACGATTGAACGCTGATCAAGCTTTAGAATTATCATTTATGATAGCTGAAACTTTAAAAGAAGCTAGACACTAAATATAAACTTTAGGTCATTAAAAAAGGGAAGATTTAAATATCTTCCCTTTTTTTATAAGAATTTTGATTTATAAATATCTTCATCAAAAGCTAGTACTAAAGCGTTATCGCTTTGAACTATTGGTCTTTTAAATAACATTGGTTCTTTAAGTAAGTACTCAATTTTACCATTTGTATCTAAATTTAATTCTTTTAGTCCTAAAGTTCTATATTTAGCACCTTTTGAATTAAATAAAATATTTATATCTAGTTCTTTTACCCATTCTTGAAGAAGTGTAGATGAAATAGAAGCTTTTTTGAAATCAAAAAACTCTACTTCGATATTGTTTTCTTTGAAAAAACTCAAAGCTTTTCTAACACTTGATCAAGTTTTAATTCCGTAAACCTTAACCATAAATTTCCTTATTCTATAATTTTAGGAACAATAAAATAACCATTCTCACTTTTAGGAGCATGTTTTAAAATATGTTCACTCATTTGTACATCAGTAGAAACTACATCTTCTCTTAAAGGTGATCCACCTTTAATAGTATTAAATGTAGCATCAATATGAGATACATCAATATCTTTAATATTATCAACAAAGTTAATTATATCAGCTAGTTCAGATTTTAATTCTTCTTTTCTATCTTCATTTACTTCTAAACCAGATAGTTTTGCTAGTTTTGTAATTAGTTTATCATCTACTTGCATTTGTGTCCTTTATATAAGCTATATATATTTTTTTGTATTATAGCAAAAAATCTTAAAAAAGAATCTAAGCTTTTTTTCTTTTATCGTAGAATTTTACTTTGAAATCTTCCCAGACATCAGCTAAAATTGCTTCTCTAGCTTCACGCATAAGGTTTAAATAATAATGTAAGTTGTGAATAGTAGCTAAACGATAAAAAGTCATCTCACCAGCTCTATATAGGTGAGCTAAGTATGCTCTTGTAAAGTTTTTACAAGTATAACATCCACACTCTAAATCAATAGGGTCTTTATCCATTTTAAACTTAGCATTTTTAATATTTACTCTTCCAAAAGATGTAAATAAAGTTCCATTTCTTGCATTTCTTGTAGGCATAACACAATCAAACATGTCAACACCTCTTGAAATATTTTCAATTAAATCTTCAGGTGTACCAACACCCATTAAATATCTAGGTTTATTTTCTGGCATAAATTGTGTAGTCCACTCAACAGTTTCATACATATCAGCATTAGGTTCACCAACACTTAATCCACCAATTGCAAAACCATCATAATCTTCTAGTTCACATAATTGCGTTGCAGAAATTTCTCTATATTTTTTAGAAGTTCCACCTTGAATAATTGCAAAAATATTTTGATTTACACCAATACCTTTTTCTTGCTGAGATTTATGATAAGTAATTGCTCTTTTAGCCCAAGCAGTTGTTCTTTTAATGCTAGTTTCAATTCTTTCATCAGTATTTGGTAATGCTACTAAATCATCTAAAATCATCATAATATCAGAACCTAATTCATACTGAGTATCTAATACACCTTCAGGTGTAAAATAATGTTTTGAACCATCATGATGAGAAGCAAACATAATTCCATCTTCATCTGGTTTTGATTTATCACTTAGAGAAAATGCTTGAAATCCACCTGAATCTGTTAAAAAAGAATTAGGAAATTTTGAGTAACCATGAAGTCCTCCAAATTCTTTTATTAAAGCTGATCCTGGTCTTAAATATAAGTGGTAAGTATTTCCTAAAATAATTTTAGCGCCTAAATCTAGCATATCATTAGCATCTAAAGTTTTAACTGTTCCTTGTGTACCTACTGGCATAAAAACAGGTGTTTGTATTGTACTATGAGCTGTAACAATAGTTGCAGCTCTAGCATTACTTGATCTTGCATCAAGAGTAAATTTCATAAAGTTCCTTTTATAATTGTATTAATTCGATTAGTGTATAAGAGATATATAACATTAATATTCCAATTAATACATCTAGTATTTTCCAAGTGAGTGGTTTTCTAAATAATGGTATTAAAAATCTTGCCCCATAAGCTAAGCATAAAAACCATGTAGTAGAGGCAGATATTGCACCTAGTAAATAATATACTTTTAGATTTTCTTCAATATTTGCGCCAACTCCACCAATAAGTAGAATTGTATCTAAATAAGTATGAGGATTTAAAAAAGTAAATACTAAAATTAAAGTAATTACTTCTTTTATCGGTTTTGTTTTGATATCAGAGTCAATTTTTAAACTTTCGTTTTTAAAAGCTGATTTAAAAGATACAAAAGCATAAAAGCATAAAAAAGCTATTCCAAAAATTGCTATAGAGTTTATAAGGATTTGATTTCCTTTTATAAAAAAACCTAAACCATAAACTCCTAAAGTTATTAGAATAAAATCAAAGAATATACACATGAATGCAGCTTTAATTGCGTGTTGTTTTAAAAGGCCTAATTTAAGAACATAAGCATTTTGGGCACCTATTGCCATAATTAGAGATATAGTTATTATAAAACCTTTTAAAAAAATATCAATCATTACATATAAATCTTAATAAGTTCAACGGCACCTGATATTATAAACTGAACAGCAATAGCTCCAACAATTAATCCCATAACTTTTGTAACAATGTTTTGACCAGTAATTCCTAAGAACTTTTTTATATATACTGAGTATCTAAAAGTGATATAAATTAAAAATGCATTTATTAAAAAAGCTAAAATCAAAGAAGAAATATCCATAAAGGTATGAGCTTCTTGTTTATAAATTATAATAGTTGTAAAAATTCCAGGTCCAAAAGTAATTGGAATAGCAATTGGAATAACAGATAAATCATCATGATCTTTAACATCTATTTCTTCTGCTTTTGTTGGTTTTTTACTCTTCATTGATCCTCGAACCATTTGTAAAGCCATTAAAATTAATACTAATCCACCCATTACTTTTACAGAATTCTGATTAATAGCAAATACTTTTAATACAAAATCACCAGATATAAGCACCACAAAAAATGCAATAATAATTGTAAATGTTGATTTTCTTGCAACATCATTCATTTGTGTAGGTGTTATTGCTGCTGGTAACAGAGACAATACCAAAGCCGATACTCCAATTGGGTCAAGAATTGCAAAAAATGTAATCGTATTTTGCAATAAAGAGTCTAAAAATATATTCACTAAGCCATTCCACCTTTTTCTTGCATTCTTTTTTCTAACCTATTTCCAAAATAACTCAAAGTAAAAGTTATACTTAAATACATTAAAGCAACTACTATCCACGTCTCAAAGGGTGAAAAAGTATTTGCAACTATTTCTCTTCCTACTTTTGTTAAATCTGTAATAGAAATAACAGATAATAATGAGGAATCTTTAACAAGTGCTATCATTTCACCTACTAGTGTAGGTAAAGCTCTTTTTATTGCCTGAGGTAAAATAATATGTCTCATAGATTGGAAATATGTCATACCTAAACTCTGAGAAGCTTCAAGTTGACCTTTATCAATTGATTGAATTGCGCCTCTTAAAACTTCAGCCATATAAGCTCCAAAGAATATTCCTAAAGATAAAACACCTGCCATAAATCTCTCGATTTCAAATATATTAGCAACTATAAAATAGAATAAAAATATTTGAACTAAAAGAGGGGTTCCCCTTATAACTGCAATATAAACGCCTGAAATATCTTTTAAAAACTGATAAGAAGATAATTTCATAAAAGCTAATACTACTCCAATTACTAAAGTAAGTAAAGCAGATAATACAGATATTTTAATTGTTATCCACATTCCTTGAACCATAGGTCCTGTTTTCCACTGTGTAAATGTGGCTATTTCATCACCTTCATAAAGTTCTTCACCTAAATCATAAGATAGAATATATTCATCACTTATATCCATTTCTTCTTTTTCGCCACTTGAATTAATTACAAAATATTTACCATTACTTTTAGTGAATACTCCATCAATTGGAGCTTCTATACTAATAGTATCTTCATATGCAAAATATTTTGGAATTGAATTCCATTTCCATACATAATTCATATTCGATGCCGCTATAAATAAAAAATATCCTAAAGCTAGGTAAAAACCTAGGGCAATCATATGCCCTAGGTTTTTATTCTTAGCTAAAGAAACTGTCTTCTTTTGTTTCATTATTGTACTCTTTTAAGCCATTTGGTATCAACTAACCATTTTTTATATAATTTCTCATGGAAGTTAATTACTTTATCTTCTTTTACTTGTTTCAAGAAGTTATTTAACCAGTTTAAAAAATCTGGATCACCTTTTCTTATTGCCCAACCTAAAGGTTCATAAGTTAGTGGAGTATCAAGGTGAATTAGTCTACCTTTTCCTTTACCACTCATAAATAATACATTATAAGGTTGATCATAAACCATAGCATCAGCTCGACCACTTAAAACTTCAGAAACTGCATCAGCTTCTGTTTCAAATGTAATAATTTTTGCGTTCTTAAAAAACTTTCTTGTTGCAATTTCACCTGTAACTCCAAGTTTTGTAGCAATTGTATATTGTTTTTTATCTAAATCTTTTGCAGATTTAGCAGAAATTTTATTATTCATCATTACCGTTTGACCAACAACAATATATGCATCTGAAAAATTAACTTTTAAATTTCTTTGCTGTGTAATTGTCATACCAGACATAATTAAATCAAACTTATCAGTGATAAGTCCTGCAATAATTCCATCCCAAGCTGTAGGCACTAGTTTAAGTTTAACACCCATGTCTTTTGCCATTTTTTTAGCCATATCAACATCGTAACCTATGATTCTACCTTTTTTGTCTTTCATCTCAAAAGGCATATACCCAGGTTCCATACCAACTCGTAATACTCCTCTTTCTAAGATTTTATTTAAAGTTGATGTTTTCCACAGATTAATATCATCTGCAACTAGTGTTGAAATAAGCATTAAAAATGCTAACAATAATTTTTTCATTTGAACTCCTTTTTTCTAGTACCACCTTTTCTTTTCCCTATGGTACTTTCGTTTATGCACGGAATGCATAAAAAGAAATATCAAATAAAATTCCTAAGATTTTATACTTAGGAACTTAAATGTATTGTCTAATGTATTATTTATTTTTTATTGAACTCTTTTAAGCCATTTAGTATCTACAAACCATTTTTTATAAAGTTTTTCATGAGTATTTAAAACTTTATCTTCTTTGATTTGTTTTAAGTAGTTATTTAACCAGTTTAAAAAATCTGGATCACCTTTTTTAATAGCAAATGCTAAAGGTTCATAAGTAAGTGGAGTATCTAAGTGAATAAGAGTATTTTTACCCTTTGAATCCATAAATACAACATTGTAAGGTTGGTCATTAATAAAAGCACTAGCACGTCCGCTTAAAACTTCTGATACTGCATCTGCTTCAGTCTCAAATGTAATTACTTTTGCATTTTTGAAAAATTTTCTTGCTACAATTTCTCCTGTTTGACCAAGTTTTGCAACAACAATATTTCCAGCTTTATCTAAGTCTTTTGCATTTTTTACTGTGTTTTTAAGTTTTTTATTTAATAATAGAGTTTGTCCTACCACTAAATAAGAATCAGAAAAATTAACTTTTAGATTTCTGCTTTGAGTTACTGTCATACCTGAAATAATAATATCAAATTGACCTGTTAATAATGAAGCAATAATTCCATCAAAAGTAGTTGGAACTATTTTTAATTTAACACCCATTGCTTTTGCCATATTTTTAGCAATATCAACATCAAAACCTATAATTCTACCTTTTTTATCTTTCATTTCAAATGGCATATAACCAGGTTCCATACCAACAGTTAAAACGCCTTTTTCAATAATCTTATTTAAAGTAGATTTTTTCCATAAATTAATATCGTCAGCTGAGATATTTGTGCTAAATAATAGTATAAGTGTAAGTAAAATTTTTTTAATCATAGTTTTTCCTTGTAATTAGTGCGTTAAAATCTCATTTAAGAATTTTTTTGCTCTAGGTGATTTCGGATTATTGAAAAACTCTTCTGGAGTGTTTTCTTCAACAATAGATCCATGGTCCATAAATACAATTCTGTCTCCAACTTCTTTAGCAAATCCCATTTCATGAGTTACACAAACAATTGTATAATTTTCTTTTGCTAATTCTTTCATAACAGATAACACATCTCCAATTGTCTCTGGATCTAGAGCAGATGTTGGTTCATCAAATAATAAAACCTTAGGCCTCATGGCCAATGACCTGGCTATAGCAACCCTCTGTTTTTGTCCACCTGATAAATCACCTGGATAAGAAGACGCTTTATCTTCTAATTTTACTTTTTTCAATAATTCTAATGCAGTATTTTTAGCTTCCTCTTTATTAACTTTTTTAACTAAAGTTTGGGCTATTGTAATATTTTCTAAAATAGTAAGATGAGGGAATAGATTAAAGTGTTGAAATACCATTCCTACTTCTGTCCTTATTTTTTGAAGATTTTTTTTATTTTCGTGCATATTTAAATTATCAACTATAATTTCACCAGAATTTATATCTTCTAGTCCATTAATACATCTTATCAGCGTTGATTTTCCTGAACCTGATGGTCCACAAACTACAACTATTTCACCTTGTTTAACGTGAAAATTGATATCTTTTAAAACATGAAAATCACCAAAATATTTATTGATGTTTGTCATTTGTATGCTTATAGTATTCATTTAGCCTCTTAATTTTGAAAAATCTGAACTTATATATTATTTAAATTTTAGTTAAAGCTTAATTAAATATAAAATACTTGCTTGTTTAATTATTTTTCGTTAAGATATTAAAAATTTCAAGTAAAAAATTATTACTAGAGTTTCTTACTTATATAAAGGATTAGATTGATAATTAATAAATTAAAAGAATATAAAGCAGATTTTTTACTATTTACTGTGGCAATTGCTTGGGGGCTTACATTTTTAATTGTTCAAGATGCAATTAAAAACGTAGAAGTATTTTCTTTTTTATTTTGGAGGTTTTCATTAGCTTGTGTAATTATGTTTGTCATATCATATAAGTATTTTGATCAAATAAATAAAGAGTCTGTATTTTATGGATGTGTATTAGGTGTTGTTTTATTTGCAGGTTTCTCAACTCAAACATTTGGTTTATTATATGTGAAAAGTTCAATTGTTGCTTTTATAACAGGATTTAATGTAATACTTGTGCCTTTTTTAGCTCTTTTGTTTTTTAAACAGAAAATTTCTAAGAATGTATTTTTGGCTTCACTTATTGCTTTATCTGGATTATACTTTTTAACTATGAGTGGTGAGTTACAATTTGCCTATGGTGAAATACTTGTTTTAATATGTGCTTTAATGTTTGCTTTACATATTGTATTAACAGGGCAGTTCTCAAGAAAAGGAAATGTATTTATAATTGTATGTTTTCAGTTCTTAACTGTAAGTGTTTTATCACTTATATTCTCTTTATCTTTAGAAGAAGTTACATTTAACGTAACTTTTGATTATGTATTTATAAAAGCAGTTGTAATAACGGCAATTTTCGCAACTGTATACGCATTTTTAATTCAGACTTATATGCAACAATATACTAGTGCTAGTAAAACAGCAATTATATTTACAATGGAGCCTGTATCGGCTGCTTTATTTGGAGTATATGTAGGTAATGAATTTTTAAGTTCTTATCAGATTTTTGGAGCTGTTTTAATTATTTTAGCAACACTTTTAGCCGAGTTAAAATGGAAGAAAAAAGAAGAAGTTGTTTTTTAGAGTTTAAGATTTTAACTTAAGCTCTAAAAGCAACTACTTTATTTCTACCTGTTCCTTTAGCTTCATATAAAGCCTCATCAGCTCTTGCTAAAATAGTATCAATAGATAAATCATCATTATTTTTTTGTGCAATTCCTATTGAAATAGTACATTGAATAATTCTATTATTTGGCTCATCATTATATTCTAAGTCTTCAATTTTTTGTCTAATTACATTTACTTTCTCTTGCGCTTTTTCTATAGTGTCACTTATAAATACTAAAGCAAATTCTTCTCCACCAATTCGTCCAAATACATCTTTTTCTTCTGTAGCTTCATTAATAGTTTTTGAAACCATTTTTAAAACTTCATCTCCAATGCTATGACCATAAGTATCATTAAGATTTTTAAACTTATCAATATCAATCATTACTGTATATAACTTATTAGCAGTATCAAATGCAAATACTTCTTTTGATAAAGTAAAAAAGTTTCTTCTATTATTTACATTTGTTAAAGAATCAATAGTTGCTAAAAGCTCTAACTCTTTTGTTCTCTCTTTTACTTTTAATTCTAAAGATTCATTGATAGTTAATAATTCTTTATTTTTTTCAAGTAATTGTCTTTTTAACATAATAGGTTCAAATGATTTAATTAAAGAATCTATGATTTTATAAATATCAATAGGTTTCATAATATACGAGTTAACACCTACTTCAATTGCTTTAATTAAAAACTCAGCTTCTTGATGTGCTGTTGTTACAATAACTGGAACATCTCTTCTAATTGTATTAATTTGTTCAATCATATCTAAGCCATTCATAATTGGCATATTAATATCTGTTAGAATTAAATCAATATTATCATTCTGAATGAACTTCTCAACACCTTCTTTACCGTTACAAGCTTTGATTACATTAATCTGAAGCATTTCTAAGGTAATAACTGTATTCTCTTGAATATACTGGTCATCTTCAACATATAAAATTGTTAGATCTTTTAATATTTCTTTTGTCATATCATCACTTTATTGTAATTTTATATAATTATATATAGTTTTATTTGTCATATTGATTAAACTAATAATTTATTTTATTTTGCTAGAATAAATAACCATAAGGATTTTATATGAAAAAATTATTTCTACCATTACTAGTATGTGCTAACTTATACGCTCAAACTAGCTATACTCTTGATTTGGCTATAAATGAAGCTTTAAACAATAATAGAAAAAATAATATTTCTGAATTAGCATTAAAAATTGCAAATTCTCAATATAATCAAGCAAAAAGTGCTAACTATCCAAGCTTAAATTTAAAACTTATTGCAAATAGATCAAAAGAAATAATGACTGTTAAAATTAAAGATAATTTTAACAGCCCTGATACATCAATAACATTACCTCCTCTAATGGGTGGTTTAATTATACCAGTTAAGGGAATAAACATTCCACTTGATATTGATGTTCCAGTTACAGGAAGAGATACAGCTATCGCAAAACTTGAATTAATGTACCCTTTATACACAGGTGGAAAAATTTCTTCAATACAAGAACAAACAAGACTAAATAAACTTTTAGCAAATGAAGGAATTCAAAGAGTAAAAACTGAAGTTGTATATGATGTTAAAAAATACTTTTATGCATATAGACTAACTAATGAATTGTATAAACTATCAAATAATGTATATAGAAGAATGAAGAATTTAGAAAGAATTACAAAACAGTTTTTAGAAGAGGGTGATTCTTTAAAAATTAAAAAAACAGATTATTTAAATATGCAAATTACAAATGCGCTAATTTCTTCAAAAGTAGCAGAACTATCTATTAAAAAAGAACTAGCAAAATCTGCTTTAGTTAATGTAATGGGATTAAAATATGATGCTGATGTAGATTTCACATATAATAATAGCAAAGTTGAATATACAAATGTATCTTTAGAGAATATAATTAAAAAAGCACATGAATCTAATGCAGATATAAAAAAACTAAATATAGTTTTAAAAATATATGATGAAAAAGTCGATTATGAAAAAGCTTCTCATTATCCTGATATTGCTTTTTTAGCTAATGTTCAAACTGGATATAATTCATATGAATATTCTTCATTAAACAAGGATACTTGGAATGTATCTTTAGTTGCTAATATTCCTTTATTTGAAGGATTTAAAACTTCTTCAAAAATACAAGAGCAAAAGTTAGAAAAAAAAGTCTTATTAGAAAAAAAAGAATTATTAAAAGAAGGAATATCATTATTATTAAAACATGAATTCCTAAAATCTTCAATATCATATAAACAAGTACAAATCTTAACAGAAGCTAAAAAAATAGCAGTAGCTAATAGAGATTTAAATACAAGAGCTTATCAAGTTGAAGCTGTTACTCCTAAAGAAGTAATAGAAGCTCAATTAACAGAAGCTTATGTAGAAATGGATTATTTAAAATATGTACATGATTATATGTTATCTTTAGCCAAAATAGAAAATATTATAGGTACAAATATTAAATAATAGTTATATACTTAATATAGAAAAGGAGTGAAATTGAAGATATTAAAGTTTATTTGTTTATTTGTATTTTTAGTAGATCTAAATGCAAAAGATATAAATTATGGTTTATTACCAAACTTTATATTTTCGACACCAAAAGAAGCTAGGCTAAGTCTTGAAATTTGGGCTGCTGAAATGAAAAAAAGTGCAAATTTAGATATTAAAGTAAAAATATATGAAGAAGAAAGTGAACTTCTTTCTGATTATAAAAAAGGTAAGATTCAAATTGCAACGTTTCCAGCTTCTGTATATTTTCCTAATAAAAAATCTATATTAAAAGATACAAGACAGTTATATACATTTGCATTAGATAATAATAATAATAAATTTATTCAATATTATTTAATTAAAAATAAAAAGTCAAAGATGAAATTAAATGATTTAAAAGAAAAAAATATTTATTTTAAAACTTCAGAAAGATCTGCAAAACTTTGGTTAGATTATTTAATGCTTAAAAAATATAATAAAAAGTATCAAAGTATTTTTACAAATGAATTTTCATTAAAAAGACAATCTTCAATTGTATATAAAGTATATTTTAAAAAGTATAATTATGCTGTTGTTCCAAAAGTTATCTATGATACTATAGTAGAAATGAATCCTCAAATAAGTAGAAAAGTAGAAATAATAGCTACCTCAGAGCCTATCTTTATCTCATTATTGGGTGTAGTTAATAATAACCTTCCAATTGAAGATTATAAAAAATTAATATCAATGATTTTGGATAAAGAATATGCAGATCTAAGAAAAGAAGCTTTTGAAGTTTC
>JABSOL010000042.1 GCA_013215985.1 Campylobacteraceae bacterium
AAATATTAAATCTGTAATATTTGTATAGCTATAGATAAAATATGAATATATGAATTTATTCAAATATTTATTAGTTACTATATGTGTATCTAAGTCTATATAAAATTAATATATATCTTTTAACTCTAACATTACAAATTGTAATGTTTTAGAGTTGAAATACAATTAAGAGTAAAATATAAATGTCTATTATTTATATGAATATAGAGAAAAGGACAAATTATGGAAAGAAAAAAACTACTTGATATTGTTAGAGATAAAATAAGATTTAAGCATTATAGTATCTCAACTGAGAAAACTTATATTCATTGGATGAAACATTATATATTTTTCCATAATAAAAAGCATCCTAAAGAAATGGGGAAAGTTGAGATTGAGGCTTTTTTAACTTTTTTAGCAGTTACTAAAAAAGTTTCTCCTACAACTCAAAACCAAGCATTTGCAGCACTATTATTTTTATATAAAGAAGTATTAAATATAGATATGACAAGTGAAAATATTCAAGCGTTAAGAGCACAAACCAGAAAACATATACCTGTAGTTTTAACAATAAATGAAGTAAAAGATGTAATTGATAATCTTACTGGTATTTATCAACTAGTAGTAACTTTAATGTATGGCTGTGGATTACGTATGAGTGAAGTATTAAATTTAAGAATCAAAGATATTGATTTAGGTTTTAATAAAGTATATATTTGGGATAGCAAATCATTAAAAGATAGAACAATTCCCCTACCCTTAAAATTAAAGGATAAAATAACAAGTCAAATTAAAAGTGTAAGAAATATACATCAAGATGACTTAAGTCAAGGCTATGGATCAGTATATTTACCATTTTCTTTAGAAAAAAAATATCCATCTTCAAAAAAAGAAACAAAATGGCAATTCTTATTTCCTATGAAACATCTAAGTAAAGATCCATTAAGTGAAATTATTAGAAGACATCATATACATCCTAAAACATTAGGAAGAAATATTAAAGAAGCAGTAGAAAAAACAGATGTTGATAAAAAAATATCATCTCATACATTTAGACATTCTTATGCAACACATTTATTACAACACGGTACAGATATAAGATCAATTCAAGAGTTATTAGGACATAAAAGTATTGAGACTACAATGATTTACACTCATGTAGTTAAAGAGTTAAATAAAGAGGATTTAAAAAGTCCTTTAGACTTTTAGAGAACTAAGTATAAATGATAAATCATTTATACTTAATTATTAGATTTTACTCCTTAGCAGTTAAAACCCATAGTTCTACTTTTTCATTAGATCTTTGGCTAGATCTTCTTGTTCTTTGAGATAAACCTTTTACATCTGATTGTAAAAATGTTTCTAGTTTAAATCTAGAATTATTTTCTAACTCATCTTTAATTGGGTGAGCTGCATTTCTATCAACAACTTGTGCAAGATTTGAGAATATTAATACTAATTTTCCATCTTCTGCTAAATGTTTTTTTGCTTCTTCAAAAAATCTATCAAATAAACCATCTTCATAATACATAGCTCTATCAATTCCTTCTTCAAGTTCATGTTTAGCAAGTAACCAAGGAGGATTAAATACAATTAAATCAGCTTTATCTTCATAAGTATCAAATAAATCACCATGAGATAAATCAATTTTTTTATTAAAGTCTAATCTATTAAGTTCTTTAGCTACACCAATAATAGCATTTTTATTAGTATCAGATGCAAAAATGTTTTTAAAACCTTTTCTAACTAATTGGAATGATAAAACACCACACCCTACTCCAATATCAACAGCTTTCTTTTTAGAACCTTTGTAAGTAGTTAACCATTTGTCAAATAAAACAATATGATCAAATCTTGTAGGGAAATATGTTCCGTAATAAGGGTGAAGAGATAAATTTAATGTTTTAACTTTTAAACCTTTTTCATACCATTGCCAAGAAGAATTCATACCTTGAACTTCTGGGTAAGAAATATAAAAGTCTGATACATCAGGATATAATTGTTTTAACCATCCAATATCTGGACATTTTTTAACAGCTAATACATTATGTTCTACTTTAATTAATAATCTATGTGAAGCTTTTCTAAAAGCAGCTCTGTAGTCTCTTTGACCTTGAAAACTACTATCACTATATGTTTCTAAAAGTGTTCTTCGTAGCTCTACTAAAAGGTCAAGACCATTAGAGTAAAATTCTTCTACAATAACATACTTTCCTTCAATCATTTCTTCAATTGTAGCTTTTGCATCCATTTTTCTGTAAAAACTAATTGCATCAATCTCAGTAGTTATAATATTTGGTCTATCTGGGTTAAGTTCTTTTAAATCTGTATTCATTTATTCGTTCCTCTTAATTTGTAAGGTTTTTTATTTCTTATGAAATTCTAATTAATAAATATATTATTAGTCTTTTATAAAAAATACTTATTGTGAAATATATATTGTATGTAATTATACTTGAAAGAAAAAAAGTAAAGCTAATGCTTTACTTTTCTTTTATACGTGGTAGTTAGGAGCTTCGTTAGTGATTGTTACATCATGAACATGAGACTCTCTAAGACCTGCTGATGTAATTTCAACAAACTCAGCAGTTTCTTGGAAAATTGGAATAGTAGCAGATCCTAAGTAACCCATTGAGCTTCTTAATCCACCAGTCATTTGATGAATAATATCAGCAATATGACCTCTATATGCAACTCTACCTTCAATTCCTTCAGGTACTAGTTTATCAGAAGCAGTTCCTTCTTGGAAATATCTATCAGTACTACCTTGAGACATAGCTCCAATAGAACCCATTCCTCTGTATGATTTGAATTTTCTTCCTTGGTATAAAATAATATCACCAGGACTCTCTTCAGTACCTGCTAAAGCAGATCCCATCATTACAGTAGATGCACCAACAGCTAAAGCTTTAGCTACATCTCCAGAATATTTAATTCCACCATCAGCGATGATTGGAATTCCATATTTAGCACCTTCAGCAGCACATTCATCAATTGCAGTAATTTGAGGAACCCCAACACCTGCAACAATTCTTGTAGTACAAATAGAACCAGGACCAATACCAACTTTAACACAATCTGCTCCTGCATCAATTAATGCTTTCGTAGCAGCTGCAGTAGCAACATTACCAGCAATAATTTCAACATTAAGCTCAGCTTTAATAGCAGATACTGAATCAATAATACCTTTTGAGTGACCATGAGCTGAATCTAAACATAAAACATCAACACCAGCTTCAACTAATGCTCTTGCTCTATCAATTTGACCAACACCAATTGCAGCAGCTACTAAAAGTCTACCTTTTTCATCTTTGCTTGCATTTGGATGTTCTCTTTTTTTATTAATGTCTTTAATAGTAATTAAACCCATTAATTTATTGTCTTTATCAACAATAGGTAATTTTTCAATTTTGTTAGTATGCATAACATCAGCAGCTTCTTCTAAAGTAGTTCCAACTTTTGCAGTAACTAAAGGCATGTTAGTCATTTTAACTTTAATTTTTTTAGAGAAATCTTTCGTAAATCTCATATCTCTATTTGTAATAATACCAAGAAGATTATTTTCTTCATCAACAACAGGAATACCAGAAATTCTGTAGTTTGCCATAATATCTTCAGCATCTTGAAGTGTTTGGTCTTGTTTAATAGTAATAGGATCAGTAATCATTCCAGATTCGCTTCTTTTTACTTTTCTAACTTGTAGAGCTTGTGCTTCAATATCCATATTTTTATGAATAACACCAATTCCACCAAGTCTAGCCATAGCAATAGCAGCTTCATATTCAGTTACTGTATCCATAGCAGCAGATATAAAAGGAATATTCAAAGAAATTTTCTTTGTTAACATTGTCTTTAAACTTACCTCTTTTGGTAATACGCATGATGCCGCTGGCACTAATAAAACATCTTCAAATGTTAAGGCTCTTTTTTTAATTCTCATTTTATTCCTTTATAATTATTTAATATATTTAACTTGTTTCTCTAAACTTAAAGCACCATCAAATAGTGTTTGTTCTTCGAAAGCGTTTGCAATTAATTGTAAACCTACTGGCATACCATCTTCACTTTTACAAATAGGAACTGAGATAGCAGGAAGTCCAGCTAAATTAACCGAGATTGTATAAATATCAGAAAGATACATTTCTAATGATGATTCAAATGAACCAATTTTTGGTGCAGTTGTTGGTGCTACTGGTGAAAGTATTAAATCAGCATCTGCAAAAATTGCATCATATTCATCTTTAATTAAATGTCTGATTTTTTGTGCTTTAATATAATAAGCATCATAATAACCTGAACTTAATACAAATGAACCTAACATAATTCTTTTTTGAACTTCTTTACCAAATCCTTGAGATTTTGTTTGTAAGTACATGTCATTTAAATTTCCATTACCCTTACGTGCTCCAAATCTAACTCCATCCATTCTTGCTAAGTTAGCAGATGCTTCCGCAGTTGCAACTATATAATAAGAAGATAAAACTTTTGAAACATCAAGCATAGATTTTTTAATTATTGTATGTCCAGCTTCTTCTAAGCTTTTAACAGCATATGCATGAGCTTTTTGAACATCAGAACTTGCTTTTGATACAAAATCTTCTATAATTGCTATTGTTAATTTTTTATCAGCGTTTAGTTTTGGAGCTACTTTAGTATATTCAATATTTGCAGAAGTAGAATCTTTTGGATCGTGTCCTGAGATAATGTCATATAAAATTGCAGCATCTTCAACATTTTGAGTAATAGGACCACATTGGTCTAAAGATGATGAATATGCAGTAATTCCAAATCTTGAAACTCTTCCATAAGTAGGTTTCATTCCAACAACACCACAATAAGCAGCAGGTTGTCTAATTGAACCACCAGTATCAGTTCCTAGTGCACAAATAGCAGTTCCGCTTGCAACTGCAGCAGCAGATCCACCAGAACTACCACCAGGTACGCAATCAGTATTAATAGGATTTAACGTTTTACCATAACAAGAAGATTCAGTTGAACTTCCCATAGCAAACTCATCCATATTAGTTCTACCAAATGCACTTAATCCAGCTTTTTCTAATTTTTCAATTACAGTAGCATTATAAGGAGAGATATACCCTTTTAAAATTTTACTTGCACAAGTGATTTCCCAATTTTTTACATTTATATTATCTTTAATTGCAATTGGAATACCAGAACCAGTTTTTGATATTTCTGTATTAGTTAATTGTTCTACATAAGATCCAATTTTACTATTTTTGATTTCTTTTAATAAATCATCTGTTATATTTTTGATTTCATCGCTATTTAAAGCTAGTGCTTCTTTAAGTGTAATCAATTATGGCTCCTAAATATGTATTGTATTATCAAGGCATTATACAACAATATATCTTAATTAATAGGCTAGAAAAGGGGGATTAGTAGTTTTATTTGGAATTTGCTAGTATTTTTTGCGGGTATAAAAAAAGGGAGACCGAAGCCTCCCTTTTTTAAATCAATTAAATGATTATACGAATGAAATGAATGCCATTGTTGTAGCATCCCCTCTTCTGATTCTAGTCTTAATGATTCTAGTGTAACCACCATTTCGACCTTCATATTTAGGAGCGATTTCATTGATGATTTTTTTAGTTGCTTCTTTAGATTGTAATGATGCAAATACAATTCTATGTGTATTTAAATCAGCATTTCTAGAAGTAGTAATTAATCTCTCAATATATCTTCTTAATTCTTTTGCTTTTGGAACAGTTGTTTCAATCTTTTCTCTTTCGATTAAAGCGATTGCCATATTTTTTAACAATGCTTTTCTATGAGAAGAAGTTCTATTTAACTTTCTATATCCGTGCTTATGTCTCATACTAAACCTTTTATTATGCTTTTAATTGCTCTAGCTTTCTTCTTAAAGCTGAGGCAACGTTTTCTGGAAGTGTATTTTCAATAGGGAAAGTTAATGACTCTAATTTATCATAAATTTCATCATAAGACTTTTTACCTAAATTCTTAATATTTTTAACTTCAACTTCACTCATAAGTACTAATTCACCAAGGAATTTTAATCCAGCTCTATCTAAAGAGTTGAACGATCTAGCACTTAAATTTAAATCTTCAATTTTTACAATTAAATCTTTAAGTTCTACTGGCTCTTCGCTAGCATCACTTACTGTTACTTTTGATAAATCAAAAACTTTGTTAAATACTGACATTTGTGAGTACATAACTGAAACAGCTTCTTTAAATGCAGTAATAGGAGTAATTTGCCCATTAGTTTGCACTGTAAATACAGCTTTTTCGAAGTTAGGATTATCTTCAACTAACATTTTTTCAATATCATATACAACTTTTTTAACAGGTGTAAAGAATGCATCAATTGGAATATAATCATCAGATAACATTTCTCTAATGTCTTCAGAAGGCATATAACCTATACCTTTTTGAACAACTACAGTAAATGTTAAATTACAATCAGAATTGATAGTAGCTAAGTGAGCGTCCGGAGATACTACTTCTACTTCAGAATTAATTAAATCAGAACCTTTGATTTCTCTAGGTCCATCAAAAGAATATTCTACTTCAACTCTTTCTTCGTCACTGTTTATTTTAAATTGAATATTTTTAAGATTAATAATAAAAATAGCGATATCTTCTAACATACCTCTTAAAGAATCAAACTCGTGCGTAGCACCTTCGATTTTTACTGCAATTGGAGCGAATCCAACTGAGCTAGAAAGAAGTAATCTTCTTAAAGGGTGAGCTAAAGTAATTGCAAAACCACTTTCAAATGGGTAAGCAGAAATTTTAGCTTCTGTGTCGCTTATTGCCTCTATTTCAACTTCAGTTGGTAAAAATGGAGAGTCTGCAAAAATTTTCATATATGCTACCTTTTTTTATTATTTAGAGTATAACTCTACAATTAATCTTTCGTTAACTGGAATAATTACTTCTTCTCTAGTAGGAATTCTAGTAAATGTTCCAGAAATTTTATCTTTATCAACAGAAACCCATTCAACAATACCAGTTTGGTTTGTTAATTCTAATGCTCTAACGATTTGAGGATTAGATTTAGTTTTCTCTTTAACAGCGATAACTTGACCTGGTTTAACAACGTAAGAAGGAATATCAAGTTTTTTACCATCAACAGTAATATGACCGTGAGTAGTAATTTGTCTTGCAAACGCTCTAGTTGAAGCGAATCCCATTCTATAAACAACGTTATCTAATCTTTGTTCAATTGAAGTAATTAAGTTTTCACCTGTATTACCGTCTTTTGCAGCAGCTTTTTTAAAGTATTTTCTGAATTGTTTTTCAGAAACACCATACATAAATTTAGCTTTTTGCTTTTCTCTTAATTGTAAACCGTACTCAGAGATCTTAGATCTTCTTTGTCCGTGTTGACCTGGAGCAAATGGTCTTTTTTCTAAAGCTGATTTACCGTTAAGTCTTCTCTCACCTTTAAGTCCAAGATCTGCATCTAATCTTCTTTCTAATCTTTCTACTGGTCCTCTATATCTTGCCATACTGTATCCTTACACTCTTCTACGTTTAGGAGGTCTACAACCATTATGTGGTAACGGTGTAACATCTTTTAACCATTTAACTTTGATACCTTCATAAGCACCAACAGCCTTAACAGCAGTATCTCTACCTGAACCTGGACCTTGGATCTTAATACCAAGATTTTTGATTCCGTGTTCCATTGCTTTTTTAATAGCATCTTCAACAGCAGCTTGCGCAGCGAAAGGAGTAGATTTTTTACTTCCTTTGAAACCTAAGTTTCCAGCAGATGACCATGTAATTGCATTTCCAGCTAAATCTGAAATTGTTACCATAGTATTATTAAAAGTTGCAGCGATATGAATAATACCGTCAGCAATGTTCTTTTTTACTACTTTTTTTCTAGTTACTTTTCTTTTTGCCATTTAAAATTCCTTACTTAGCAGACGCGCCGATAGTTTTCTTTTTACCTTTTCTAGTACGAGCATTAGTTTTTGTCTTTTGCCCTCTACACGGTAAACCTTTTCTATGTCTTAAACCTCTGTATGAACCTAAATCCATTAAAGCTTTAATATCCATAGCTACTTTCTTTCTAAGATCACCCTCAACCATATATGATTTTTGGATCTCTTGTCTGATAGCCGCTGCTTCATCTTCAGTAACTTCGTGTGCTCTTTTATTGAAATCCATTCCAATAGCATTTAAAATTAATCTTGAATTGTGTAAACCTATACCGAAGATATAAGTTAAAGCAAATTCCATTCTCTTTTTGTTTGGTAAATCAACACCTGCAATTCTTGCCATGCTTATTATCCTTGTCTTTGTTTATGTTTTTTAGTTTCGCAGATTACTCTAACGATGCCTTTTCTTTTGACAATTTTACATTTGTCACACATTTTTTTAACTGAAGCTCTTACTTTCATAAGTCTCTCCTCTTTTGTGTATTTTTTTTTCCATCATAAACAACAGGTATGAACGATCAGGATCATACCTGTCTCATTCATCCAAACCTTAATAAAACACAAAATTTTTATTAAAACTTCTTTTATGGTTGTAAATTAGGAAATGGATTATATGAAAGTTAAGCTTAAAGGCAGATTAAATTAAGAGGATACTAATAAATATAGTAAATTGACAAAATATATAGATTTTTGTATTCTTTCAATCTAAAGGATTAGAATGATTTATGAAAATGATTATATCACAATTGAAAAAGAGAGTAGTGAAATACCTTGGTTAAAGATATTTACAAAAGATGGACATAAAGAATTATCTTCATGTTCACAAGATACAAAAAATGAGATATTTAAAGCTTTAGATATTATTGAAAAAAAGATGCTGTCATATTATATGTGTGAAAAAATAAATATTGCATCATTTGGAAACTATATGCCAAAAGTACATTTTCATATAATGGCACGATTTAAAGAAGATTCATATTTTCCTGAACCTATGTGGGGCAAAAAACAAAGAGAGTCTAATCTAGACCTAGCTTCATTTGATATATTTTGTGAAGAATTAAAAACTTTATTAAATTAACATTATATATAAAAGAGAAGTTTATTCTTCACTTTTATAGTCAGAGTTTATTTTATATATAATTTTATCTAATACTATATCAGCCTCAGATAAAAGTATTTGACAACCACCTGCTGCTTTATGACCTCCTCCACCAAATTCAAGCATTAATTCTCCTATATTAGTTTTAGAGCTTTTATTAATAATAGATTTACCACAAGAATAAACTACTTTTTTATTATCATAAGTATTTGATATATGAATTGAAACAGCCACATCTGGATACATGGCATAAATTTGAAATCTATTACCTGTATAAATGATTTTTTCTTCTCTATAATCAATTACTATAACATTATCATATATAGTAGAACATTCTTTTAATTGAGCATTAAATTCATTTATATATTTAAAGTATAAATCAACTCTTTGTTTAACTTCATCAATGTCTAAGATTCTGTTTATTTCATAATCTTTACAATAATCAATTAGATTTAACATTAGATCATAATTATCTACTTCAAAATCTTTAAATCTTCCAAGTCCTGTTCTTGAGTCCATAATAAAAGACAGGAGAACCCATCCTTTTGCATTTAATACTTCATCAATAGTAAAATCAGCAGAATCAGCTTTATTAACACCTATCATCATATCTTTATAAAAAGTAGGAAAAGATTCTTTCCCTCCATAATAGTCAAATACTACTTGGGCAGCACTTGGAGCATTCGCATCAATTATATGATTAGATTCTTTTTTATTTCTAAGTGTTTCTGAGAAATGATGATCAAAAGATAAGTAAGCACCTTTTACATAAGGTAAATTAGTAGTAATATCATTTGAGCCTACTTCTATAAGCCCATCTTGCATGTCTTTTGGATGAACAAATAATATATCATTTATAAGTCCAAGAGACTTAAGTAATGTAGCACATATTAAACCATCCATATCCGCACGAGTGATTAATCTATATGAATTTGTTGTTATCATAATATAACCTTATATATCAATTTATAAAAGTATAACATTAATTTTAAAATAAATAATAAAAAAAAGTATTTAATAATAAATACTTTTTTTCTTTTTATTCTATATTTAAAAGATAAAACTTTTAAACAAGATTATTTTTAATCATTTCACCCATTTGCTCAGTTGTAAGAACTTCTTTTGCATCAAACGAAGCTATATCTTTTGTTCTATAACCTTCAACTAAAGCTTTTTTAATAGCAGCTTGAATTTTTAAAGCAGCTTCTTCTTGATTTAGTGAGTACTTAAGCATCATAGCAACACTCTCAATTGTAGCAATAGGATTAGCAATACCTAAACCTGTAATATCAGGAGCTGAACCATGAATTGGTTCATAAATAGCTGTTTTATCTCCTGTTGAAGCAGAAGGTAATAAACCAATAGATCCTACAACCATAGAAGCAGTATCGCTTAAGATATCTCCAAAAATATTTCCAGTTACAATTACATCAAATTGTTTTGGGTTACGTACAAGCTGCATAGCTGCATTATCTACATACATATGAGTAAGTTCAACTTCTGGATAGTCTGTACTTAATTCATTTATAGTATCTCTCCATAATTGAGATACTTCTAAAACATTAGCTTTATCAACTGAACATAATCTATTATCTCTAGTTTTAGCAATTTCAAAAGCTTTTTTACCAATTCTAATGATTTCAGATTTTGTATAAACCATTGTATTATATGCACGTTCACCATCATTTCCACGAGGTTGTCCAAAGTAAATACCACCAATTAATTCTCGAACTACCATAATGTCAACACCTTTAATAACATCAGCTTTAAGCGTTGATGCATTAATAAGTTCATCATATATAACAGCAGGTCTTAAATTAGCATATACACCCATAGCTTCTCTAAACTTTAATAGTCCAGTTTCAGCTCTTAGTTCTCTTGGTAAATTATCCCATTTAGGACCACCAATTGAACCAAATAAACAAGCATCTGAGTCTAATACTCCATCAATAGTTTCTTGAGGAAGTGGAACACCTACAGTATCAATTGCAATTCCACCCATTAAGTATTCTTTATACACAAGTTTAAAATCACAAATCTCTGCTACTTTATCTAAAACTTTTATAGCTTCATCTATAATCTCAGGACCAATACCATCACCTTTAATAATAGAAATTTTATATGTTTTAGACATCTTTATCCTTTCTGATTTCTTCTTTAGCAAAATTAATTAATCCACCAGCAGCAATAAGTTCTTGCATAAATTCTGGAATAGCTTTAAATTTATATGTAATATTTTTTGTATTATTTGTAATCGTACCTTCATCTAAATTAATAGAAATATTTTCACCTTCTTTAATTTCTAATGATTCAGGTAATTCAAAAATTGGTAGACCCATATTAAATGCATTTCTATAAAATATTCTTGCAAAAGATGGTGCGACAATAGCAGCTATTCCTGCAGCTTTAAGTGCAATTGGAGCATGTTCTCTTGATGATCCACAACCAAAGTTCTCACCTGCAACTATAATGTCTCCCTTAGACATTTTATTTACAAAATCAGGATCTTTATCTTCCATAATATATTTTGCTAAATGCTCAGGTTCTGATGAATTTAAATATCTTGCTGCAAT
Organism: Campylobacteraceae bacterium; assembly: GCA_013215985.1. GTDB lineage: Bacteria > Campylobacterota > Campylobacteria > Campylobacterales > Arcobacteraceae > NORP36. Next base: position 11,583 of record JABSOL010000042.1, read on the forward strand.
AATCATATCAGTATCTATATGCGCTCCAAAGTTCCAAACATTTCCTCTAATTTCATTCATAATTTCTCCCTTTTCTCCCATAAAAAAAATAAATATTTTTTAAATTTCTACAATATCTTATCAAAAATATAAAAATTATAGATTAAATTATTACAATTAATTATTATTTTATAATACTTGGGTATAATAAAAGCTAATTATAAAAAGGATTTTACACACAATGAGTGCAAAAGATTTAAATAAAACAATTGAAAAGATGGTAAAAGAGAATAAAGATTCTGTTTTAACGTATGAAAAATTAATTAGAATTTTTCCAAAAGCTCCTTCTGGGCCTAATGTTAAAAAGTTAATAGCTTTAATTCAACTTTATAACGTAAATTTAATTTCTTCTCAAGAACAAGCTAAACTTCTTAATGAAGAAGAAGCTAAAAAAAGAGCAGACATTAGAATTAAAATGATTGAAAACGATGATGATGTTTTTGATTTATTAAAGAATAAAGAATTATTAGAGTGGTCAAGATCTGATTCTCCTGTAAGAATGTACCTAAGAGAAATGGGTAAAATTCCTTTATTAACAAAAGAAGAAGAAATTGAAATTTCTAAAAAGATTGAAACTGGTGAAGATGTAATTCTTGATGCAATTTGTTTTGTGCCATATTTAATTGACTTTATTTTAGAATATAAAGAACCTTTAGTTAATAGAGAAAGAAAAGTTAAAGAATTATTCAAAAACTTTGACGATGAAGAAAAAGACGATAAAGATGATAAAGAAGAAGTTGAAGAAACTGAAGCTGAAAAAGATAGCAAAAAAGAGAAAAAGTTAGATAAAAGATCTATTGCTATTATTGAATCATTTAAGTCTTTAGAAAAAGCAAAAAAAGATTGGTTAAAATTTTTAGCTAAAGAATCTGCTTCATCTGATAAATTTGATGATGTTATTCAACATAAATTAGCAATTGCTTTTAAAAAGAATATTTTAAAAGATGCTTTATTAAATTTAGGCCCAACTTCTAAACTTATTACTGAAATTGTAAAAGCAATGGAAACTTCTTTAAAATCTGATTCAGGTTTTGATCAAGAGTTAAAAAGATTAGAATATAAATTACCTTTATTTAATGATATGTTAAAAGAGAATCACCAGAAGTTATTATTAGAAATTATTAATTTAACTAAAATTCAAATTACTGCAATGGTTCCTGAAGCAACTATGGTTTCTACTTATATGGAAATCAAAAAATTATTCCAAACTAAAGAAGCATCTAAAGATGGTTTTGATTTAGAAGAAGAAGAATTAAAAGATGTTTTAGAACAAATCAAACGTGGTAAAAAAATTACTGATGAATCAAAAACTAGAATGGCTAAATCAAACCTTAGACTTGTTGTATCTATTGCAAAAAGATATACAAATAGAGGTCTTCCTTTCTTAGATTTAATTCAAGAAGGTAATATTGGGCTTATGAAAGCTGTTGATAAGTTTGAATATAAAAAAGGTTATAAATTCTCTACTTATGCAACATGGTGGATTAGACAAGCTATATCTAGAGCAATTGCGGATCAAGCAAGAACTATTAGAATTCCAATTCATATGATCGAGACTATTAATAGAATTAATAAGATCATTAGAAAAGGTATTCAAGAAAATGGTAAAGAGCCAGATGTAGAACAAATTGCTAAAGAAGTTGGTTTAGCTGTTGATAAAGTTAAACAAGTAATTAAAATTACAAAAGAACCAGTATCACTTGAAGCTCCTATTGGATCTGACGATGATGGTAAATTTGGAGATTTTGTTCCTGATGAAAAAGCACCTACACCTATAGATAATATTATGAAAGAAGATTTACAAAATCAAATCGATCAAATTTTATCTCAGTTAAATGAAAGAGAACAAGCAGTTGTTAGAATGAGATTTGGATTAATGCATGATGCATCTGATAGAACTCTTGAAGAAATTGGTAAAGAATTATCAGTTACAAGAGAGAGAGTTAGACAAATCGAATCTTCAGCAATTAAAAAACTTAAGCATCCAAAAGTTGGAAAAAACTTAAAGAATTACGTAGAAAGTTAATATGGAATTTTTTGAGAACTGGGTAGAGTTAGATTTAAATCCTATTATTTCTTTCTCTTCAAATGGAAAAATAATATATTCAAATAACGAAGCTCAGTTTGTATTAAATAGAGTTAAATCAAAAGTTCTTTTTGATTTAGCTTTAGTTAATGCTTCTAATACTTATGGTAATAAAACTACTTACTTAGACTTATCTTTAGAGAACTACTTATTTTATGCTATCACTGTTTCTTATGATAATGATGAGATAATACATATTAAATTATATAAATCAACAAGAACTAAAAAACAAAATATAAAACAAACTAATGCAAATATTACAAATGTATTTACGCTAGTAGACTTATGTATTTCAAACCAAAAAAGCAAATCATCAAGTACTTTTATTAAAACTTATGATCCTTCTATTCCTGAATTTAGAATAGTATCTAGTGATATAATTAAACTATTATCTAAGATTTATAAAAACTTTTCTCTCTCACAAAAGATTAATACAATAGTAAAATTAAAAACAGGTGAGTATATAAAAGTTGAGGGAAATAAATATTCTTTAGTTTCTATCATCATATCATCTAAAGACAATATAAATCTAAGAGATATAAATGATGATTATTCTTCGTTTATAGTAATAAAAGAAGACAATAAAATTACTATTGACCTTCCTTTAATTTTAAAATAACTACTTATTTCTAATAAAAGCAGATAATAATAAAGCAGACAATGGCACTACAAATAAACCTAATAAATATGCAGGTGCAAAAAATAGTTTATTATTAACTAGATAAAAGAATCCAATAATTAATACAGCATAAGAAGCTAATCTATATACAGAAACAAATGTTCCTATACCAGATACAGTATTTTTGAAAGAGTTTTGTTTAACTCTTTCTTTTTCTTCTTTTAAAATAGTTTTTATTTCTTCTGCTGATAATTTTTTAGACTCTTCATTAATAGGGTCATCTGAATATAAATCATATGGATCATCTAATTCATCAAGTTTATCTCTTTGACCTAAATTATTTTCATTTACATCTAAATTATCTAATCTTTTAGCTACATTGTTTTTAAATGAAAAAAATGTAGCTAAAGAAATTACTAAAGAAGAAATAAATGCAATTTGAGTATTTAATAAAAATAATGGATTTTCTTGAAAATAAGAAAAAGCAATAAGAATAAAATCTACTACAAAAAAGATTCTTGCATATGTACTAATCGTCTTTATCATCTCGTCCATCATCTCCATATTTTGCTCTATGAGCATATCTTGGATCATCTTCTAATTCTTTAAGACCTTTTTGAGCTTTTTTATATGCTTTATACACATTAGAAATAGCAGCAGCTACACCCCAAAAAATACCAAGTCCTAAAGTCCAAGCTTCACCTGTCCAAGATTTTAATAATACTCCAATACCAACACCTATGGCAACAGCCACAACCATAGAAATACCTAATGATAAGTTTTCTAAGGCTTCTAATTTACCTAAATGCTTAGGTTTTTTATCTTTTTCTTCCATTTTATCCTCTTAATCTAAATATGAACAACAATAATCACTTATTATTATAACTTTAATGTCAAAACTAGAATTAGCTTTAACATTAAAAGATTCGCCACTTTTATATGAAGTAAAGAAGTCTTCACCTTCAAGTTTAACTTCAACACTTCCTTCAATAATTTCCATTAATTCAGCTTTGACTGTTCCAAAGTTATACTCTCCAGGATTCATAATTCCTAAAGAAAGTTCTTCACCATTTTGAGCTATAAATGATCTTGATGTAACATTACCATCAAAATAAATATTAGCTTTTTTTATTAGTTCAACATTCTTAAAAGACTTCATTTTTATTCCTTATTTTAGTTTAGCCAGAACTTCTTGTGCAGCTTCAATACACTCATTTACCATATCATCAGTCATTACAGTTGATATAAAACCTGCTTCATATTGAGAACAAGCAAAGTAAAAACCTTTTTTAAGCATTTCATTATGGAATTTAGCAAAATAATCAAAATTACAAAGTCCTACATCTTTAAAGTTTTTAGGCTCATTTTCGCAGAAAAAGAATCCAAACATAGAACCTCTAGTATTTACTTGTAAAGAAATTCCATTTTCAGATGCAGCTTTTTTAAATCCATTTGTTAGTTTTACAGCTTTGGCATTTAAAGAAACATAAACTTCTGGATTTGCTTTTAGTTTTTTTAATGAAACTAAACCAGCACTCATAGCAACAGGATTTCCACTTAAAGTCCCTGCTTGGTAAACTGTACCATCAGGAGATAAGTGATTCATGATAGAAGCTGATGATGCAAATGCACCAACAGGCATACCAGCACCAATTACTTTACCAAAAGTAATAATGTCAGCTTTTGTATCAACTGTTCCACTAGCTCCTGTTAAAGATGCTCTAAATCCTGTCATTACTTCATCAAATATTAATAAAGCACCATGTTCATCACATAAGTCTCTACAAGCTTTTAAGAAGTCTTGCTCAGCTGGAATTAATCCCATATTTCCTGCAATTGGTTCAATAATAATACAAGAAATATCAGATGAGTTTTCAAAACATTTTTTTAAGTCTTCTATATTGTTATATTCACTTAATAATGTATGTTTAATTAAATCAGCAGGAACTCCAGGAGAACTTGGGCTTCCAAATGTAGCAAGTCCAGATCCAGCTTGAACTAATAAAGAATCAGAATGACCGTGGTAACATCCTTCAAATTTTAAGATATCATCTTTTCCAGTAACTCCTCTTGCAAGACGTATAGCTGACATAACAGCTTCAGTTCCAGAACTTACAAATCTTACTTTATCTATATAATCATACATATCAGTAATCTCGTGGGCTAAAGAAGTCTCTAAAAGAGTAGGAGCTCCAAATGATAAACCTTTTTTACAAGTTTCAATTACAGCTTCTTCAATATCTTTATCACAATGTCCAAAAATTAAAGGACCCCAAGATTGTACAAAATCTAAGTATTTATTTCCATCAATATCAAAAAGATAAGCACCCTCACCTCTATCAATAAAAGGTGGTGTTCCTAATACTCCTTTAAAAGCTCTAACTGGAGAATCAACGCCTCCTGGAATTACTTCTTTGGCTTCATTATATGCATTTAGTGATTTTTCAAACATTTGTTATCCTATAAATTTTATTCTTATATTTTAAAAGCAATATTGTACTATAATTTCGTTTATGAAAGAGATTTTAAGCGCAATAACTTTAGTTATATTAATTCATTTAATAATATTTTACCAATTCAATAAAACTATTATAAACAATAATAATCTAAGCCATAAAATAAAGACAGAAACTAAGAATAAATCAAATATTAAATATGTGACTTTAAAAAAGAAAAAAGTCATAGAGAGTAAAAAAGCTAAAAAAATAATAAAGAAAAAACCTTCAAAAAAAATAGTAAAAAAAACCTTCAAAAAAAAGAAAAAATTTTACAAAAAAGTTAAGAAAAAAATCAATAAATCAAAAAAGAAGAACATTCTAAAAAAAGTTAAAAAGTCTAAAAATATTATTCCAGATTATAATAAACTAAATAAGAGTAGAATTCAAGAAAAAACTCTAGAAGATTTTTTATCAAATCCAATTAATACATATCAAGAAACAAAAGATTTAGCACAAGAGTATAAAAAACTATATGGAAATGAATATAATGAATTTACTCTTGTTCAAAAAGCTTATTTAAAAAAGAACTTAGAAACGGTACAAAGTATTACTCAAAAGTATTTAAGATATCCAGACATTGCAATTAAAACAAAACAACAAGGATTAAGCATAATTGAATTTTATCTTCATCCTAATGGTGATATATCCAATTTAAAATTAAAAAAGAGTTCTGGTTATACATCTTTAGATAAAGAAAGCATAGATGTAATAAAAACTGCTTATAAAGAATATCCAAAACCAAAAGAAAAAACTAAAATGATTTTTTACATTAGATTTATATATTATTAAAAACTCTTTTTAATTGAAAAACCTAATAAATCACTTTTTTTAGAATAAGCAGCACCTGAGTACTTTCTAATTGAATAGGTATTTAGATTTATTTCATGAGTATTACCTTTAGTTTCATAAAACTTAGAGTATTTATAAGATAATAAGAATGATACAGTTTTCGTAAATTTATATTCACTTCTTAAATCTATTGCTAAGTATTTTGATAAATAAAAGTCTGAATTAAATTGTATGTTTCTTAAGTGGTGAGTATCATACTCTTGAAAATAAACAAGGTTTGATAAAGATAGTGATAATGAGTTGATGAAAGACTCACTTTTGTATTCTATTTGGCTTTTAAGATAAGGTATATAAGCTTTTGTTTTATAAGTTATAACTACTCCAGAAAATTCACCTGCTAAGTCTCTTAAAGCATTAGAAGATGAATAAATATAAGATCCTCCATAAGCTTCATACTTTTCTTCTTCATATTTATATGCTATTGATAAATTAAAAAACAAATTTTTGTATTGATATATTTCTTTTTTTATTTCTAAATTAAAATGTTCTACATTCACTACTTTTGTATCTGGATGTTTGGAATAATGTGTCCACTTATAATTATTATTTAACCAATCAAAATCACTCATAAAAGCTTTTTCATCTTTTATATTCTTTTTATAAGTAAAAATATACTTAAAATAATTGTCATAAAAAAAAGATAATCCTAATAAATTAATATTATCACTTTTCCAAGTAAGTTCACTTAATTTTTTTGAATAAG
>JABSOL010000043.1 GCA_013215985.1 Campylobacteraceae bacterium
CAAATACATTTTCAAAGGGATATATTTCTAATTTTAATTTAATTCTATAAATAAGTGTTCTTATTTTTCCTAAATCATATACTACTTCTCTATAAATATATCTAGAAATTTCATGAAAACTAACAATTTTACCAGGGTACTGAGATAGTATATAAAAAAGTTTTTTTTCATTTTTTGTTAATTTAACTTCTATATTATTTTTAAGTAGTTTATTTGTAGATCTTTCATATGTTAAATTATCAATTAACTGAATTAAAGTTTCTTTTTTATTAATATCTTTTTTTATATTCTTAAAAAAGAATTTATGCTTGTGTAATGCCATATGAATACTTGCTTTTAATTCTTCATCTCTACATGGTTTAATTAAATAAGCATATGGTTCCGATTCCATAGCATCTTTTATATTTTTGTCATCTGAATATGAGGTTAAAAAGATAATTGGTATTTTAAATCTTTTCCAAATAATATTTGCAGCATCAATTCCACTTTGTTTCTCATTTAAATTAATATCCATTAGTATAATATCAGGCATATTGTTTTGAACATGTAAGACAGCATCATTACAGGTACAAACCATTGCGGAAACTTTATATCCCATTTTCTCTAAACTTAATTCAAGACCCATTGCTAATATAATCTCATCTTCTACTATTAATACTGAAACATCATTATTTTTATTTAATAAGTTTGGAACTTTACTCATAAAAACCTTTATAAACTATCTTTTTTAATTATGCGTATGATACTTATTATCATTTTAAAATAAGATTAAATAAGTATCATTTCAATAAATATACTATAAATAAAGCGAATCATAAAATTTCGTTAAGTTAAATTTAATTCAAATTATAGATATTATTTTTTTTGATTAATCTTAAAAATAAAAATGTGATTAGTTTGTGATTAGTTCTGAGTATCATTCTCAGTATATAAATGTGAAAAAAAAGGAAAACAATTGAATAAAAATAAATTATTAATTTCTTTATCTATTTGTGCTTGTTTGGCATTAAGTACATCTGCAAATGATAAGGTGAATTTAGGAGCAGTTTCTGTAGTAGATACAGCTCTAGAGTCTTATGTTAAAGCTATAAATGCAGATAGATTAGACAATTTACAAGCTAGCGATATTAAAGATATTTTAAAATCTATGCCTAGTGTTATAGTTGATGGAAACGCAAGATATTCTCAAAAAGTTTATGTTAGAGGTTTAGAAGATAAATCATCTAATATCACAATTGATGGAGCAAAATTAGGTGGTCAATTATTTCATCACTCAGGTGATCAAACAATTGATGCTGAGATTTTAAAAATTGGTTCTATTGAATTAGGAGCAAATTCTGCTTTAAGTGGATCTGGCGTAATTAATGGTTCTTTTAAATATGAAACAAAAGATCCAAGTGATTTTTTAAAAGATGGCCAAACTTTTGGCGCTAAGATTTCTGCTGCTTATCAAAGTGCATATGAAAGAAAAAGTACAAGTGTTGCAGTATTCACTAAGATAAATGATAAATTAGAATTTTTAGCGCTTGGAAATATTTCTAAAGATGGTGATATTCATATTTCTGGAAAAGAAAAAATTAAATCAAAACAAAGTACTTTAAAAAGCGGATTATTTAAATTCGTTATTAAAGCAAATGAATATAATACAATTAAACTTTCTTATAATAAATATTCTGATGGTGGAAAGAGACAATTGTCAGGCGAAAAAACAGGTAATAATAAAACTGATAATACACATAATGAAATTACAAGAGATACATATACTTTAAATTATGAATATAATCCAAGTAGTGATTTAGTAAAAGTAGAAGCAAAAGTATTTTCAAATTCTCAAAAATTAATAAGAGAATCATTATTAGATGATAACTGGGTGAAAACTAATGGTAAATGGTCTAAAGATGGAAAAATTGAACAACCAAAAAGAACTTATGAGAATAAAACTATTGGTTTTGATTTAAGAAATACTTCTATTATAAATAATCATATGCTTACTTACGGTATTGAAAATACAAAAGAAGAACAATCTAAAAAAGCAGATGCTTTAGCTTTATATATTAGTGGAAGTGAAGCTGGCAAAAAAGAAGCATCAACTGTTAAAGGTAAAGGTGAAATAGATTCAAAAGCATTCTATATTGAAGATGAAATTTACTTAGATAAACTAGTTTTAAATATTGGTGCAAGATATGATATTCACAAATTGGGTGGATTTTACTCTGGTACATTTAAACAATTATCTCCAAAATTTAAAGCTTCATATCAGCTAAGTGAAAATTTAAGACTTCGAACTGGATATGGAAGAATTTTTAAAGGACCATCATTAGGTGAAACTTTAATGCTAAATAATAGTATATCTCAGTCAACAAATACTAAAGCTCAAACAGGACATAATATTGAGATTGGATTAGACTATGATTTATCTAATGATTTAGATACAAATTCTTCAAAAGTAGGTTTTACAGCTTACAAATATAATGTAGATAATTATATGCATCCAACTAAAAATGGTTCAATAGAAGGTACAGACGATTTAGAATTATGGGGATTTGAAACGGTATTTACTTATTCAAATGATACTTTAGTTTTTAATGCAAGTCATACATTCTCAAAAGGTAGTCAAAAAAACATAAAAACTGGTGAGAAAAAACAGCCTAAAACAGCTAATATCCACACTTTTAAATTAGGAGCAGATTATAAAGTAAATAAAGACTTGTCTTTTGAATATGATGCAGAATTTGTACCCGGTAATGAATATCAATATAGTACAGATAAATCTGTAAAAAGATTAGGTTATGGTGTTCATAATATTGCTGCAACATATAAATTAACTTCATTATTAAAAGGTGCAAAAATTAATTTTGCAATTGATAATTTATTTAATAAACAATATACAAAACACACAGCCTTTGGTACATACTTTGGAAGTTCAGATTCTACTTCATTTGAAGTTGAAAGAAACTACAAAATTAAATTATCTTATACATTCTAGTTTAAAAAATGAGCAAGAAAAAGTCATTCTCTCATATTATTAGGTCTCTTCATAGAGACCTTGGTTATTTTGTAATTGGTATTACCTTAATTTACACTATTACAGGAATTGTTTTATCAGGACGCGCGCTTGGATGGTTAGAACAAACATATGTAATAGAAAAGAATTTATCTAAGGATATTACAAAAATTGAATTTATAAAAAAATTAGAACTATCCTTTAAAGAATTAGATTCTAAAAGTGATATACCTATGAGTATTATGAAGTCTGCAAATAAAAGTATAAAATATTTTAAATTTTCAGAAGAAAAAGATAATATTTTATATTTTAAATCAAGATCAAATAATATAAACTATAATACAAAATCAGGAAATGTAATATATAAGTATATTTCATATCCTCCATATCTTAAATCTGTAATTTCTGCTCACAAAGCTACACATGAGAAATTATGGTTTTATTTAGCAATTTTATACAGCATAATTTTAAGCTTTTTAGCAATATCTGCTATGTTTATGGTTAAAGGAAAGTTTGGCTTTAAAAAAAGAGGCATATATTTTATGCTAGCTGGTATTTTTCTTGTATTAATATTTTTATTTATCTCCTAAATAATAAATAACTCAAAACAAAACAAAAGTAATTTTACTTTTGTTTGAGTAAAATCAATTCTAATATACAATTTAAGTATAAAAAACACATAAAAAATACATTTTATCATCATTATTTATTAAAAAAGAATATAATTATGAAATAATAATTAAATAGGATTAAATATGAAAAATGAAATAAAAATGAAAGAAAATGATTTTATTGTATCAAAAACAGATAACAAAGGTATTATTACATATTGCAATGAAATTTTTATGGAAATTGCTGGATATAAAGAATATGAGCTAATTGGAAAAAATCATAATATCATTAGACATCCTGATATGCCAAGAGCTGCATTTAAATTAGCTTGGGATTTTATTTCATCTGGAAAAGAATTTTTTGGGTTTGTAAAAAATAGATGTAAAAATGGTGATTATTATTGGGTTTTAGCAAATATTACAGCTGATTATGATTCTACTGGAAAAATTATTGGTTATACATCTGTAAGAAGAAAACCAAATGATCAAGCAATTCAAACAATTATTCCTATTTATTCAAAAATGTTAGATCTCGAAAGATCTTCTGGTGTTAAAGCTTCTGTTTCTTATTTACTTAAGTTTTTAGAAGATAATAATATTGAATATAATGAGTTAATACTATCTTTACAAGGTGAAAAATAATGGATTTATTTTTAAAAATTAAAAGTACAGTGTTTTTAAATTTTCTACTTATTGTCTTAAGTTTAATTACTTATCTAAGTAAAAGTGGTTTTTTTGAGATGTTTTTATATTTGAGTGTTATTTCATCAATATTTACATTTTCATTTACTTTTTATTCTCTTAATAAATATGTAAAAAGATTAAATTACACAAATGAGATTCTAGAAAAAGTTGCTAATGGACATTTGTATCATAGAATTATTAATATAGATAACTCAAATGATTTTGGAAAAATATCTTGGAATATCAATAATTTACTTGATCAAGTAGAAGCATTTACTAGAGATACATCAGCTTCTTTAAAATCTATTTCAACAGGTAATGTTTCAAGAAAAATGTTAAGCTCAGGATTACATGGAGATTTTGTAAAAGTTTCAAAAGAAATAAACGAAGCTTTAGCTTTAATTGCAGTATCAAATAGTAAAAATGAATTTATTCAAAAAATGCTTATAACTCTAAATGGATATAAAAAAGGTGATTATTCTTCTTCTATTTTAACAGATGGAATGCAAGAAGATATAATTAAATTAGCAAAAGGTATAAATGAGTTAGGACATTCTTTAAATAAACTAAGAGAAGTTAATCTAAAAAATGGTTTATCACTTCAAGAGGGATCATCTTTATTAGCTAACAATGTTGATAACTTAAGTAATTTAGCAAATATTCAAGCTGCATCACTTGAAGAAACGGCAGCTTCTTTAGAACAAATTACAGCTAACATGAAAGAAACTGTATCTAGCACTAACAAAATGGCTTTATATGCAAAAGAGCTTAATTCATCATCACAAACAGGACAAGATTTAGCAAATAAAACTGCAAGAGCTATGGATGAGATTAATACTCAAACTTCTTCAATAAATGAAGCTATCTCAGTTATTGATCAAATTGCATTTCAAACAAATATTTTATCACTTAATGCAGCTGTAGAAGCAGCAACTGCTGGAGAATCAGGAAAAGGATTTGCTGTAGTTGCACAAGAAGTTAGAAACTTAGCTAATAGATCAGCCGAAGCCGCAAAAGAAATTAAATCAATTGTAGAAGCTGCAAGTTCTAAAACAAAAGAAGGGAAAGATATTGCAGATTCTATGATTAAAGGTTATAAAACGTTAAATCATAATATTGAATTAACTATATCTTTAATTGAAAATATAACAGTTTCAAGTTTAGAACAAGAAAGAGGACTTATCCAAATTAATGATGCAATATCTACTTTAGATAAACAAACACAAGAAAGTGCAAATATTGCAAATGAAACAAATAATATTGCACAAGAATCAAATAAAATCGCTGAATATATTGTAAAAGAAGCAAACAAAGAATTTAACTAAGGGAAAATTTAATATTGGCTTAATCTTAAATTAATATTAACTTCGCTAAAATCACGATTCTATTAACATAATAGAAACCTCGCAAGTGTCAATCCTGGTATGGGTTGTGTGAAAACATTAAGGGACACTGAGGCAAAACCCTAAAACAAACACAAGGAAACAACATGGTTACAATGAAAGACTTATTAGAATGTGGTGTACACTTTGGTCACCAAACAAGAAGATGGAATCCAAAAATGAAGAAATTTATTTTCGGTGTAAGAAAAAATATTTATATTATTGATTTACAAAAAACTTTAAGATACTTCAGATACACATATAATGTAGTTAAAGAAGCAGCTGCTGAAGGTCAAACAATGATTTTCGTAGGTACTAAAAAACAAGCAAGAGATGCAGTTAAGAAAGCAGCAATTGATTGTGGTATGCCATATGTTAACCATAGATGGTTAGGTGGAATGTTAACTAACTACGGAACAATTAAAAAATCTATTAGAAAATTAGAAGTAATTAAGAAAATGAGAGAAGAAGGTCAATTAGATCTTTTAACTAAAAAAGAAGCATTAATGCTTTCTAGAAAAGAAGTTAAATTAGAATTATACCTTGGTGGTATTAAAGAAATGCATAAAATTCCAGACATGATGTTTGTTGTTGATGCTGTTAAAGAAAAAATTGCTATCTTAGAAGCAAGAAGACTTGGAATCAAAGTTGTAGCTCCTTTAGATACTAACTGTGATCCTGATTTAGTAGATTTCCCAATTCCTGGTAATGATGATGCAATTAGATCAGTACAATTATTTTGTAATGAAATGGCTGCTGCAATCAACGAAGGTAAAGCTACTTTTGCTGAAGAAAATGGAACTGAAGAAGAAGTTTCTGCTGATGAATCTGCTGAAGTTTTAGCTGATGCAAAAACTGAAGAAGTTTCTGAAACACCAACTGAGGCTAAATAGTCATGGCTGGTTCAACTCCTAAACTAATCAAAGAATTAAGAGCAATGACAGGAGCAGGAATGCTTGATTGTAAAAATGCTCTTAACGAAACTGAGGGTGATTTAGATAAAGCTGTTCAAGCTTTAAGAGAAGCTGGACTTGGTAAAGCTGCTAAAAAAGCTGGAAACGTTGCTGCTGAGGGATTAATTTCTGTTACAGTTGACGCTTCTGGTTCTATAGCTACAATGTTAGAGCTTAATGCTCAAACTGACTTTGTTGCTAAGAATGACAACTTTATCGCTATTACTAAAGAAATCGTTGAGCATGCTGCTTCTAATGGTATCACTGATGCTGATACTTTAGCTGCTTCATCTCTTAATGGTTTAGTTTTCCCAGAATATTTAGCAGGTAAAATTGCTACTGTTGGTGAAAATTTAGTTGCTAGAAAAGTTTCTGCAGTTGAAGGTGACGTTGTAAACGCATATGTACATTCAAATGGTAGAGTTGGAGTTTTATTAGCTGCAACTTGTGATGATGCTGCTAAAGATAAAACAGCTGCATTATTAAAATCTCTTGCTATGCACGCGTCTGCTATGAAACCTACAGTAATTGCTTATACTGATTTAGATGCTTCTTTTGTAGAATCTGAAAACAGAGCAATTGTTGCAGAAATCGATGCTGATAATGATGAATTAAAAAGATTGAAAAAACCTTTAAAAAACATCCCTCAGTTCGTTTCTAAATCTCAACTTACAGATGAAGCTGTTGCAACTGCAAAAGCTGAAATGAAAGCTGAATTATTAGCACAAGGTAAACCAGAAAACATTATTGAAAACATCTTAAAAGGTAAAATTTCAAGATGGATTGAAGATAACTGTCAATTAGATGGTAGACATGCTTTATTATCTCAAGCGTATGTAATGGACGACAAAAAAACTGTTGAGCAAGCAATTGCTGCAGTTGATGCATCTATTAAAATTACTGCTTACATCAGATTTGAACTTGGTGAAGGTATTGAGAAAAAAGAAGAAGATTTTGCTGCAGAAGTTGCTGCACAAATGGCTAAATAATAAGACTATAAACTATATAAGCGAGGCTTGAATGAATAATTCTGATCTTAACGTAGAAAATAAACATTCAAGGCTTGTGGCTTCTAAGAGACTTCTCTTAGAAGCTAAAAATATCTCACATGAATTTGACTATACTTTATTCAACAATATTACTTTAAACATACATGAAAAAGAATCAATTGCAATAATAGGTGTAAGTGGTACTGGAAAATCAACATTACTTAATATTTTATGCTCATTATTAAAACCAAAAAGTGGTGAACTAATATACAAAAATAGATCTTTATATGATTTAAAAGAAAAAGAACTTTTAAAAGTAAGAAGAGAAGATTTTGGTATAATATTTCAAGCACATTATTTATTTAGAGGTTTTAATGCAAATGAAAATCTTAAAATTGCAGAATTATTATCTTCAAATAAACAAGATGATAATTTATTAAAAGATTTAAAAATTGATCATGTTATGAATCAAGGTGTTGGAGAGTTATCAGGTGGTCAACAACAAAGACTATCAATTGCACGAGTAATTACTAAAAAACCAAAAATTATTTTTGCTGATGAACCTACAGGTAATTTAGATAAAGAAACAGCAGCAGAAGTTATGAAGACTATGTTTTCATATATTGAAGATAATGATGCAGCTTTAGTTTTAGTTACTCATGAAGAAGATCTAGCAAAACAGTGTGATAAAGTTTATAAATTAATAAACAATGAATTAGTGGAGTTATAATGAAGTTATTATTGATAAGTAAGAGTACAATAATTATTCAAATTTTTTCTTTGATATGTGAAAAACTATCAATTAAAATTTCAATACAAGAAAGTTCAAAAATTTTAGATAATTATGATTTAATTGTTTTAGATGAAGAGTATATTAATAAAGATTTTAATCGTTATAAATTATATACAAAAAGACTAGGTGTTATCTCTCAAGATAAACTTGGATTTGATAAAGAAAGTGATTTTGAATTAACTAGACCTTTTTTACCAAAACAATTAAATGATATATTAGATGAGCAAATTACACATATTAAAAATAATATGAAAAGAAAAAAAGCAATAATCGAAGAAGATGAATCTTTAATTGATATTAATGAAATACATTCTTATGTTGATTCTTTAGCAGATGATATAGCTGAAGATATTGATAATGACAATGATGAGAGTATTGTTACAATAGCTTCTTTAAATGATGGTGGAGTTTTAGATTCAATCGAATTATCTAAAATTAATCAGATTTTATTAGATTCAAATGTGGAAGATTCTTATGAACTAGAAAAAAATGATTGGAAAGATTTATCTTCTGTAATTGATGATGCTATAAATGAAGTAAGAGATTATGAATTTTCCGAACCTAATGATGAAATAGAATTAGTATTAAGTAAATATAATTTAGATGAATTAAGTCCATTATTTGAAAAAGTAGATCAGACAATAATTGATCGTTTAACAAAAGGTGAGATAATAGACCTTAAATTATCACTAAAAGGCTAAATATGATAGAAGAAAAGAATGGTGCAGTTTTATTACTTTCAGGTCCAAGTGGATGTGGTAAATCAACTTTATTAAAAGAAGTTTATAAAGAAATATCAGATTATTATTTTTCTATTTCTACTACTACAAGAGCTCCAAGAGAAGGTGAAGTTGATGGAATTGACTACTTTTTTGTTTCTAAAAAAGAGTTTTTAGATGATATTAAAGAAGGCTTTTTCTTAGAATGGGCAGAAGTTCATGGTAATTATTATGGTACTTCTTTAAAACCTATTAAAAAAGCTTTAGCACTTGGTAAATTAGTGATTTTTGATATTGATGTTCAAGGTCATGAAATTGTAAGAAAAAAGATTTCAAGACAAGTTACTTCTGTTTTTATTACAACTCCATCATTAGAAGTATTAGAAAATAGATTAAGATCTAGAAATACTGATGAAAATGATGTTATTGAAAAAAGATTAAAGAATGCAAAAACTGAAATCAAGTATTTTCAAAAATATGATTATTTTATAGTTAATGATGATTTACAAATAGCTAGTAAACAATTAATAGCTATTGCCAATGTATGTAGAATTAAAGCTGCATTATTTGATAATGACAAACTTATTAAAGACTGGTATAACTAAATTATACCATCTCAAAAGATATAGGTTCTGAAAAGTAATAACCTTGTGAGTAATCTATATCAAGGTTTTTAACTTTTTTGTAAACCTCTTCATTACATACAAATTCAGCAATTGTTTTAAATCCAAGTTTTTTAGTAAATGAAGAAATAGTTTCAACTATAATTTCATGATTTTCATTTTTATCTAATTCTTTTACTAAAGATCCATCAATCTTAACAAAATCAATATCTAATTCAGTTAGCATATTAAAGTTAGAATAACCAGCTCCAAAGTCATCAACACCAACAGCACAGCCATAAGATTTAATATCTTTAATAAATGTTCTTACAGCATTAAAATCAGAAATTTCTTCACTTTCAAGTATTTCAAACTCTAATAAATTAACATATTGTTTATTTTCTTCCAAAGTTTTTAAAATATGATTTCTTGTATTTGAACTTGATATATCTGCAAATGAAATGTTAACTGATACTCTTTTGTTTTTTTCTCTTATTAGTTTAATTGATTTAACTAACATTATTTCTATAATTTTAGGATATAACTTAACTTTTTTAGCAATATCTAAAAATTTATAAGGTGATATAATATCTCCATTATCTTCGATATATCTAATTAAAGCCTCATATTTATAGATTTCTTGAGTTTTCGTATCAACAATTGGTTGATAATAAGCTGTAAATCTATTATTTTGAATACCATTTTTAACTTTTTTAACCCATTGCATATTATCTTGAAAATCTTCTTGAAAATTATATGAGTCTTTATATATTAAAATCTTTTCAAACTTTCTTCTTGCATAGTTTATTACTCTTTGGGTATATCTATATACATCAGAGGCATCAGCTTTAGCAATTCCTATTGTAATATGTAAATCAATTGAATGCTCATCTAATTTGATTGAGTTTTTCTCAATTTTGTCTGCAAACTTTTCACACATACCTTTAAATTCTTCAACAGATAAATAAGATCCAAGTGTAACAATTGCAAATTTATCAGCTTCAATTCTATATGTTGTAAAAATATCTTTTGAGAAATCTTTTAATAATTCTTGCGAAAACTTATAAAGTATTTTATCTCCATTAGCTTCACCATATATATCATTTATAGTTGAGAATTTATCAATATTAATTAATGCCATTAAATCTTCTTGATTTGCATTTAAATCTTTTTTCAATTTATTTCTATTTGGAAGTTTTGTTATTTTATCAATATATAAATCTTTTAGTTCATGATAAAGTAATGACTGACTCATAATTTGTAGAAGTTTTTTCATATCAATTGGTTTTAATATATATTTATCAACACCAATATCAATTGCTTCTAGTAGGTATTCTGTATTTGAAAAAGCAGTTGCTACTATAATAGGAATATTAGAGTTGATTTCTTTAATATTTTTAATCATTTCTAGACCATTCATTTTTGGCATATTAATATCTGTAATAATTAAATCAATTTCTTCTTCATGTTTTTTAAAAAGCTCTAAACCTTCTTGCCCATCACAGGCTACATATTGTTTTTTTGTGAAACCTTTTAAAATATTTAACGTAATATCTCTTAAATTATCTTCATCTTCGGCATAAAGTATTGTTATATTTTTTAATATAGAAATATTTTCAATCATAAAAGTTTTTCTCCAAATTTATACGATATAATTACTTAATCAATAAATAAATTATATATTTGTTATTTTATTCATAATATCATAATTACATTTTAAATTGATTAAAATATATAGATTTTTATAGAATAAAAATTATTTATTAATTATTATTAGGATTATTGTGTCAAATATAACATGTAAACATTGTCAAATATCTTTTGATGAAAAAGTAATGATAAAAGAAAAAGAAGAGTTATTCTTTTGTTGTAAAGGATGTCAAGGAATTTATCATTTATTAAAAGATGAAAACTTGGACTCTTTTTATGATAAATTAGGAAATAAAACTTTAGAATCTGCTAAAACTTATTCTAATGATGATTTAAAAGAATTTGATCAAAAAAGTTTTTATGATAATTATGTAAAAATTACAAGTGATGGTTTTGAAAGTGTAAACCTTATAATTGAAGGTATTCACTGTGCTGCTTGTATTTGGTTAAATGAAAAAATATTATTAGAAACTCAAGGTATAATCGAAGCTAATATTAATTTTACTAATAATAAAGCTAGAATAATATTTGATATTAATGAAATAAAATTATCTGAAATTATTAAAAAAATAAGATCAGTTGGTTATAACGCTTATGCTTATGACTCATCAGAAGCTTCAGAAAAAACTTTAAAAGCTAAAAAAGATTATTTTATTAAAATGATGATTGCTGTTTTTTCATCTGTAAATATTATGATGTTAGGTGTTGCTAAATATACTGGATTTTTTACAGGAATACATGATGATATAAAAGAGATGATTCATATGGCTGAGTTTCTTTTGAGTACTCCTGTATTATTTTACTGTGGAGCTATATTTTTTAAAGGTGCTTATTATTCTTTAAAAAATAAAATTATTAATATGGATTTTTTAGTTGCATCAGGTGCCACATTATCTTATATATATTCATTATATATATTATTTGGTGGAGCAGGGGAGAGTTATTTTGATTCTGTTACTATGATTATTACTTTTGTATTAGTTGGAAAGTATTTAGAAGTTATTGGTAAAGATTCAGCTTCAGATACTTTGGCCAAAATAAAATCTAAAATTCCAATTTCTGCAACAATTATTAAAAATGATCTTAAAACAGATGTTTCAATTGCTAATATTAAAGTAGGTGATATAATTGAGCTTAAAACAGGTGAAAAAGCATCTGTTGATGGTATTTTATTAGACTATAAAACTTGTTTTGATGAATCAAGTATAAGTGGTGAATCAAATGCTATTAATAAAATTAAAAATGATTTTATATACTCTTCAAGTGTAAACCTTGATAAACTAATTAGATATAAAGCAATCAAAACTTATGAAGACTCAACATTAAATTCAATAGTTACCCTAATTGAAGACTCTCTTGCTTCAAAACCTAAAATAGAAGAAAAAGCGAATGAGTTCTCTAGGATATTTTCAATTATTATTTTATCATTATCTTTTCTAACATTTTGTGTATGGTATTTTTTAGGACTTGACTTTGGTTTTTCATATGAAAATACTTCTGTATTTGAAAAATCATTTATAGTTGCAATTTCAGTTATTGTTATTGCCTGTCCTTGTGCTTTAGCACTTGCTACTCCTATGGCTTCCCTAATTGGAATATCATTATTAGCTAAAAAGTCTTTATTATTTAAAGAAGCTAAGTTTTTAGAAGTTATTGCGAAAGCTGACACTATAGTAATTGATAAAACAGGAACTTTAACAAAAGGTATCTTATCTGTAATAAATTATGAGATATATAATCGTGATAAAATATATATGGATTTATTATATTCATTATTAAACTCTTCAAACCATCCAATTTCAAAAGCAGTTAAAAATAAACTTAGAGACTTGAATAAAGATCTAAATAATTTAGATTTAAAAGATGTTCATACTTTACAAGCTAAAGGCATGAGTGCAAACTATTCCAATAATGACAGTACATATGATTTAGTAGGTGGAAACGAAGATTTATTAAAAGAGAATAATATTGTATATTCTCAAAAGATATCAAATACTTTATATGTCTTTTGTGTAAATGGAAATATTATTGCTAAGTTTGAATTAGAAGATGAATTAAAAGATAATGCAGACTCATTTGTATCTTACGCAAAAGAGAATAATTTAGACTTAATTATTTTATCAGGTGATAATGAGTCTGCTGTTAAAAAAATAGCTAAACAAGTTAATATAGATAAATACTTATTTAAAGTTAATCCTATTGAGAAAGCAGATTATATAAGTAAATTAAAAAATGAAGGTAAAAAAGTAATTATGATTGGTGATGGAATTAACGATTCAATCGCACTTTCACGTGCCGATGTTTCAATTTCAATGGGATCAGGAACTGATATTTCTATTTTAGTTTCAGATGTAATATTATTAAATAATTCATTAGAATCTTTAAAAGATACTATATATATTTCAAAAAGAACATATTCTTTTATTAAACAAAATTTATTAATTTCTTTAGTGTATAATATGATTACAGTTCCTTTAGCAGTATTTGGTTTAGTTATACCTCTTGTTGCTGCTTTATCTATGAGTTTAAGTTCACTACTTGTTGTTCTAAACTCATTAAGAATTAAAGAGAATAAATTTAAATAGGATAATTATGATTAGTGATACTTTATTTATGATGTTGTTTGTAGGTTTATTTATATCTTGTATAATTTTAGCTCTTTTTATTTGGGGTGCTAAAACAGGCCAATTTGACGATAGTAGAAAAATGATGGATGGTTTATTATTTGATAATGTTGATGACTTAAATGATGCAATTAAAAAAGAGAATAAAATTAAAGAAGCTAAAGAAAAAAAGAAACAAGAACTAGACTTGAGTAAATAGTTTTTTTATGAAAAACTATTTAAAATTAGAAATAATTAGAGCCGATTATTTTATGTCTTTTGTAGATAATCTTTTTACTTGACCATACATTGTTTTTTTACTATAAGAACTATAAGTTCTGTTTTTATAACCATTTAAAGAATTTTCAATCTTTTCTGTACTCCATCCTTTTATTACTTTTGATTTACATAAAGCTTTTTACCTTCATCAAAGCCATGACAGCCAGCCCAGGTATAAAATATACTTAAAAATATTTTTTTCAATCTTTTTCAATTTTAGTAAAAATTTATTTACCTTATTATTTATATCAAATAATATTAACTTTTGTCATTAAATTATTATTCTAAATCAAAAGATAGAAAAATCATAATTATGTTAGAATATATCTAATATAATTAATATAATCAGTAGGTAAGAAATGAAGAAAAAAGCTTTAGTTTTAATGAATATGGGTGGTCCTAGAAATAAAGATGAGTTAAAAATGTTTTTAAGTAATATGTTTAATGATAAAAATATTATTTCTGTAGAAAATGATTTTATACGTTCAATAATCTCAAAATATATAGTACGAAAAAGACTTAATCATGCATGGGAAAATTATGCACAAATAGGTGGTTTTTCACCAATTAATCCTTTATCAAATAAATTAATTAAAAAACTAGAAAAAAACATTGATGATATGTATATAGCTCAAGTTATGAGATATACTCATCCCCAAGCTGAAGAAACATGTAGAATTCTAAACGATAACGGTGTAGAAGAAATAGTACTTTTACCTTTGTATGCACAGTATTCAACAACTACTACAAAATCATCTCTTGAAGATTTTATGAATGTTAAAAACTTTTCTTTTAAAACAAGAATAATTGAACCATTTTATAAAAATGATAAGTTTAATGAAATTATAATAGGTGATATTAAAAAAACTATAAATAATTATGAAAACTATAATTTAGTCTTTTCAGCTCATGGTTTACCTCAAAAGATTATAGATGCAGGTGATCCTTATCAAAAACAAATAGAAGAGCATGTAGAAATATTAAAAGAAAAACTTTTAAAAGATAATATTAACTTTTCATCTGTATCTTTAGCCTATCAATCAAAAGTAGGGCCTATGGATTGGATTACTCCGTCTTTAGATGATAAATTAAAAGATTATGAAAATGAAAATGTATTAATTTATCCAATTTCATTTATTATTGATAATTCAGAAACTGTATATGAACTAGAAATTGAATATAAAATAATTGCTAGAAGTATGGGTGTTAATGAATATAAAGTATGTTCATGTGTAAATGATTCAGATGAATTTATAGAATTTATAAAAGACTTAATCAAGGAGTAAAGATGGAGTCTAAACTTTTATTACAAATAGTTTATGCAGCAATAAAAGAAGAATTTGATCCTAAAATTTATATAAAAAAAGATTTTTTATTAAATGAGCATGAGTTTTTAAATGAAATTCAAGCAACATTTGTAACATTAAAAATCAATAATAGATTAAGAGGATGTATAGGTTCACTTCAAGCTCATAAAAGTCTTTTAGAAGATTTAATTCATAATGCAAAAGGCGCATCGTTTAGAGATCCTAGATTTACTCCTTTACGTGAAGATGAGTTAAATAATATACAAATAGAAGTTTCACTTTTATCTCAAGCTAAACTTTTAGAATATTCAAGTTTAGAAGATTTAAAATCTAAAATTAATATAAATTCTCATGGTGTTATTTTAAATTATGAAAATAAAAGATCAACTTTTTTACCTCAAGTTTGGGAGCAGTTAAATACTTTTGAAGAGTTCTTTGCTGCCTTGTGTAAAAAAGCTGGTCTTGATTATTCTTGTTTGGAACATGGTGCTATAATTTATACTTATGAAGTTGAAAAAATAAAATAATGAAATATTATAAAAAAGATATAGATAGTGATAAACTAATATGTCTTTTATGCTCACACTACTGTAAACTCAAAATTGATCAGATTGGAATTTGTGGTATTAATAAAAACACAGGTTCTAAAATTGATTGTTTAGTTTATGGCCATATTGCTGCAATGAATGTAGATCCGATTGAAAAAAAACCTTTATATCATTTTTATCCTCAAAGTAAATCTTTATCTTTAGGAACCGTAGGCTGTAATTTTAAATGTTCTTTTTGCCAAAACTGGGGAATAAGCCAAGAAAAAAAAATAAATAAAGAAAAATTCTTTTCACCTATTGATATAGTCTCTTTAGCTTTAAAACATAACTGTAAATCAATATCTTATACTTATAATGAACCTACAATATTTTATCCATATGCCAAAGATATAGCTATAGAAGCTAAAAAATATAATATTAAATCTGTATATGTATCTAATGGTTTTGAAAGTAGTGAAGTTGCATCTGATATGATTGGAATAATAGATGCGATAAATGTTGATTTAAAATGTTTTACAAATGAATATTATAAAAAACTAGGTGGTTCGTTAGATGTATTATTGAAAAATCTTAAGTTTTTCTCTAAATCTTCTATTCACTTAGAAATTACAACACTTTTAGTTCCTTCGAAAAATGATTCAGATGAAGAAATTACAAAAATAGCTAAGTTTATAAAAGATGAATTAGGAGATGATATTCCTTGGCATATTTCTGCTTTTCATCCTGATTATAAAGAACTTGAACTTCCAAGAACCTCAAAAGAGTCTTTATTAAAAGCTAAGAAAATAGGAAATGATTTAGGACTTAAACATGTATATATTGGAAATGCTGGAATTGATAACCATACTAGATGTGTTAAGTGTGATAAGGTATTAATACATAGACAGTATTTTAATACTTTAGCCAATAATTTACTTAATAATAAATGTTCTTGTTCAAAGGAGCTAAAAGGAGTTTTTATGAGAAATAGAGAAATGTCTGTAGCTGGAAGTTTTTATCCAAAAGAGAAGAGTGAAATTTTAAGATATATTGAACATTTTAATAAAGGTTTTGTGCCTAAAAAACTCTTAAATAATATAAAAGCTTTAATAGTTCCTCATGCTGGTTATATTTATTCTGGTTTTACTGCTAATATTGCATATAATTTAGCTTCAAAACAAAATTATAAAACTATAGTAGTTATTGGACCTAGTCATAAAGTATATCTAGAAGGTGCAAGTATTTCTATTTTTGATTCATTTAAAACTCCCTTAGGAGATATAGATATTGATATGACCTATTTAAAAGAATTAGAAATAGAATTTTCATTTTTAAACTTTAATGAAGAAGCCCATAAAGAACATTCAACTGAAACCCAAGCCCCTTTTATAAAACATTATTTTCCAAAATCTAATATTATAGAAATTGTATATGGAAAACTAGACTCAAATGATTTAAGTTCTTTGCTAAAAAAGATTTTAATTAATGATGAGCTATTACTTGTAGTTTCAACAGACTTGAGTCATTTTCATACTTTAAAAGAATCAAATATAATTGATTCCCACTGTGTAAAAGCAATTAAAGAACAAAATATAGAAGAGTTAGGAAAAACAGAAGCTTGTGGAATGATAGGCCTTAAAGCTTTATTATTAGCACAAAAGAATAGGAATTTAAAAAATATAGAACTACATTCATGTACAAGTGCACAAGTTACAAAAGATGAATTAAGAGTAGTCGCTTATACTTCTTTTATAGTGGGTAATTAAGTGGAGTTTTCATTTTTATTAAAGAAGATTGTTTCTATATTTTTAATGCCTTTACCTTTTTGTTTTAAACTATTTTTCTAAGGTCTTTTATTTCTATTTTTAAACTCATATAAAAAAGTCTCAAGTACATAAAAATCAATATATATTTTACTTTTAGGTGGAGATTATAAAGATATGTAAATGAGGCTAGTAGATGTTATTATTTAAATAAGAGCTCATAAATAATAACATCTGGTTATAAAGTAAGTAAAAAAAATCAGAAGCTATTATAAATGCTAAAAATTAATATATTTTAAAAAACCTGATTGGATGTTTTAATTAAAGAGAAACATAAAGAT